>JAYVNB010000261.1:0-3677 GCA_043759365.1 Bacteriovoracaceae bacterium | reverse complement strand
AGAGGTCTTTCTTGTGCGCCTCCGCCTTGGCCCGCAAATCGGCCACATCGATATTGCCATCGCGATCGCAGGCGACGACGACGACCTTCATGCCGGCCATCGCGGCGCTCGCCGGATTGGTGCCGTGCGCGGATTGCGGGATGAGACAAACGCTCCTATGCCCTTCGCCGCGCACCTGATGGTGTTTCCGGATCACAAGCAGACCCGCGTACTCCCCCTGCGAACCCGCGTTGGGCTGCAAGGAGACTGCGTCGAAACCCGTGATTTCTCCCAGCATCTTCTCAAGATCCTGAATCATCCATGCGTAGCCCTGCGCTTGTTCAGCAGGAACGAACGGATGGAGTTTTCCGAACTCAGGCCAAGTGACTGGCAGCATTTCAGAGGTCGCGTTCAGCTTCATGGTGCAGGATCCGAGCGGAATCATCGAATGTGCGAGGGAAAGGTCGCGATTCTGCAACTTCGTGATGTAGCGGAGAAGCTCCGTTTCCGAATGGTACTTATTGAAAACCGGATGAGCGAGGATGGATCCACCGCGCGCGAACTGAGGGTCAACCGAAGACTTAACTCCCTGGGAAAGCTCCTTGAAAGCCGTGCCGGACGACTCTTTGGCTCCGAAGATGGCTAGGAGGTCCTGGACATCCTTGGCGCGAACCGTTTCATCCAGGGCGACGCAAAGGGTCTTCTCGTCGAGTTTTCGAAGGTTGATGCCTTTGGCTTTGGCGCGAGCGAGGATCTCAGACGAAGATCGCTCCCCGAGTTGGACGCGAAGGGTATCGAAGTAAGGATGGGCTCCCAAATCGTAACCCAGCTTCTTCAAGCCCTTGGCGAGGACGGCGGTCATGAAATGGATCTGCTCCGCAATCTCCTTCAGTCCACGGGGACCATGGTAAACGGCATACATGCTGGCCATGATGGCGAGCAGGACCTGCGCGGTGCAGATGTTGCTCGTCGCCTTGTCGCGACGGATGTGTTGTTCGCGCGTCTGGAGGGCGAGGCGAATCGCCGGTTTACCATCGACGTCCTTGGAGACTCCGACCAAACGGCCCGGGATCTGGCGCTTGTACTCCTCGCGAGTCCCAAGAAAAGCGGCATGCGGTCCCCCGTAACCCATGGGAACCCCGAATCGCTGGGCGCTGCCCACTACGATATCCGCACCGAGTTCGCCCGGCGACTTGAGAACGACCAAACTCATGAGGTCAGACGCCAGGGTCACGATGGCGTCCACTGCATGCAGCCGGTCCAGGGTGGGCCTGTAGTCGACGATCACTCCGTCACTTGTCGGATATTGGAGGAGCGCGCCGAAAAGCGAGGGATCGACGGCTGCCCCTGAAAGCAATTTTTCATGCTTGGCGACCAAAACCTCGATACCGAGGGGCTCCGCGCGCGTGCGGATGATGGAAATGGTTTGAGGATGACAAGCGTCCGAGACGAAGTAGGACCGCTTCCCGTCTTTCGCTTTCAGTGCGTAAGACATCGCCATCGCCTCGGCAGCGGCAGTCCCTTCATCCAAAAGCGAGGCGTTGGCGATCTCCATTCCGGTCAAATCGCAAATGAGGGTTTGAAAGTTCAGAAGCGCCTCGAGGCGACCCTGGGAAATTTCCGCTTGATAAGGGGTGTACTGGGTATACCAGCAGGGGTTCTCCAGGATGGTGCGCTGAATGACCGGAGGAACGACGCAGTCGTGGTATCCCATTCCGATATACGAGCGGAACACCTGGTTCCTCGATGCCACTTGCTTCAACTCTTCCAGCAACTCAGCTTCGTCCCGTCCATGCCCGAGTGCCTCCGCGGCCAGGGTTCGCGACATCCGAATCGTGGAGGGCACCGTCCGGGCGACGAGATCGTCCAATGATGCAAGACCTAATGCGACGAGCATCGGGTCAATTTCCATGGGACGAGGTCCAATGTGGCGATTGGCGAAAGTGCGAGTATCACTCATGTCAAACCCCTATCAATGATCAGGGGTTTTTTCCCCAAGTTTTTTCTTGACCATAATTTCCCAGAACCCCTCTTGTGGATCATCGGATAGCGACGGTATGTTGGGCCCCTCGATAGAATTCTCAAAGTCATATGCAGGAACCCCCCACCCCTATGAACCAGGCTTCCCAGAGTGAAGCGACCCATGGGTCGCCCGGAGCTTCCACGATCGAGGAGCTCACTCGCATCTTCAATACCGCTCTGGTGGCCACTCGCGCGGAATCCGTCCAGGACTTCTCCACCGAGCTGTTCACGCTCCTGGAAAGCCCCCCGTTCAAAATCATCCTTCAGGCGATTCGGCAATTAGCGAAGAACCAAGGAACAGGCGATAAGGAGGCGGCCGAGTCCCTCATCCAGACCTTCCGGCGGATCGACAAGATTTGGGGAGACTACGTGTTCCAGGAAGGTTTGGACCGTTTGAAGAATCCAGGACGCAGCTGAGCTTCAGCTGCGGAGGACGAAGTCCCAGCGAATCTGGATCTGCCCGGTGGGGTCGAGGATACCGTGGGGCGGGTTCGGGAAAGGTCCCGCCCGATTGAAGGCTTTGACAGCGGCGTCATCGAGGTCACGGGTCCCAGACTCTTCGAGAACCTGGACTTTGGTAATTTCACCGCCCGAGTTGAGGGTCACGAGGATGCGTGTCGTGTGGTCCATATCACTGGCGAGCTGACGGCCGCTTCGGTACATGCGCGTGAGATGCTCGCGCAAACTCGAGTTCCAGGTCAGATCCAACCGCTGGCGAATTCGTTGAAAGTAGCCGTAGAAAACAAACTCCTTGGTATTGAGTGCAGTAGTCTCGGACTCCTTGAAACCCTTGACGTAGTCTTGGGGCATGCCCGCAGTCTGCTGATTGACAATACGGTCACGAAACTGCTCTTCCTCGCTTGCGGCCTTGGGGCTCGGGATCATCGCGAGGCCAAGCCTGCTAAGCGGAAGCACCTGCAGTGCCTGCTTCTTTTCGGCGGGCTGTTTGGGCTTCGGCTCATGACGGGCTTCGGTCGGAGCCTGAGCCTGACGGCCCATGGCAGTGATCCGGTTCTTACTGACGGACTCGCGGTCAACCGTTTGGGTCTTCTCCCCGAGGAACGCGTCAGGAGTAGCACGTTCCGTCAGGTGTCCCTGCTTGGTTTGGACGATGCGTTTACGGCTCCGCTCGTCCTCTTGCGTCTTCTTAATTTTCCGCGCGATCGACTGCGGGTCGAACGGCTCCATCTCGATGTATGTGATCTTGCGGTCCGGTGCCGAGGGTGGCCGCTGGGCGAGCAAGGCTGCGCACGTCATCGCAAAGGTCGCGTGCACAAGGATGGAGATCGCTAGTGGTTTGCGCAGACGAAGAACCCCCACAGAGAATTATATCTACTCTGTAGAAAAACTTCGGCGCTATTCGATGTCTTCTTTAAGAAATTCGCTATCGCTCTGGGTTGAGCCGCCGCTCGTTCCACCCATCTCGGTGGGTTGGGTTCCGTCGATGAACGCTTCCTTGATGGATCCCGAGGAGTTGGGAGGGGCAAGCTTTCCGCTCTGAGGATCGATCGAAGCGAAGACCACCCCCGGCGGTACCGCGAAGTCGGTGTCCGGGTATTTCTTGACGGCTTCTTTCATGAACCCAAGCCAGATGGGAAGAGCCGCTCGAGCACCGGTTTCAGCCGGGCCGATGGGTTTTTGACTGTCATTGCCGACCCAGACTCCCGTGATGACCT
>JAYVNB010000260.1:0-30183 GCA_043759365.1 Bacteriovoracaceae bacterium | reverse complement strand
TGCATCGACTGCGATGGCCACACTGAGCGGCTTCATCTTCGTGTGCTCAAACGTCTCGAGCTCATCGGACTGGATCTCGTCTAAGGGACGGGCGCCTCCGCGCAGGGCTTCTTGGTTTTTCTGAAAGGAGAGCGTCCCTAAAAACTTAAATTTCCGAGCAGCTCGAGAAAAGCTCCTCAGGCAGCCTGTGCAGCGAAAGCGTTGGATCACTCGGCTATCCGAGGAGCGACGAAAGCTCCCGAATCGAACCGTAAGACTGCCACTCGGACTCGCTAGGAAGCTCACACACCCCGGGAAGGGGCAGGGGGGCTCAATTTCTTTCGGAAAACACTCGGGCTACTGCTTTTCATGGGACCGAGAAGTCGCAATCCGAGTGCCCATTGAGCTGCTTGGCGGTGGGCCTGTCACTTTGCACAACAGCGTGGGGGGGCAGTTAGAGCCCGGCACGCGGCATGCTCTCGCTCCCCCCTATGTATCTGAATCTATTTCAATGCATCGCTTGTGATGAACCCGGTCCCGATTTCGAGTGCTTGCCTCTCTGCAGGCTTTGCTTGCAGTCCTTAATCCCCTGTCCCCCGCTCTGTGCCCAGTGCACCGGGCTGGCTTGCTCACCCGCCGCATGCTTGCGCCGTTGGATTCAGCTCCCTCCCGAAAATCCGATCCGGTCGTACTCGGCCCGCTACCTTTTGATCGGTCAAGGGTTCCGAGTGTTGAAGCGTTGGAAAACCCATCCAGGTCGGGCTTTCGATCGGAGAGTCCTCGGGCGAGACTTGGCTCGTCCACTCCGGGAGAGCGCAGGGATGAGGCTCGCCTCGGGTGAAGCCACGGTGGTGGCGATCCCTCAAGATCCCCGACGCTCACGGATCCTGGGCGGGAATCCGGCTGAGCGCATCGCTCTCGCGCTCTCCGAGGGCACGGGATTGAAGGTTCAAAACTTGCTGCAGTTGCCCCAGTTACGAACCGGATCACGCCAAGCGGAGAAAACTGCCGGCGAACGGCTCGAAAGCCCGATAAACTTCGTGGCTACTGGTCCTTGCCCCAAACGGATCATCTTGGTGGATGACTTCATGACCACGGGCCACACGCTTCGATCGGCCGCCACCGCACTCGCTCGTGCAGGGACTCGGGAGGTCGACGTGTTTTGCCTCGGCTTCAGACCTTCTCTGGGCCGAGCTCGGGAGCAGCCGCTTCGCTGACCAGAGACTCCTCGTGGGCAGCTTCAGTCTCACTGCTCGGAACCACTCGGGAGATCGAGAGTTCCTCACCGAGTAAGATTCCGACCTGCTCCATGGCCCTCGAAGGACCATAGGCGTCGGTCAGAAAAAACAGGTTGGGCACGGAGGTGAGTGTGACGGGTTCGCTTGGGGATTTTCCCGCTGTGTAAACGATCGACTCCTCGAAACGGTACTGCTCGGCCTCGACTGTCGCCATGAAGTCGGCCTTGCCCTCGGGAAGCCACGCGGTTCCTACGAACATGCGGTCCAGAGCTTGTTTCAAGCGGCGCAGTTTTTTGGTGATTTCATGGTTGTCCTCACCCTCTTCGGACTCGAGGAACAGGGTCCAAACGCTGCGGTGTCCTTCACTGAAGAAATGGCCCCAGACGTTTCGGGTCAGCTCATCGCCCGCGTCTTTATGGGAGGCTCCGTAGAATCCCTCCTGAAGCGCGCCCCCGATCGGGAGCGAATGGGTGAACATCGCCTGGAGCGCCCCCATGGGCAAGCGTCCGCGGAGAAGCGGCAGGCCCTTGGGAAGTCCCTGGATCGCCACCAGTCCCTGCCAGCGATCCGCGAAGATCACTCGATCCGCTTCAATGATCTCTCCGGATCCGAGCACGACTTCGACATGAGGACCCGGGGTTCCCAGTGAGTGGATGGCCTGGATCTCAGAATCCTCCATGCGCTGAAGGCCCGGATGAGTCATGACCCGAGCGCGGATCCCCTCCTCGAGGTCAGCGATGCTCGCATCGAAACGCGCTTCAAACGCACCGGCGAAACGCGCCTCCGGGGTCCAAAGCACTTCATCACGCACATCTAAACGCGCTTCGGCAGTGGGTGCTTTGGTCCAGGCGGCTTCGCGGAAGGACTTGTTCCGGAACTCTCGGATGAAGGAGCCGCGGCGCGGCTCTCCACAGTCGACTCCCAAGCGTTGCGCGAGCGCTTTCCAGACAGCCACTCCCTCGCCCAGCTCCAGCGAGGGGAGAGGCGGAATCAAGCGCGCGCCGCTTCCGGCCAGCCAGATCACGGGCTTCCCGGCGTGGGCGAGAAAGCCAGCCGCTCCCAAAGCGGACCAGCCGTCACCGATGATGAGATTCTGGGTGGTCGTTCGCTTCAATTGGCATCCCCTTAGGAGGTTGGCGAATTTAAAAATCGGGCGTGGAGGGCGCGGACACCGTCTTCGGCATGAGTGGCAGGGATGCTGACGGTCAGCGAGACGGTTGAACCGGAACCGAGTGAAACCGTAATCCCTTCTTGGGACAGGACTTCGAAAACCTGACTCAGCGCAGCTCCATCCTGACCAAAGCGATCCCCGACGATCGAGAGAGGAACATAAAACTCATCGAACTGGAACTTTTTTAGAAAGCCGTCGGCCGCCAAACGCGTCAGAATCCGGGTCCAGTCGCCACTTCCCTCTTTCTCCGTGAAAAACCGGACCGTTCCGTCCTGAAAAACCGGCGCGATGATCGAAAGATGAGCCGCGGTGGCCGCATCCCAGATGGCCGAGACCACTGTCGGGCGCATGAGATCAATGGTGAGCAAAGCTTTGCTCAGGTCAGCGGTCACGCCCACGACCCGAAACTCCTCCATTCCGGCCTGGACCGAAGCGTCGGTCATGATTTGCGTCCCTTCCTTTTCGTTCATGCTGTTTTTAACCCAGAGAGGAATGTTTTTCTGGCGCGCCAACTGGACGCTTCGCGGATGGAGCACGCCTGCACCGAGAGCGGCGAGTTCGGACATCAGTCGGCCGGGAATGCGCGGGAGGAGTCGGGCATCCTTCACCACTCGTGGGTCCGCGGTGTAAACGCCGTCGACGTCCGTGTAGATCTCGCATCGGTCCGCGCCCAGGCTCGCGGCCAGCGCGACTGCCGTCGTGTCGGAACCGCCTCGCCCGAGCGTCGTGATCTCTTTGGTTTCGCTCACTCCCTGGAAACCCGCGACGATCACGACGCGACCTGAGTCGAGTGCTTCGCGGACTCGGGTTCCTGTGATCCGGAGGATTCGGGCCCGCCGGTGGCTCGAGTCGGTGATGATCCCGCACTGAGACCCGGTGAGCGAAACCGCGTCCACGCCACGGTCGCTGAGCGCCATGCTCAAAAGCGCCATTGAGATCCGCTCTCCCGCGGTCAGCAGCATGTCCATCTCGCGATGAGGGGGGGCCTTGGAAACCTGATGAGCGAGCGCAATCAACTCATCGGTTGAATCGCCCATCGCGGAGACCACGATGACCAGACCATGACCCTCGGCCTTGGCGCGAGCGACTCGATCGGCAACCGCGCAAATCCGGGCCGGATTACCGACCGAGGTCCCGCCGAATTTCTGGACGATGAGGGCCATAGGACCGGAGTCTCAGCCTTCGCGGTCTTCGGCCAAACTCTTGGAGCGAGCCGACTGCCGGCGCCGGTAGGAGACTTTCGAACCCCCGCGACCGCGGCGGCCCTTGCGAGCACGACGCCTCTCGGGCGCATCGCGGACTTCGAGCGAAGCGAGGCTCCGGCTCCGATCATTGGGGATCGGTAGGAGGACTCGGGTTCCGTTCCGCAAAGGCATCTTGGCGGAAACGCCGTTCAAATCGCTCATCGGATCGACTTTGATCCCAAAATGGCGGGCGATTCCCGAGAGACTCTCCCCGCGCTTCGCCTTGTAGGCCAGGAAATTCACTTTTCGCGGGTAATTGCCGTGATTGTAAGCTTCGAGGAACTTGTCCTTGATCGAAGCCGGCAGCTTGATCCGGTAAGTCGAGACGGTCGGGGGCGTGCACCAGCGGAGGACATCGGGGTTCAAGCTCTTGACCGTGTTGTAGGAAAGCCCCGAGGCATTAGCGATCTGAAGGAGGTCAGCCGGACTTTGGACCTCGATCTCGGCCAGCTCCTCGCCCCCGACTTCCCCTTTCTTGCTCACCCAGGGAGTGGAAACCGGGCGGGCGAGCGGAATGCTCGGATCGGTCTGAACCACAGTGGGGAGCGCTTGCGCCGCGGGCATCTGCTCTTCTTCCGCGGCGGTGACGGCATCTTCTTCTTTCAGGATGCTGGCCAAGGTCTCGCCCTTCTCGGCACCGGCTTGGACTTGGTTCGCCTCGGAAGTGCTTTTCTCGACTTTCACGACTTCGCCGTCAGCGGCTAGGACTTCACCTTTTTCAGCCTTCAGGGTCGAGGCGGGAAAACCGAACTGGGTCCGGTTTTTCGCCACCAGTGCGGCAGCGATGATTTTCGGCACGTAGTCGCGGGTCTCGATGCGCAAGTAGCGCTGGCGAGTCAGTTCCCAGAAATCCTTGGTGCCGTACCGCTGGATGGCGCGGGCGATCTTGGCTTCGCCCGCGTTGTAGGCGGCGGCGGCCAGCTCCCAGCTGTGGAACATGCTGTAGAGATCCTTGAGGTACTCGACGGCGGCCAAGGTCGATTTACGCGTGTCCCGGCGCTCATCGATCCACCAGTTCACGGCGAGTCCGTAGCGCTTGCCGGTGGCGGAAATGAATTGCCACGGGCCCACGGCCTTGGCGAAGGAGCGCGCATGGTTGGCGAACCCGCTCTCGATCATCGCGAGGTAGACCAGATCCTCGGGCATGTTGTTTTGCTTCAGGATCGGGGCGATGAACGGGATGAAATGCTCGGAACGCTCCAAGTAGCGTTCCATGTGCGGGCGCCCCTTGCCAAGGAAGTAGTCCACCCACTGCTCGACTTTGGAGTTGATCGTGATGGGGTAGTCGAACTGGGTGTTCTTCAGTTTCACCCCTCGGATCGAAATCTCCCCGTGTTGAGCGTGAACGACTGAACCGGCGGGAGGCACTTTCGACTCGACGGAAAGGGCGTCCTTGGAATCCGGACTCGAGTGGGTGTCGGATCCAGATCCTGAATCGGGAGTGGAGGATTTCGTCCGACCGGTCGCGCAGCCTGCCAAAAGCAGCAGACCCGCCATCCCTGAAGCCAGGGCGCGGTGTGACCTCATCCTTGAACGTCCCACATGCATTAATTTCACTCTGAGCTCCCAAAATTGAATATCTGACGAAAACCGATGGAAAATCGCGCAAGTAGGCGATCCTAAACTTCAAAAAAGTCTACCCAGCCATCGAAAGCTTGTCAAACCTTCAACGTTTCTAGTTTACGGGAATGGGCTCGACGATGAGTTCATCGGAACCGGTCCTCGGAATCTCAGCAGAAACGCCCGCCGAAGCCGCCGTACTGTCCTCAGCTTCCGACTCCGTGCTCGCGGGCTCCCGATCCCCGAACGGAACGGACGTCCCTCCGTATCGCTCTTTTTCCTCGAAACGGAATCCAGCGATCTTTGAGAGTTCAGACCAGTCTTTGGCGTACCTGCCGACCTCGCCATGAAAAATCCGTTGAGCCAGATAAGCTTCTTCCAAAGTGTTCATCAGGTCGCCGCTGGCCTTCTGCCCGGTGCCAGGAGCCGCGCTAAGCTCGACTTCTTCATCCAAAAGCGGACCCTCTCCATCCTTGCCGCCCGCAAGTGTTCGCAGGCCTGTTGACCCGCCCCACTCGAGCTGCTGCCCGAGCACGGGGGGTCGGATGCCCGTGGCGCTGACCGAGCGATTGTTTTCGGAATTCGTCCGGATTTCAAACCGGAAATAATCTCGATAGACGCTTTGGAGCTCGGTCACTCGGGTGGCAGTGGACTCACCTAGGAGACGGAGGTGCTTCAGGGCTTGGGCACGCAGGTACTCGGGACGGGGCGGAGGAATCGGAAAGTTCGCCTGCAGCCTGAACTCCTGGTTCACCGACACCCGATCTTGGGTTTGTCCCTCGACTTCCGAGATGGCGGTCAAGACCAGCCGATCCTGGGAAGCCTCGGTCACCCGGATATCGTATTGCTCTTCGATTTTTCGGGGAACGGAGAATCCCACCCGGCCCAAAAGCTGAGTGAAGTGGCCATAAACGGACCGGTAATAGTGCTGATAGGACACCACTCGATCCATGGCCTCGAGCAGATCCCGCCGCTGGGTTTCTAAGGCGATCTGGCCTGGGAAGTTTTTACCGGCCACAGAAGCTCGCGGCGCGGAACTGTTCAGCTTTGCCGACCACCAGGACATCCCGGTGAGCAAAAGTAGGATCACGACTATGAAAGAGTATCGACGCCCCATTCCCAAGGGGACCTGACTGCAAAGTCGGGGCCTCAATAGTTAAGAAAAATAACTTTTAAACTCTGCAACTCCAACAAGTTACTCACCATAAAACCAAAACAGTACACAAACTCTGTTGAGCGCCTCGACAGTGTCGAAGGGTTCAACAATCCGGTAGATTTTTCTGGTTGAAAAAACCTGAATCGGAACTATTTATAAACGCACTGAGTCAATTGACGGTCATTCTTTCCTGAAAAAGCCCCCATTCCGTAAGTCATGGTGCAGCAATCGATTAATCCCTTTGATTTTAATCACTTACGTTTTGGCGCACGAATTGCTTAATGCGCCGCCGACACCTCGAGGGGAATTCAAGAGGGGTCATCGGTTTCAGTCAATCATAACCACACCGCCAGGGGGACAAGGACGATGTCGCGTCTTATCCAATTCATGTTGATTCTTTCCGCGTCCGGTTCGACTGCTGCAATGGCAGAAGGCCTGGATAGTTCCTTGATCATGGGGCCCTTCCCCCGAGCCAATACCCAGTTCGAAAAACTTCGCCTGGCCCTCGACACCCTAAAGGCGATGCCGAAGATCCGCGCTCTCACGCGCGACGATACGGTCCGGACCCTGTCGCTCAAGCAAAAGATCGTGAGCCCGGAAATCGAAACGACCAAGTTCCAAGACTATTACAAAGGTCTCGAGGTCGTCGGATCGATGGCACTCCATCACGAAGGTGCAGGCGGCGTCCAAATCTCTGACGAGATCAAGGAGTTCGACATCGATACTTCTCCTCGACTCAATGCCGACGAAGCCCTGAGCATCGCACGTGCTTCAGAGCCGGGTCTCGAGCTCAAGAGCGCACCCGAACTCAAAATCCTCCCCAATGAAGACGGCTCCGCGCGACTCGTCTATTTCATCGATTTGAAGGGCTCGGACTACCGTCCGGGTGCCGACCTCATCATCAACGCGAACTCGGGTGAGATCGTAGCGAACATCTCCCACCACTTGGAAATCGGCTCGTCGCTCGTCGAACTGAGCCTTCCTCGTCGTCCAGCACCGCGTCCGGTTCAGGGTCCGGGCGCTATCGCGGCTCCCCGGATCGCATTAGTTCAAGTGATGCAAGCGGACTCCCGCTGCCAGTCCGTCGACCAGAACGGAGCCCCGGCTCAACTCCACGCCGACCTATGCCAGCAGACGGTGACGAACAGCACCCCCCAACTGAGCTCCGATGCGACCGCACGGACTGCCCTGGCCAACGCCAAGCGCACTCTCGAGTATTACAAGGGAACGCACAATCGGGACAGCTACGACAACCGCGGAGCCCCCTTGGTGAACGTGGTCCACGTCGGGGACAAGTTCGACAATGCGTTCTGGAGCACCGATGACAACATCATGGGCTATGGCGACGGCGACGGCGTCGAGTTCGGTAACTTCACGGGAAGCCTCGATGTGGCCGGCCACGAACTCACCCATGGCATCACTTCGCAGACTGCCCAGCTCATGATGGTAAGCGAATCAGGGGCCTTGAACGAGGCGTTTTCGGATTACTTCGGAAAAATGATCTCCAACGACGGCGACTGGGCGATGGGCAAGAAGATCTTCCTGAATCCGAGTTCACCCGGAATCCGCAACCTCGCCAACCCGGGTACGATCATGGCTAAATACCGGGACGAAAACGGAGTGCGTCAGCAGCGACCGTTCCCTTCGAAGATGTCGGAGAAGTTCGCGGATCGCGCAACCTGCGACGGCACCAACGACCGGTGTTGGGTGCATTTGAATTCGACGATCCCGTCGCATGCAATGTACTTGATCCACGCAGCTCTCGGCCGCGCGAAAGCCGAAAAACTGATCTTCATCACCTTGACTCAATACATGACGTCGGCCGCGAAGTTTTCGACTTTCAAGTCGGCCACCCTTCGTGCTTGCCAGCAGCTGTATGATTCGACCACTTGCGGCCAGGTTCAGAACCAGTTCGCGGCGGTGGGAATCTAGCAATCCTCGGGATCAAGAATCGAATTACCCTGCCTCGGAGGACGTAGCCTCCGGCAGGATGATAAGACCAGGTCAACGTTCGCTGATGTCAGCTGAGGGGGTTAGTCCCATCTCTCGGTCGACATCAGGGGTAGGGGCGGCGGAAGTGAAGGTTTCCGCCGCAAGGGTCGCGAGACCCGCCTCAGTGAACGTTGGCCGGGTCGAATTTCTTGACTACGTCAACGATCTGGCGCTCCAGATCCTCGTCGGTTTCGTAGACATCGTCGATATGGGAGGAGCGCATCAAGTACTCGGCAATCGTAGTCGCCACGGACTTGAGGGGGCGCTGAAAGTAGAATCCATTGAGCTCGTCGTCGCCGAAGCCCTTGCGGACAACCGCTTTGGCGGACTTGAACTGCTCGCTCTCCGTGAACTTCGAGTCCAGGAGCGCATCGGCATTGGAGCCGATCTTGCCCAAGGCTTTTTCACGGATGTCCTCATCAGTCATGATGTAGGGGCCTACCAGTCCGAAGACTTCGTCCTGGACGATCTGACGGAGGCGCGGGGGAAAGGAAATCGACTTCTGGGTTTCCAGCCGCGAAATGATACTTTTGCAGAGTAAGCGGACGGTTTCTTTTTGAGTCGCCATGGCTTAAGAGGCCTCCAAGGTTTCCAGAGTAACTGAATTCCCCAGTCCACTCAGCTTCTTTTTCAGATTTCTTTGAAAAAATTCAACGTCCATCATGCCTTGGCGAAAGTCTTGCCAATCCATTTGTCGATACCATCGTCGATTTTGGAGCGAAAGGGCAGCGCCATCAGACTGAGACTTCCTTCGAGACGAAGGAGGTTTTCATCGCAGTGCAAGGTGGCCGAGAACATCGAGGACTTAACCGACACTTGCCGCTTGGCGGGGTCCCGCTGGACCTCGAACTTTCCGACGTTGGACTTCTCCATGAAACGGTCGATCTCGATCGAGATCTTGTCATAGAGTTCTTGGGCTGATTTTCCTGAAACTTCCACTTGGCGCGAGTAGCTGGGCATGAGGTCAGGTTGCCCGACCTTTTTCAGGACCGCAAGATCTCGAAGGCCGCTAGCTCTTGACCGGCTTCGACGCAGTCCTCTGCCGCCACTTTCCATTGGAGGACTCGAGCATCGCCCGGAAGCGCATGGGGAACCAGGGTTCTCAGCGATTCGATGATCAAAAGCGTTTGATGCGCTGGGACAAGCGCCTGCTCGCGAAACAGAAGTGAATGAATGCGCCCCGAAACAAGTGAAAGCAAAGGAAGGGGTTGGAGCGGGTCTTTTTTCGCTCGCGCAGCCGGCGTTTGCCGAACCGTCAGTGTCCAAGAACCGATGCGAATTTTCCAACGCGCCGGGCCGACTGGGAATGCGCACACCCGTGGAGTTCGACCGTCGGGTAAGATCAGGACTCCAGAAAGTCCCCTCATCCTCTTCTCCAGGAAGTACTCGGGCTTTTCTTTCCAGTGGATGAGCGAATGGTCCGGCTTGGCCCATTGGTCCCCGACAGACCAGCGATGTGCATTCGGGTCTACGCTGGAAGACTCGGCCATCGCGGCGATCGAAGCGAAAACAGAAAGGAGCTCGGAGGGAGGGCGTATCTCGGGGATGAACTCCTCTTCGACGAAACTCGAATGGTACATCCCGCTTTGAATCCACGGATGAAGCAGAAGCTCCGACAGGAAGCGGTCATTGGTCTGAATGCCTCCCGCGATCCAAAACTCGTCGAGGATACCTCGGGCAAGACTCAGGCTTTGCCGAGCCTCCTGCGCGCCCACAAAGAGTTGCCCCAGAAGCGGGTCTCCTTGGGAGTCCAGGCGCGTACCGGGCTGAGCCGGGAGATCCAGGACGCCCTCGGCCCTCGGAAAACGCCAATGTCGACGCTCCGAAATCTCGCGAATCCAGCCGGGCTGGGGCAGCTGAAGGACCGGATCCTCCGCGTAAAGTCGGAGGCCAACAGCGTGAGTCCACTCAGCCAAGGGCTTAGGCGGAGTGATGGCGGCGGAGCCCCCCATCGGCCCTTCGAAAGCGGCAATCTGCCACTCGACCGCACGAATGCCGGCCACTTGCTCCCAAAGCCGGAACCCCGTATTGAGACGGGCCACACCCTCCACGAGGTAGGCTCGGTTCCCGTCGACGAAGTACTCCAGCGCGCCTACCCCGACGTACCCGACCTGTTCGATGATTCGAAGGGTCCATTCCTTGATCTGGCGTTCACTGGCAGGTTCGAGCCCAACCGCAGGGCAGAACTCGATGACTTTGCGGAACCGGCTTTGCAAACTGGCGTCGACCAGGGGCAAAACCGCGGAACGGCCATCCTTGAAGCGCGCGAATGGAGCGACGATTCGACGTGCTCCCTCGACGTAGCGCTCGGTGAAAAGCATGACTTCACCCACGCCCCGCCGAAGCTGCTCGAGCCAAAGAGGAAGCCCCGTGTCCAGATCCTCCGGTGAATGCACGACGTAGATGCCGTGGCCGCTCCCTCCCCGGACCGACTTCAGAACGAACGGGAAGCGGCTGGTCCCACTCTTCATGGAAGCCTCGATCTCACGCACGCTATGGATCGGATCCAGACTCGTCGCCAAAGTAGCGATTCCGAGGCGGTCGGCCTCGACCAATAGGCTGAGTTTGTTGCTGAACAAGCTTAAGACCCGGACGGGAGGACCAATGACGTTGAGTCCGAATTCTTGGCCGATCGACGCCAATTCGGCCCGCTCGGCCCATGGACCGGTGCCCGGGTGCAGAATGTGGGCGTAACCGCTCTCTGAGGGTCCGGCTACGTCGATGAATTTCCTCAGGAGATCCCGAAGGGCGTCAAGCGCCCCTGGTACGGACGGCTGGGGCAATCCCAGCTCCAGTGAGGCCTCGAAGACAGGGGTGAAGCCCAAAGCATCGAGTTCTTCCCCGATCCTCCCTGAAATCGAGCGTGGGCCCAGGACGAGCGCTTTCGCGCGCGTCCGGACCGATTCACCGGCGAGTCCGAGTCGCATTGGGCGAAGTTAACGCAGGCACTGGACAAAGACCATGGGGTTTGGTCATTAGTCGGCATGCGGGTGCCTGTTCCTTTGTCCGAAGCCTTCGGAGCCTCTTTCGAAGAGCTCATTTCCCAATTCGCCTCCGACAAAAAGCTCCTGCCCGAGCCGGAGGCCATCCGTTCGAACCGATTTCTCGCGCGTTCGGTCATCCCGCACGTCCAAAAGCTTTCGGATCTCTTCAATCGCACGGAACGCCTCCGTGAATTGGATCCCGAGGAAGAAGAACGCCTCGCGAAAGTCGCGATCAAGGATACCCAGAAGTTCGGGGCCCGCTACGGGCGAGGCTTCGGTCGCCGTCCGAAACCCGATCCCAAGAAGGCAGCGGAAGGCCTCGACCCCTACTGGAGCGAAAGCTCGAATCCGGCCAATCTTCGTCTCGCCTATTTCCTTTATTTCATGCCTTCGAACCTGTTCCGGGTCGCCGCGATCTGGGCCGAACTCGCGCGTTTAGGCTACCGCTGGCCCACCGGCCGGCCGATGCAGGGCCTGGAGCTCGGCGCGGGCCCTGCGACGGGCGCCTGCGGGATCGCCGCGGGCGAGAAACACGCTCCAGTGGGAGTCCCCGACTCCGGCAACTGGGCGCTCATCGAACAGGACAAGCCGATGCTCGAGCTTGGTGCGAGCTGGGCCGAGAAGTATTTCGCTTTCAACGACAAGCCTAACTGGGGCATCCGAACATTCCGGCGTCGAATCGATTTCAGTCAGGGCGTATTGCCTCCAGCGGCTCCCCAGTTCAATCTCTGGTTGCAAAGCTACTTCATGAACGAGAGCCGGGAAACCCCGGAAGCGCTCGCGAAGATCCTTCTCGCCAGTTGGAAAAAGCACCTCTCCGAAGAAGGGCTGGTCATCTTTTCGGAACCGGCTTTGAAATACCAGTCCCGCCGGATCCTCGAGTTCCGTCGCGCGCTGCTGGCGGAGATCGAGGCCGATCCCTCGCACGGGATCCAAGTCCTGCTCCCCTGCCTGGGCCACCAGGCCTGCGGGGCGTTGGCGGAGGCCGAAGACTGGTGCCACGAGACGGTCACTTGGTGGAGACCGCCTTATTTCCGCTTGATCGACCAGATGGCCGGGCTGGATCGCAAGACGTTGCCGTTCAGTTACCTGGTCCTGATCAAATCCAAGCGCACTCTCGAAGAAATCCTCCCGGAACTGGAAGGCGGAAATCGGGCGAAGCATCAGCGACTCGTCAGCCCCGCCCACTCCGAAGGCCAGGATCTCGAGTTCTTCATCTGCGGGCAGGAGGGCAAGCGGCGGGCACGCTACCGCCCCGACCCAGCGCTGGCAGGAGCGGAAGACCTCAATCGGGGTGACTTGCTCCTGGATCCGATGATCCGCGGTGACAGCCATGCCTCTCGAGTGACGTCGATTCGGAAGATTCGCTAAGCGGTCCCAGGCTGCCTCACTCCTCGACTTTGAGGAGATCATCGGACTTGAGCAAGGGCAAGATGCTGGTCCGGTCGAAGACCGGGTCGTAGTCGAACTTGAACTGGCCCAAACTGAAGATGGCCACTTCACTGATGACCACGCCCTTGAAGTCGGCTTGATAGCGACTCATCACGTAGGGGGCCGAAAGCAGCAAGCGCTCGAAGCTCACGTTGCGCTTGACGGCTTCAGTGTCCCCCACGCCGTGAATCATCACGTCGGAGAGGGCCTGCACTTTATCGCTGTCCGCGACGATTTGGTCCATTTTCTGAGAAGTGCTTTGATCTCCGGGAGAACGGGTGTGGGCGTTGTTCTCGATCAAGGAGAATTTGAACCGGCAACGAATCGTGTCCCGACGTCCTTGGGGATCCAACAGGCTGTTGCAAGCCGGATGGAGGTTGACTGTCTTGGATACGGCCGTATCGCTGAGGATGCGCCCCATCCCCAAAGTGATGGCCCGAGCGCTCGCGATCTGGAGGTTTCGATACGGATCGGTTCCGAGGTACTGGACGGGGCCTTGGATGAACACCGTCTCCGTCGCATAAATCCGGCATCCGTAGCCGTCCGTCCGGAGCTTGAGGTTGTTGAGGAAAAGGATGCCACGGACAACCAAGTCACCTGCGCACTTGAGCTCGGTGCCCGGATCGTTTTCGATGTACTGGCCATTGGCTGAGACACGGAGGCCTGCGAGTGCACCTCCGCCGACAATCTGAGGGATATACTTCCACTTCGACTCCGGGGACTCGAAGGTCCCAGCAGCGTCGAGCACCATGCTTTGGGTCGCAGCGCCGATGTAAATTCGGCTTTTCTCCTGCAACTCGAGAGCCGGGAGGTTGTCGGTGCGATTCAGCGTGGTGAGATACTGGGCGAGCGAGGTCGAGGAATTGCCTGAGAGGTAGTTCGAAGCGAAGGACGTCTGAGGTACGATCACTTTGCCCAGGATGCTGGCCGACGCCCAACCCACATCCCAGTTCCCGTAGATGCCCAAAGGACGCGAGCCTGCACCGAAGAAGTAATCATGGCCGGCGCCGTCTCCGCCATAGCCGAAGTCAGTGATCACGTTGGAATGGATATTTGAATGGCAAGTGATGCAGCCCATGGCGCGGACGGCGAGGGCCGGCTTGAATTTGGAAAAAACGTCTTCAACTCGTAAAGTGGCAGTCGCAGTCGAGCTCAGCCCCGCTGGATCGGTGACCCGGAAAACCAGCGAGTCATCACCGGCGAAACCCGCTTCGGGTAGGTAATCAAAACGGTTCCCTGCGACCGGAAACAGGGTTCCGTGAAGCGGAGCTTGGACCGTATCGAACCGCAGAGACGATTCTTCGTTGTCCACGTCGAGCGCCAGGAGCTCAAGATGCATGACAGTATTGCGTGGGCCGACCTTGGTCTGGGAAAAAGCGACGGGAGCGTCGTTCACCGGAGTGATTTCAATCGTCGCTTGCGAGCTGACCTGGTGACCGGAGACCGGCGTATCCACCTCGTAACTGAAGTGGTCGGTCCCGTTGAAATCCTTAGAGGGGAGGTATTCGAACTGGAACTTCTCCACCGGATCGGAAGTCAGGAGTTTCAAGGTCCCATGAGTGGGGGCGCTCACGATTCGGACGAGGACCGCGTCGCCCTTGGAACCTGTCGAGATCTCTCCGACGAGGCGGGTGTCCTCTGGGGTCGAGAATTTAGGACTCGAAGTCAGCGGCGCGAGGAAAGTGAACGCCTCCGTCCCACTATTGCACGCGATGAAAGTTGAGGAGATCAAAAGCAGGGCCCCCGCACGGGCGCAATAGTTATGGATTCGCATGAGTTGGTTCCCTACCCCAACTCAAGAATTGCAAGTTCGACACCACGTATTTACATAGAAATCATTGACAAAATTGACCGAAAAACCGTCTAACTCGGCTTCGGTGTCGAAGAGATTTACAATCCTTCTGGAAACTTAACTTTTACTCAGAAGGGTGTAGCCCTACTCAGGGCTGCGGTTTCTTCGGGTCCGTGGTTTTCGAGAGGTAGAAGCTCAGGCGCGCACTCTCGAGGAGAAACTCTCGGCGCTCCTCAACCGTCTCGAGGGCCGGGGAATGAGCCTGGGGGATCAATCCCCGCCCCCGAGCTACCAGGTTCCAAAGCTGCGGCTCTTGTTGGGCAAAGCTTTGGGGATCCTTCTGTGCCCAAGTCGGGAGCATGTGGATCGGATCCTGAAAACGGATTTCTGGAAATCGAACCGGAGTGAAGTGATAGGTCAGGGCATCCACTTCCCAGCGCTGCGGACCGGGCTTTTTCACAGCGCGCGGCTTTGCTCCCGTCTTGGCCTCCACGAAACGCAGCTGGTCCCGCCTCCAACCGCGCATCCAAGCCTCAATAACGGCTGAACCGCTCCCTTCGACGACGACTCGAATCGGCATCTCCTGCACGATTTGATCGTCGGTGAGGGTGAAGTGCTTCATCTCGAAGTCGAGGACAGCGGGGACGGGCTTGGGTCTTTTCGCTCCCGGAAGCAGGGTAAGTGAAGTGAGCTTAAGCCCTGAGGACGCGGCAGAGACGGTCATTTCACTCCGAAGTTTCTCGACTTCCGGTTGGAGGGGAAACCGATCGTAGACCCGAAGGTTGCTGAAGTCGCTCCTCTGGCGCTCGAGATCCTTGTGATCGGCGACGCGATTGCGGACGAGCAGCTCTGCTCCGTCCACCTGGTTTTGGAGATTCCAACGCAAAGCCTCCCTTTGTAAGGGATCCAAGGGGCGTCTTGGAGCGGCCTGTGCCCAGCACGCCATGCAGCAAAGGAGACTGACGCAAACGAAGCCGAAAACGATTTTTGGAATGACCATCGTCGCGCTTTATAGAAGATGAGCTTTCTTCTTGGCAAGGACGCAGAGTTCCTTTAGCTCAATAGGAACCGTGTCACTCAACTTGAATCGTCTGAATTCCCGCCAGCGCGATGCAGTATTGCATGGTGGAGGCCCCCTTCTTATTCTCGCTGGCGCCGGAAGCGGCAAGACCAGCACGATGGCCTACCGCATCGCCCATTTGATTGCCGTGCGTTATCAACCGGGCTCAGCTGTCCTCGGTCTCTCGTTCACCCGTAAAGCGGCGATGGAGCTCAGGGAGCGCGTCAAAAAGCTCGTCACCGAATCCGTAGGCAAATCGGCGACTCGTGGACTCACCATCACGACGTTCCATAGCCTGTGCGTGCAGATCCTTCGCACCCACGCCCACCGCATCGGCTACCAGGCAGACTTCACTATCTTCGATCAGAACGATCAAGAGGACTTGGTCCGCCAGATCCTGCGCAACATCAAATTGGATGACCGTAAATTCGACCCACGCTCGCTGCTTTTCGAGATTGGACAGGCCAAGAACCGCTTTCTCACCGTCGAACAGGCTGAAGAACATTTCCTGAACGCGCGCAGCCTTCCCCAGGATTACCAAATCGCGGCGACTACGGTCTACGCTAAGTATCAAGAGCAATTGCAAATGCTCAACGCGATGGACTTCGACGACCTGCTTTTCAATGCAGTGAGGTGCCTCTCCGAACACGAGGAGGTCCGGGCCCATTACAAAGCGCGGTTTCAACACATCCTCGTCGATGAATACCAGGACACCAATCCCGCCCAGTTCAAGTTGCTCGAGCTCCTCCTCGGCGACCATCGAAACATCTGCGTCGTGGGCGACGACGATCAATCCATCTATGCCTGGCGTGGCGCGGATTCGCAGCACATCCTGGGATTCGACCGCCATTTTACGGGCGCCCGCGTGATCACGCTCGACCAGAACTACCGATCCACGAGCATCATCCTCGACGCAGCCAATGAAGTCATCGGCCGCAACAAGAACCGCCACCCGAAACAGCTCTGGAGTGAGCGCGGCGCCGGGGACCCGATCCAACTGACGATCGTCGAAGAAGACCGGGCCGAAGCCGACATGGTCGCCGAAGAGATCCTCAGGCGCGCGCAGTCCGCGGTTGAGGGACAAGTGAAACAGCTTCGCCCCTGGAAGGATTTCGCGATCCTCTACCGCTCGAATCCCCAGTCGCGACTTTTCGAGGAAGCGCTCCGGATGCGCAAGATCCCCTACAAGCTCGTGGGCGCGCTTTCTTACCTGGATCGCAAAGAGATCAAGGACGTCCTCTCCTACTGGCGCCTAATCGTGAACCCCAAGGACGATGCCTCTGCCCGGCGGGTGCTGAACTGGCCAGCGCGGGGGATCGGCAAAGGCGCTTTCGAAGCAGCCCACCAAGCGGCGGTGGCCAAAGGCGGCGCTTTTTACGATGCTTTGCCTGATATGGCGACTCTCTATCCTCGCGCTGCGGGCGGGACCCGCCAGTTCTTGGATCTTCTCCAATCCCTGAGGATGTCGCTTTCAGGGATCGCACTGAAGCCCGACGCTTTGGCCCAATGGGGCCGCCAATCGCTCGAGTGGATTGGCGTGAAGAAAGCGCTTGAAGACGAGAACGAGGACCCCGTCCAATGGTCCAAAAAGTGGGACAACGCCGAGGAGCTCGCCAACTCGCTCGGTCAGCTCAATGTCGACGAAATCCTGGAGGCGGAGCGCGAGAGAAACACGCCTCGAGTCGATGGGATCACGCTCTTGCGCGAGTACGTCGCGCGCGTCACCTTGAACGCGATGGACGAGGAGGAGGATCGCGGCGACAAGAAAGAAAAAGACAAGGATCAGGTCACTCTCCTCACGCTCCATGGCTCGAAAGGTTTGGAGTACCCTGTGGTGTTCCTGGTCGGCATGGAGGACGGGCTCCTCCCTCACCAACGCTCGATCGACGAAGGCTCCGACCTGAGCGAGGAGCGCCGCTTGGCCTATGTCGGCATCACTCGAGCACGGGACCAGTTGATCCTTTCGCGCGCCCGATTCCGAGTCCGCTATGGTAAGAAAGTACCTCGGGTTCCGAGCCGCTTCCTCGATGAGATGCCCAATGCCCAGATTCTCCGACAGGACATCTCACTCACTCCCGACACTTCGACTCCAGAAGCCAAGGAAGTTCACGAAACCAAAGTGAAGGATTTCCTGGCTTCGATCCGGGCCAGTCTCGGAGAGAAAAAACGGCCTGGCACTTCGCCTTAAGTCCGGATATCGCGCAGGATCTGCTCGGCAGCCTTCTCCGCCGCCATGTAAATCGGAAGCACGATGAACAAACCGGGAATTTTCGGAAACACTGAAGCATCCACGACCCGGACGTTTTCCGTCCCGTGAACTTTGAAGTCGCTGCCGACCACTGCCATCGGATCCGAGCTCGGTCCCATCTTGTTGGAGCAGGAGGCGTGGTGGCCCCATGCCTGATCCTGGATGTACTGCTTCAACTGCTCATCGCTGGTGCGAGCGGCACTCGGATGGACCTCATGCTCAGTGATGCCGCGGACGATAGGCCGCCGATTGATTGCGCGGGCCATCTTGATGCCAGCCAGCACGCTCTCGAGATCCTTTTCGTGGTTGCCGGTGCCTTCGTCGAAATAGTGGAAATTGATGTCGGGAGTATCGAGCGGATCGCGCGAACGCAGTTTCACCCTTCCCCCGGTATTGAACGTGTGCCCCTTCAGGACTGCCCACGTGTAGTGATCCTTCTTCAGTGCATCCTTTGACCACCCCGGGAAATACCCATGGAAATCGCCGGGGAGAAGGAACAAGACCAGGTCGGGAGTCGCCCGGTCTGGATCCGATCGCTTGATCACCGAGAGAGCCACACCGTTGGTCGCGTAGACACTTTTCATCCGGTCCTGGTTGTATTCATCGAGGCAGGGATCCTGTCCTTCGCCAAACTTGCAATCCTTGATCAGGTCGAGCTCGTCGCGCGCTTGGGAGACCACTCCGACTTCGTAACGATCCTGCAGGTTATGTCCTACCCCGGGGAGCTGGATTCGGCTCTCGATCCCAAGCTGTCGCAGCTCTTCGCGATCTCCGATGCCGGACAGCATGAGAAGCTGCGGACTGTTGAACGCGCCTCCGCAGAGGATGACTTCCCGCTTGGCGAAGACTTTGCGACGGGTGGCGCGGTCGGTAGGTGCGTGGGCTGAAGCCTGGACGTCGGCTCGATAGAGATGGGCGCCTTCCAGATACTCCAATCCCACCGCGCGATCCCGGTTCACGTCATCGAACAGGATCCGAGTGGCCAGGCAGTGGGTCCGGATCACGAGCCGGTCGGGATACTGCTGTTGTGTGCTGAGCACGAGCTCGCGCGTCCCGTTGCGACGACCTCCGTTAGTAGCCTTGGGGATGTTAAAGAGCCCATCGGCTTTGTCGTTCACGTAGGACCAGCGGTTCGGATCGAGCTTGATGTTGAAGTCCTGCTGAAAGAGCTTCTCAAAGACTTCGCCGTAAATCCCTTCCCTCTTGGCGGCGGAGATCACGAGCTTGAGGAGCTTCTGATCCCTCAACAGAAGCTTGATGTCAGTCTGCTCGGTCGTCAGCCAGCCGTTGAAGCCGTTGCGGGTGATGGCGCCTGTCTGAGGGCGCAAATACCGGTTGCGCTCCAATCGCTCGAAGTAGCCGCGCATATGCTCGGCTCGCCAACTGGTATCACCCGTGCGTTCCGCGATCTGGTCCCAGTCTTGGTTGTCCGGGTAGAGGGTGATCATCGCGTTGTGGGCAGTGCATCCTCCCAGAGTCCCAGCGCGAGGATAAAGGATACCCTTGCCTTCGACATACTTGTGATTCCGCTTCTGGCGTTCGAGGTCGCTGTAGTGTTTGACGAAATAGTGCCAGGCCATTTCGGGATCCTCGGTGGAGAGTCCATGAAACACGGGTGTCCCATAGTTCTTGCCACCATAGTTTCCGCCGGCCTCGAGAAGAAGGACCCGATGGCCAGCCTCGGCCAACCGCGCCGCGACCGGACCCCCTCCCGCCCCGCTGCCCACGATGATGTACTCGAACTCCTGATCAGAAGAAGCGATCCTGCGAATCGCGTTCAAGGGGGCGCAGGCACTCGAAATCGCGAGGGCTGCCCCGGTCCCGGCTGCGAGCTTGACGAAGTCGCGTCGGCTGACGTCCTTTTTTTTACTCATGGTACCCAGCAGGCGTCTTCGGAGTGATTGGCGATTGCGGCCCCGTCGCTTTGAAGCACGTAGTTCAGGAGGAATACCCGGTTGGTGTACATGCGGCCCAGGTAGAATCCAGGTCGGATCAACCGGAGCTCATCGCGGATGGCGCTTCCGTTGCGGCTCAGGATGTAATCCAACCGGGGCTGATATCCCGGGATGTCGTCGTTGTAGGCATAATCGACTACGATCGACTCACGGCGCGAATCCAGCAGGCTCTGACCACAGTAGAATTTCCCAGGAAACAATTCATGCGCGGTCGAGTTGCCGATCCGGCTCACGGGCACTTCGTCCCATCGGACTCCGAAGGGAGCGATCGGAAACGTCATCCAGTGGGCGTGCTCAATCCGGTTCCGGACCACCCCTTCGCGCTTATAGAAGTTCTTTCCGGCGATGAAGTAGTTCAAGACCTTCGTTCCGAGATCGATGCCGCCCCGAAGGTTCATGTCGCTAACCAAAGCGGCCAACCGCTTCATTCCACCATCGTTGGCCAGGACGATTTTGCCCTCGTAGATCCCGCTCGGGAGCGGGCCCGAACCCAGTCGCGCATAGAGCTGGTCCAACTGCTCTTGATTCATCTGAAGAAGGTCGGATGTCTTGAGGCTCCTCAACACATCGGCGGGGATCGGCAGCTTGAACTCGACCTGTGCGAAATCCGGCTTGTCCGCATAGGACGGACCCGAGTCGGCAAAGGGAACCCTCCCGGGTCCGATCGAAGCGGCAACTGCCAGCGAACCCTGGATAAGGACCAAACCGACCATCGAGAGAAGCAGGTTCTTTTTCATTTTCAGTTCCTTGTTTCGCTCAGAGAGTCGCCATGAAGGCGGTCAGGGCTTTTTTCTCGTCTTCCGAGAGACCCGATCCGAAGGTATGGCCGGAGTTTTCGTCTTTCGGGTCGCAGTTGCCATAAATCTTCAAGTAGGTCGCGAAGCGCTCGGCGTCGACGTGAATCCCGTTGGCCCAGCCACCGAAGCTTCGACGGGTCTCGGCGAAAGCGCGTGTCAGCATCCCGCCGAGGTTCACTCCGTACTTGCGATTGGCGAGCAAGGGGAACGTCGAAGGATCCTTCATGTAGCGGATGAACTCCTTCATGAAATCCTTGTGCCGGAACCCGCCCATCCCTGCCACGTCGGTCCCGGCGGGCACCGTCAAGTAGATGCTGATCGGAGGCTTAAGGGGATTGATCATGAGCTTCGGGATGAGAGGAATTTTCGCCTCCGAAGTCGTGAGGTAGGCCTTGGGTTTCCGGATGTCGGGATGGAGGAGCTCGTACATGGACTCCTCGAATACTTTGACTCGCGCGTCGACGGAAGGATCGTAGGGGGTGCAGTTCAAGTTACCATCACGGAAAGGCGAGATATGGGTCGCGTACTCGGGCTTCGACGGGATGTTACACATCTCGGGACCGATGGCGTTGTTGTGCATAAAGGGAGCGAACGCCCAAGCGCTGATCAAAGAAATCGGCCTCAAGTATCCGGGCCCATGCGCCGCGGTCTGCCCCGGGACGCTCGAGACCGAATTGCGCTGATGGTAGGTCTCGGAAGCGTATTGCTCCCAGATCCGGCCCCGCATGTGGTTCGAGTGCATACTGCGACAGAGTGAGCCGCCGATGTCCGTCGCGGGATAGAGTTTCTCGCTGCTCAGGAAGTCTTCACGGATCCCGGTGGAAGCGTCAACCCGGAGGAAGTCGACTTGCGCTCCGGTGGGAGAGACTTCGTGGCTCGAGTGGCACTGGGCGCAGTTCTGTTGGAAAACCTTCTGTCCGCGCTCAACCGCGTTCGCACCGTACTTGACTCCAAGCTCGTGCTTGAGCGCAGAAACCGACTCACCTTTGGCCACGTGGAGATCCATCGGGCGGGCGCTCGATAGGAACGCCAGGACGTCGCCCGTACGATCCTCGATCGCCCTGAAGTTCGGGCAGTCCCGACGACATTGAGCGACGTCGAACGGCCTCTGCATGTAGTTTCTGCCCTTCGGATCGATCACCCGGAAATCCATCATGTTGTTGAACCAACACTCTTCAGAACAGCTGCCGATGTTGATGTAGACCCGCTGAACGGCACCTGAAGGACCGATCGAGTCCTCGCCTCCTTTGAGGATGTGGTGCGTCTTGCCTTCTTGCGTCGACTTGAACCAGCACTTGCGACTATGGCCAGGCTCGCACCAGCAGTTCTCGCCGGGTGAGCAACTCTCCACTTTGCGCCACGCCTTGATCGTCTCCGTGAACATCGGTCGCTTGGGAAGGTTGATGATCGAGTTCATGGTGCCGGGGTTCGTGACTTGATCGTTCTGCACGCCCGAAGTATCGGTCGTTCCGGGCCGTTCGTAGCTGAACAGCTGGTACTCGAAGGAGTCCTTGGGAAGTCCAGAAAGAAGGATCTGCCCGGGCTTCATGAACTGGTTTCCGACAGTGCCGCTGACGTTGTCCCAGGTTGGGGCGTTCGGATTGCCGGGAGGCTTGAGCGGATTGAAGCTGATGTGGCAGGAGCCGCAGGTGAATCCAATGGTGAAGGGCGGCTCGATCGAATGATCGTTCAGCCGGCGCGAGAGACCGGCCCAAGTGCCGTTTCGTCCTCCGTTCAACTCACGCCATTTGGCTGCGTCGAACCGCGGATTGGGGAATTTTCGAAAACCCAGGGCCCCGGTCGAAGTGCCGAACCGAAGGTCGCAGGGATCCTGCTTATCGCCGCGCCCCTCAGGATCGCTGAAGTCGCAGGCTGGATCGCGATAGCCCTCCCGTCCCACATAGGAGAGGAGTTCGTCGTCGCCCGGACACCAATCCATTCCGAAGGTCTGCTCGGGACTCGTGGCGGGACATCCAGGACTCCCCGGAGCGCAGCAATCGGGATCGTTGATCATGCCCCAATTGTCGAATCGATGCGGACGCTCCCGCGAGTTCAGGAGCTTGAACCAGTCGAGCCGGTAACCGATCACCCGCTGAGGCAACGAGTAAGTGTGGTAGCGGGCGTTTCCTGCGGTAGCCTTGTACCAAATCTCGCGTCCCGCTTTTTCCACAGGATTGAGCGTGCGCGCCTCGTGATGGTAGCCAAACTCGGCCGAAGGAGTGCGACTCGAGCCTTGAGTTCCCTCCCGCGTGGGCTGAATCGCGCAAGCCACGGCAAGCGAGAGCAGGACGAGTATGGAGGATCCCAAAGCCCAGCGAAGTTTCGAGATTTGCAACATTCTCTACTCATGCTGAAGTGCATGAGGTCTGAGATCAATACATGAAATTTGACGGTGCGGGATCGGACTCAGGCCTAGTTTTGAGCGTCAAGCCTGAGCAGGTGTGTTCGTCGTGGCCGGACCTACGCCCCCGCCCTTCTTGGGCGAAGTTTTGCGAGCGCGCACCACTAGGGCAACTGCTCCGCAATAGGCGAGTTGGGTCACGACGAAGATCGCGACCGTGCCACGTCCTCCGGTCGAAAAGCCGTAGGAATGCAGCCCCACGCCCAGGACAAAGTTCACTCCGTACCAAGCCATGACCACTCCCATGAAAGCGATCGTGTTCCAGAGCGCGAACGCGAACTGCCCGACCCAACCCATCAAGCGCGCATGGAGGATCGCCAGGTAGTTCAGCAGCACGATCAAAGCCCAAACTTCCTTCGGGTCCCAGCCCCAGAAACGGCCCCAGGAGTAATCGGCCCAAACCCCGCCCAAGATCGTGCCGGCGGCGATCAGGACGACCCCGATCTGCATGGAACGGTAGGCGAGTTGGTTCAAATTCGCCACGCGGGTGGCGAGGTCTTTCGGGTTCTTCAAGTACTGGAACAGGGTCACGTTGCCCATCCCGAGTGTGAGCGCGAAAGCGGAATAGCCCAAAGTGATGGTCAGAACGTGAATCGTCAGCCAATAGTTGGAGCGAAGCACCGGTACGAGGGGATGGATGCCGGGATCCATCATGGCCGGGGCCGAATCGGCCGCGATCATCCCGAAGCAGCAGAGCGCGGTCGAGACTGCGAGCAGGATCGCCTGCCGCTGGAAGAAGTAGATGACGAATGAGAACATCATCACGCCCCAAGAGACCCAGATGATGGACTCGTACATATTGGTGACCGGAGGGCGTCCGGCGACCCAGCAGCGAAGCCCGAAACCGACTACATGGAAAACCGCTCCGAGGATCGTGATCGAAAGAGCGATCTTGGACCAAGTGGGCTGGCCGCCGCGGTTCCCTTTGCCAGTGAGGATCGCTACAGTCCAAAGCAGGGCCGCGCAGAGATAGAGGATCCACGCCGCCATGAAGGGGTGATAGCGATTGTAGATCGACTCGATTTGGAGATCCGTTTGGATCGAGGCTGGCTTGGGATTCATGGCCGCGATCACTCGCTCCTTGGCTTGTCGGGCAGCGGACTCGAAACCGGCTTTATCCCCATCTTTGTAAGCGATCGCCATGTGGGCGTAGGCTTCACGGATGGGCTGACCTTCGGAATCGTTCTCGGCCAGGGTTTTCCAGGGGAGCGTTCCGGGAGTCGGAACCGATGGCCAAGCTTCACCCGAAACGATCCTTCGATACAGAGCGAGACGGTCCAAAGTCCGGCGCAGCTCATCGGCACGCGGATCATTTTTGGTGGCCTGACCGACCATGCCGACCGACATCGGCTTTTCAGTGCTCATCTCGCGTGCGTATTGGATCAGGAAGCTTTCCGCGAAAAGCTCCTTGGGAGTGAAACGGGTCCGCTTCTCATCGAGACCAATTTGGCGCCGGACATCTTCACGAGCGACCGTAATGAAGTCGCGTGCCTCCCAGACTTGCGGCGCCGTCAGGAACGAGAACACGAGATCCACTGGATTCCAACCCGGGTAGAAACGCGAGCCGGTTTGGAAGAGCATCGTTTCGCGGGCGAAAGTGTCGAGTGGCTTGACCCGTCCCCCGCTCTGCATCGGGATCATCCCCGCTTCCGTGAAATCCCATCCCGAGTGTGGCTCGCCGGCAGCCTCTCCAGCGGCTAACGCTGCAGGGGAAGAAACCACCCAAGACAGAGCGATCGTGGCCACAAGGGCCCATGACGGATTCATACTTTCGCCTCCGAAGGGATCTGGACATTTTTTGCTGCCAAAGCCTTCGCTTGAGCAGCGATCGCTTTCTTGTTCTTGCGGTACTTGTTCGTGAAAAGCCAGGACGACCCCAGAACCAGCAGGATCGAGCCCCAATACTTGGCCGCCCGCCCCGGGTCCCGATTCACTGAGAAAATCGAAACCATCGGACGAGGATCGCCGTTCTCATAGCTTGCTTGATAGAAGGTGATTCCGCCGTGCTCCAGAGGCTCGTTCATGCTGATGTCCATGTTGGCTCGAGTGATCTTCGGATCGAGCACACTGACCTTGGAAGCATAACTCTTGGGATCGCGGGTCCCATCCCAGTAGTCGATGTTGAAGTGTTCCAGTCGAACCGCGAACGGGATCGCCACTTTCTGGTTCATGTATCCCAGACCGATGTCGCGACCGGCGACGCGCAGGACAGCGCGCTCGCCGAGTCCCAGCCACATCTCGGAGCCCGGACCGCCCTTACCCGCCACCACATGGATCGCCGAACTCGGGGCATTGGTGCCGTACTGGGTTTTCGAGGGTCCGTAAGTGACTTTGTTCGCGGCACGCGGAATCCATTTCGCGATCGTGAGGGTCACGCCGCCTTTCCAGCCCGGCTCGATCACCTTGCCCTCGATTTCGCCCGCCTTCAGGACCGCGGACTTCATCTCGCCCGACGAAGCTACCGCACGGTAAAGCAAGTCGCCGTTCTCTTGCACTTTCAAATCGAGCTGAGGACGCCCGGGAACCACCTTGAACGCCTGTTCGGGCGCATGGGGTAGTCGATCACCTTTTGAGTCCAGGCCGGTGAAAAGCAGGAACGCAGGTCCCGCTTGGAGCATGCTCCAAGACGGGTCGCCGAGCCACATCCAGTACTCCTGGGTGATCTTCATCAGCCCCCCTTTGACGATGAGCTGCACGGCGGGAAGCGCAGTTCGGTCATCGGCTTCGGCAGGAATGAAACTCACCGAGGGATCCGCGAAAGTGATGTACTGATCGACTTTCAGATCGAACTTAGGAAGGTCCATCGGACTGAACTTCGCACTCGGTGGGGTCCACTTCACCGAATGCGCAGTCAGGGAGTCGCCATCCGAGATCAGGAGCTTCGGATCGTCGAGCTCGACTTGACTGCTCGACTCCCCTTCATTCAAGCGGATGTGGCCATCGAGGCCGTACTGATCGGTGATCCAGGCACCGATCAAGAGAGTCATGATGCCGACGTGGGCGGTGAGAAAAGGCCCATGGTGTTTTTTCCAGGGGTACCGGCTGAGCGCCACGCAAAGGATGTTCGTCCCCAACATGAGGAGCAATCCGCGGAACCACCAGGCGTTGTACACCCAGTATTTTCCGGTGGGAGTGTCGTAGAGGGATTCAATGATGGTCGCCGCTGCCAGGGAAGCGGAAAGACCGACGATCGAGATGACCGCGAGTCGAAGGGAACTGAGAAAGCGGAAGATCACATCCGTGATCCGGAAAAACGAGGACTTTGTCGACTGGACCTTCAGGTTTTTCTCGCTCACTCCGTCGGCTCCTTCACACTCTAGGCTTAAAGACGCTTCATTGCCGGAAGCTCCAGCGCAATCGTCTGCCCGCGATCCGCGGGGATATCCCCCATCGGGGCGACCGCGATGCCGACGGCTTCCAGGACCTGCCGTTGGACTACCCGTTCTCGGTCGAGGCTGTCCTTGGGAAGCGACTGGAGCGCAACGCCTTTTTCGTCGACCGTTCGATCGTAGATTTTTTTCCGGAAAAGTCCCGCGTGGCGCCCTACTGCGAGACGAGCGAGCGAGCGGAGCTTGCGCGCATAGAACAGCCCTTGCCGACTGCCCGGGCTCGTGAAATCGATCAGCAGATCGACCCGACGGGGAGTGGCGACTCCCACAGGCTTGCCGGAAGTCGTCCGAAAGAAAACCGCCGCTTCCGGATAGGCCAAAAGGATTTTCTGCTTCAGCGATTCCATGTCGAAGACGAGTCCGCGCGATGACAAGACGACCAGGACGGTCCTGACGCCAGGCACTCGATTGGCGCGAACTTTTTCCTGTTGCGCCAGCAAGGCGAGAAAAGTTTCCGATTGGAGGTCGACGCCATTCCTGGAGCTATGCATAGCCCCAAAAATTAGCAGAATTACCTGGGTCGGACCAGTGTTATCCCCGACTTAGCGGGTTCATGCCCGAACGGGCAGGCAGCCCATGGACGCAGATGGACCGCCAAAGGCTTGTCAATCGACGGAAGCGGGCTCCGGAGATGTCGAAGGGCCGGGTTTGCTGACCCGTGATCCGGCGAAGAGTTCATATCGGAACAAACGGCACTCGATCGCCCCATTAAAAAGCGGGATGCGCCGCGCTGGCTTCAGTCCGATTTCCTTGCCGAGCTCCGGACTCCCGGTCAGGACATAGCCCTCCCAGCCCTGGAACTTCTTCTTGAAGGTGTCGCCGATCTGGGCATAAAGCGTTTTGAGCTCTTCTTCTTCGCCGAGGCGCTCTCCGTAGGGTGGATTGATCACCACTAGGCCTTGAAGAGCGCCGTCGGCCACCGCTGCATGGGACGGAACCGGCTCCAACTCACTGAAGTCCCGACGCTCGATGTGGACGCGGCCGCGAAGCCCAGCGCGCTCGACATGGGCGAGTGCGGCCCGTACCGCCTGGATATCCCGGTCATAGCCGACGATCACAGGCTGTTTCTTCGGATCCCTGATCTCGAGATCGCGCGCCTCGTCGCAAAGTCGCGCCCAAAGCTCCTCATCGTGCTGAAGCCAACCCTTGAAACCGTGGTAGTCGCGTGCGAGCCCGGGCGCGATTCGGGCAGCGATCAGCGCCGCTTCGATCGGGAGGGTGCCGGAACCGCACATCGGATCGATGAAAGAGCCGCCTTCATCGGCGACCTTGCGCCAATTCGCGAAGGCCAGGATCGCGCCAGCCAAGTTCTCTTTCATCGGCGCCGGGACACTCTCGTCCCGATACCCGCGACGGTGGAGACTCTCTCCGGAGAGATCGATACTGACGGTCGCCTGATCGGCATTCAGGTACACGTTCACCCGAAGATCGGGGCGCTTGATGTCGACCGAGGGGCGCTCGCCTTGCACGCTTCGGAGCTGATCGACGATCGCGTCCTTCACTTTCAGGGCGCCGTAATGAGAATGGGTGATCTCCGAATGCGTGGTCGAGAAATCGACTGCGATGGTGCCGCTCGCAGAGACGTGGTCGGACCAACGGATCGACTTGGCCCCTCCATAGAGTTTCTCGGGGTTCGGAGCCGGAAACGTCTTGAGGGGAAGGAGGATGCGGTTGGCGATCCGCGACCAGAGGCAAGCGAGATAGGCCGTTTCAAGGGTGCCCTCGAAAGTGGCACCTGCCCGGGTTTCCTGGACATTCAGAGCTCCGATCTCGCGTAGCTCTTGGGCGAGGACGGGCTCCATTCCTTTGGCAGTCGTGGCGAAAAATTGCATGGATGAACCTTATGGCACACCGCATGACCTTTGGGTAGTCCGGTCCTTGAGTGAGCGAGCTTCAGACTCCGCAGTTGGCGGAGAGCACCGGATCCGCCTGCATCTGGGCCTTCAGGTTGAGGTAGAACTCGATGGAGGTCTCCTGCCCGGTGCAGATCAGGGGATAGGCGCGCTGGACAGTATCGGCGAAACGGGCCTCCACACCGTCGTTGCAGCCCATCAGGCGCGAGAGAGCGACCAGGTTTTCGCCTTTTCCGGACGCCATCTCGCTTCGGAGCATCTCGAGGTTCGTAGCCACGAACATGAGCCTCGGCTCGTCCGACCTCACGATCGAGTGGGGGTCGCAGCCACTGGTCCCGAAGGTCATGCTGAAGGTCGGCGGTGCGAACACGTTGGTCGTGGAGCGGATCGCGGTCGAGGCCAGACTCTTTTTCTGGACGACCATCCAGCCCAAGCCGCACATGTCGGAACCACCCGGGGATCCTGCCAGGGCGAAACCACTCCCGAGGAGCGCTGCCATCGTTCCCAACCCAATCCATCGAGTCTGTTTAAGATTCATCCCAACAGGATAACCGCGATCGAAGCAAGTTCAGAGCAAAACCTCGAGGACTGCTGCCACATGGCCGGCGACTTTCACTTTTGAAAACACCTTCCGAACCTTCCCGTCGCCGCCGATCACGAGGGTCGTTCGAACAATCCCCATGAACTTGCGGCCATAGAGACTCTTTTCCTGCCAGACGCCATAGGCTTCGCAAGCCTTACCTTCAGAGTCTGAAAGCAGCGGGAAGTTCAAGCCCTGCTTCTCCTTGAACTTGCGGTGGCTTTCGACCGAGTCCTTGCTGACGCCCAAGACGGCCACCTTGAGTTTGTTGAACCGGGCGAGCGAATCTCGGAAGTCGCAGGCTTCGGTCGTGCAACCGGGGGTAGCATCCTTGGGGTAGAAAAAGAGGACGACGTCTCGGCCTTTGAAGTCCCGAAGGGACACCGTCTCGCCTGTGTCCGAAAGGAGGCTGAAAGCCGGAGCCCGATCCCCTACTTTCAGGCCGGTAGGAGTCACCGAACAACGCCCATCCAGGCCTTGAGATAACGGCCTTCCGGAAACTCGGCCAAAACTGGATGGTCCCCGGCCTGGCCGCCTCGGGACACCCAGCGTACCCGGCGATCGTTGCGGACAGCAGCCTTCGAGAGCGTCTGGAGAAACGATTCGTCATCGAGTAGGAACGAACAGGAGGAACAGATGACCGCGCCTCCGGTCTTCACGACCCGGAAAGCCTGGGTATTGACCTGCAAGTAGGCATGCGTACCGGCGGCGATGTTCTTGCGCCCTTTGATGAGCGCCGGTGGATCCGAAATCACGAGATCGAAACTCTCCGCTTGGAACTGATTCAGGTCCTTGAGCACGTCGCCCTGGACAGTGGTGACCTTCTGGACACCCTGGGCGCCCACGTTGCGCTTGGCGATCTCGAGCGCCGATGCCGAAGCGTCGAACAAGGTCACTTCCACCTGGTTGCCGCGCGCCTGGAACGCTCGCGCGAGCTGGGAGCTCCACTGGCCTGCGTAGCAGCACAGGTCGAGAATGCGGATTGTCTCCTTGCCTGTCGGCTTCCAGATGTTCGCGAACTGGCGGGTGTTAGCGGACTGATCGAGGAAAAAGCCCGTCTTCTGTCCTTTCAACAAATCCGCTTCAAAAATGATCGGGTCGTTGCCGGTCGAAGGAGCCATCCGGATCCGAGCCTTGGCGAGATCAACGCCCTTGGCCGGGCGCAGGGTTTCGACCTCGGACTCGGTCAGGCCATCCAGAGTGCGCATGCCGACGTCGTTGCGGAGCACGATCGCGCTGCGCTCATGGGGAATGTCGCTTTCGGAGACGAGCTGATCCAGCGCCAGGCGGACTTGCGGCAAAAGGCGGTCGGCGCCGGCGGTATGGGCCTGGATCACGAAGGCTTGGGCGGGA
>JAYVNB010000259.1:0-3704 GCA_043759365.1 Bacteriovoracaceae bacterium | reverse complement strand
GTAGGGTGTGCGCATAGTCAGTCAGAAATCGTATCTGCCGACCATGCGGCTCGCATCGATCGGAAGCTGGTGAGGGATACGATTGTTTACGACCCAGGCGCCAAAGAAGGGGCAGTGGTTCCTGATGTGTCCGCGCCCCAGCTTCGCGCGGTTATGGTCGATGAAAGGATCGAGGGTAATTGCCTGATCGAGCGCCACCGCGAATGGATCCTGGAGGGGGATGTCTCCCTGCTCGGAATTCCGGTGGCTAAGGAAAAGCATCGGTGAGGGTGAATTTAAATACCGAGGCGGAGGGTGCGCTCGTGCGCGTCCACGCCCGCTTTAAAGAGACCAATCCCTATGTTGACGCGCCTAATGCGAGCTTCCTGGGGCAGTTCCTCCAATGCCTGGAAAAACAGATCACTCAGGAGTGGGTCGTGGGGCTTGCGCCCCAACTGACGGCGCCCAGACTGAAGCGAAAGGTCATGCGTGAACGGCTCGCCAAATTAGCTGACAATATTGATGATGATGCGCTGGATAAGCTCGAGCGCCGAATTAAAAAGTTCGAATCTCAGGCAGGAAATAAAGATGAAAATGGCGTAAATTACGCTGAAAAATAACGATATCTGTGGTAAAAATGAAGGTGCAAGCAATGCTTCTGCACCGTTTTACGGTGCGGAAAGAAACGGGATCTTTGACAATCTGGTGTGGATGACTTCAGCGGAGGCTGCATCCTATCTCCGTAAATCAGTCGGCGCTCTTCGGGTGATGGTCTGTCGAGGACAGATCCGAGCTAGGAAGTTTCAACGTCGCCTGTATTTTAAGAGAATGGAGCTAGATAAGATTTTGGATTCCGCCGAATTGAAAGGCGGAATCTGATGTCAGTCTCTAGTTATCAAAAGGATGGAAAAACATTTTGGAAGGTTTATCTCAACATTCGCAGTCAAACGGACTCGAGATTCCGTAAGCAACGACGAGTATTTGAGCTTTCCTCCGAAAAGGAAGCAATTGCTGAAGAACGACGACTGATTAAAGAGCTTTCCCAAGAGGTGGCTCGCGAGGAAAATAAAACTAAGTCATGGGGGAATGTAATCCATGCATGGGAATTGGCGATGCGAGAAGGTCGAGGTGGACGCTCTTACGAGAACACCACGATCATCGACTATGTCGCGCTTTTCCGTAACTGGACGCCCCACTGGTTGGATCGTCCGGCCCATGAAATCACCAAAGGTGACGCTCGGGATGTTTTGAGAAAGGTTCAAGAAGTAGGCAAGACTCGTAGATTTCAAAAGACGGTCAAAGATACCGTCAACGTCGTTTACGAATGGGCAATCGAGGAACATTTAATCCAAGGCGTTCATGATAGCCCCATGCGTGGTCTGGAACTGACGGCCTCAAAAGAAGAGAACGTTCCGGACATTTTGACCATCGAGGAAATCCGAAAACTTCTCTTTGAGGCTAAAAGGATCGATCATCGCTGGTATCCGATTTGGGCGATCGCTCTGTTGACTGGAATGCGCAACGGTGAGCTTCACGCGCTTGAGTGGGCAGATGTGGACTTGGAAAACCGTAGGCTGACGGTGAGCAAGTCCTATCACACCCGCTTCAAGCGGGTAAAATCGACGAAGAGCGGAGCTTGGCGAACGGTACCCATCTCGGACGAGCTTGCGGTGCTTCTGGTCGGCCTTAAATCCAAAGCGGGTGACCGAAAGCATGTCCTTCCTCGAATCGGAAAATGGGATGCCGGATATCAAGCTCAGGTCTTAAGAGCGTTCTGCGTTGGAATCGGGATTAGGTCGATCCGGTTCCATGCGCTGCGGGCTTGCTTTGCTACCCAGCTTTTGGCCAATGACATTGCTCCGGCAAGGGTCATGAAAATCTGTGGCTGGGAGCAGCTCGATACCATGCAGCGATACGTGAGGATGGCCGGGATCGACGAACGGGGAGCAACCCAGGTTCTGCGAGTCCTCCCGTCAGACGACGCTCTGGCCAGCGAAGTCGTGAATCTCTTCCAATTTAAAGCGAAGAGAGAGTCGTAAAACAAGACCGTGGCTACAGCGATGTTGTACACGGCCTAAGTGATTGGAATCGCTCGAAACACATCGAGCCAACCATTTCAAGCACTTAGCGCGGGAGAGTGAAAAACCTCCCAAGATTTTACTCTCCCAATGGAGATCACGAGTGTCGAAGATCATCGAACTATCCAAACGCTTCAATCACCGCTGGAAGACTGATCCAGCGTTTGAGCGCGGTTTTGATTACGACAACCCAAAGTACGCAGGCGTGGACGATGACCTGAAATGGGCGATCCCGATGATGGAAGCGCAGGATCAGCCGGAGTTCATCCGCAGGTCCAATGCCGCTCAAGAGCGAGCCGCCCGAAAGGTTGAAGCGGAGATGAAGGCTAAGCGCCGCTCCGGCTCACGACTGCAAATTGTTTGAGAAACTCGTCGCCCTGATCGTCTATGTACTTGAGCGTGGTTTGAAAACTCTCGTGCAAACAACAGGTGTGAAGGTTCTTGGCACTACCTTGGTACATTTCGAGGAAGTGCGCCCCACCGATCGTTGCGTAGCTGTGTTTCCAGCCGTGCGGGTGGACATACACAAACCCGCATTCCCTTGCGACCTTAGCCCACCAGCGACCTACCGTCGTTGGATAGCAACTTAAAATATAGTCGTCAGGCTTGATGCCGGATTTGATGTAGCGAGCGACATCGCAGAGCACATCACGATCAGGTTGGATCAGCGGGAGCTTCGTCACTCCAACGCTCGTCTTAGTGGCATTCACGAGAGTGACAATGCCTGTCTCCCCACGACCGCTTCCGCAAACCCGATTGTCCCTCGTTGAAAAATGCGGAATGTCGGCGTCTGGAAACAAATCACAAGCCTTCAAGCCAAGTCCGTTACCGCGCCGAAGGCCGGTACACAGCACAAAGTACATCGCGTATGCCCTGAGCTTCCAGATTGAATCGTCGGCATAGGCGTTATCGATCTTCTTTTTGATCTTAAAGAGGTCGTCCCGAGTGTAAGTGTCGCGGTTCTTGCGGTGGGTAGCGTTGGCCCGTTTCTTCTGTTCGAGGGTAGGAGCGACGTTCAGTGCAAAGCAATCACCTTCACTGATGTGCCCCTCCTGAACGCACCAACGCAGGAACTCGTTCAAGGCTCCAGCCATCCCAACCCAGGTGTTCATACTGTAGGGCTTATCGCTGTTGACCTTCTTCACCGTCTTAATGTGCATCTTGGCCTGGGATCGCCAAGCCTTCCAGTCCTTGGGATGACGGCAGCCTTTCTCTTGAAAAAATGGATACCAAAGATCCTTCATGTAGCGTTGATGTTGCATCGGGATTGAGGTCGTCTCTGCCTTGTGTCGTGTGTAAAGCTCCAGCGCACCGCCGAAGTCAAATAGACTGTCGTCGAATTTGACACGCACCCGAGTCGCATACTCTTTCAGGCCATATTGATCTCGATACTTCAGATGAAGGGCCGAGCGCATCTTCAGGAACTGTTCGTCTTCAAGGGCCGCGACTTGTCGCAAAGGTAGTCGGCGCAAATAAGCATTTATTGCTTGAAGGTCGGAGTCGATTTTCCCAGAAATCCAAATTTGCTTGTCCCGGTAAACAGCGATCTGAAGTGCGGGCGGTGGACTGGAGAAGGTGAAGCGATCGAATAGGAGCCTGAACCGGCCTTTCAAGCGACCCTGTGGGGTTGTGGTAAAGAGAGGCCGA
>JAYVNB010000258.1:0-11409 GCA_043759365.1 Bacteriovoracaceae bacterium | reverse complement strand
CCTTGTTCAAGGTCTCGAGCAGGTCGACTTTGTTGTCCTTGAAGAAGTTGAAGCGCGCGTTGTTGTCCGAGGTCACGTAAGGGACGTCGATCGCAGCGAGCTTGACGCTGGATGCGTTCCAATAGTTCGAATTCTTGTCGAAACGCAGGGAGGCGCCGTGCACCCACTTCGTCAAGACGAAGGGACCGTTGTAGAGCAGGGTGTTCGCTTCCGCGCCATATTTGTCGCCCGTCTGCTTGTGGAAGTCTTCGCGAACGGGGAGGTAGGATGCGAACGCGGTGAGACCGAGGAAGAAACCGCAGGGCTTCTCGAAGGTCACTTTCAGGGTAGAGTCGTCGACAGCTTGAACACCGAGTTCGCTACCCGGCATTTTACCCTGGTTGATCGCCTCAGCGTTCTTCACGTAGTAGAGGATGAACGCATATTCGGAAGCGGTTTTGGGGTCGAGGACAGTGCGCCACGCGTAGACGAAATCCTTGGCGGTCACGGGCTTGCCGTCGCTCCACTTCGCGTTCTTGCGGATCTTGAAGGTCGCGCCCTTGTCGTCCAACTTCCAGCTCTCAGCCACGCCGGCGACGGGAACGCCGTCTTTTCCGATGCGGGTGAGGCCTTCCATCACGTGCCCGAGGACAAAAAAGCTCACCTGGTCGGTGGCCTTCATTCCATTGAGCTGAGGAGGCTCTTGGCCGAGGGGGTAATAGGCGGTGTTCTTTTCGAGCGCGGAGGCCACCGTCGAACTGGCGAAGATGGGCAGAAGAAGAGCCGAACTCAGGGCGATCAGTGTACGTACAGCTTGGGCACGAAAGACTTTCATCGAATTTCTGTCCTTGTTTTAGGTCCAATTCACGAATTCTGGAATCAGGTGCTACGCGCCGGTGCAAACCGAAGGCCATCAAAAAACGCAGTTATTCCGACGCACTAACGGGCGCACAGTAACAAAGTGGCACCCTTTTTCAAAAGAAAAGTGGGGCCAGATCGCCTGCGAAACTGCTCCCGACGTGGATTTCGAGGGAGTGTGGCGCAGCGAGTCGATTGGTGGATTTAACCCGGGAACCTTCCAATGTCGAGAGACGGTTTCCGGCTGGAGAGGTGCGTTCCTTTTTCAGGGGCTAGGGGTAGGAATTATGACCTTTTGTCCGACCAACCGGCAGACCGTCTCGGCCCAAGTGTCGTCACTATTGAGGGAAGGAACGAGAAACAGGTCCTCTCCGCCGGCTTGGACGAACGTCTCTCGTCCGCGGAGCGCGACTTCCTCGAGGGTCTCGAGGCAGTCGGCGACGAAGGCTGGGCACGCGACTGCGATTCGGCGGATCCCTTTTCGGGGGAGCTCCTCGTAAAGGACGTCCGAGTAGGGCTTGATCCATTCGGTACGCCCCAGGCGGCTTTGAAAAGAGACACCGTAGCGTTCAGGAGGGAGGCCCAAGACTCCGCCTAGACTTCGCGCAGTCTGGAAACATTGGGCCCGATAACAGTCCCGGTTCGCATCGGTCATTTGATCGCAGCAAGCCGGAGTCGCGAAGCAATGGGTCTTTCCCGGGCTGCGATCGGTGCGTTTGACCTGACGGACAGGCAATCCATGGAAGCTGAAGAGGAGGTAGTCGTAAGGGCGTTTCGCCAACTCCCGTTCGATGACCTGCCGAAAGCTCTCGATGAATTCCGGCCGGTCGAAAAAAGCCGGGATGATCTCCGGAGCGATGTTCCAGCCGACCTCCTGCAGGGCGCGCTTCACTTCCAAAACCGAGGACTCCGTGGCGGCGAGTGAGTACTGAGGATAGAGGGGCAAGATGACGAGCCGATCGACGTTTTGCTTCTGCAATTCGGCGAGTTGGCTGAGGATCGAAGGTGTGCCATAGCGCATGGCGGGGCGAACGACGTAGTCCGCACCGAGCCTACGTTCGACTTTTTCATGGAGATCCAAGAGGTGGAAGAGAAGCGGCGATCCGCGTTTCGTCCAAACCTTTTCGTAGGCTTCGCCCGAGGTTTTTGAACGGCGCGGCACGACCAGGACGTTCACCAGGAGCCAGCGCAGGGGCGCTGCGATGTCGATGACCAGCGGATCCATCAGGAATTCGCGCAAGTAACGCCCGACATCCGCGGGAGCGGGTGAAGCGGGGGTTCCCAGGTTGAGAAGCAGGACACCTGTGCGAGCAATCGACGAAGCGGACATGCCGAGAGTCTAGGGCAGGCTGGAGCCGGAATCAATCCAAGGCTGAGCACGCTTGAACAGAAGGTTGAGCCTGGCGAAACCCTCTGCTAAGGTCGCATACCTATGGGTGCACAGTGGAAGCATGCGGGACAGCAGTCGAACGCCAATAAGCGCGGACAGATTATCGGCAAGCTCGTGAAAGAGATGCAGGTGGCTGCGAAATTGGGTGGAGCCGAAATCGATAATAATCCGCGACTCCGCGCCGCGTGCGAATCCGCCCGCAAGCATTCGGTTCCGCGCGACACCATCGAGCGCGCGATCAAAAAAGGGGCTGGGATCGGCGACGACGCGGTCAACTACGAGACCATCATCTATGAAGGATTCGCGCCCCACAAAGTTCCGGTCATCGTCGAGTGCCTGACTGACAACAAGAACCGCACCGCAGCCGATGTCCGCGTGCTTTTTCGCAAGGGACAGTTGGGAGCGGGTGGCTCCCTGGCCTTCATGTTCGATCGCATGGGAGTGGTGGAAGCCACCCACGTCGATAGTTCCCTCGATATCGAAGGGGTCGCGATCGAAGCGGGAGCGCAGAACGTCGAACCCCTGGAGCCTTCCGAAATTCCGACCGGCCACACGGGTGCGCGGTTTTTTTGCGAAACGACGGATCTCGGAGCGGTTTCCAAATTCCTGGCCGACCAGAAGTGGACAGTCACTCTCTCAGAGATGAACTACATCCCGAAGAATAGCGTCGAGCTCGGCGAAACGGAGAAGAAGGAAGTCACCGAGTTCCTCTCAGGCATCGATGACAATGACGATGTCCACCGCGTCTACGCCGCTCTGAAGTAAACAGCGCTTTAGTCAGCTGCCTTCAGTTTTTAAAGATCTTTTCAAGATCCGTTCCCACTCTTCTTCCCGGAATCCGACTGCTCCGGCCGTGGCCGTGAGCAGAAAAGGACGCTTAATCAGCTTTCCGTGCGCGGCCAAGAGCGTGAGGGCTTCGCTTTCGGAAAGTAGGGGCAGCTTTTCGTTCATCTTCATTTCTCGGTAAAGCTGACCGGATGTGTTGAAAAGGCGCTTCCTTTCGCCCCCGAGATGCTCGAGCATTTTCTTGAGTTCGTCGACGCTGGGAGGGTGCTCCACGATGGCCTTGATTTCGGCGTCGACGCCGTGCTTCTTCAGGAAATGAAGCGCTTTTTTGCAGGTCGAGCAATTTGAGTATTCATAGACGCGGATGTTTTTTTTCATGACTTTGATTCTGGCCCCAGTAGAGTCGAGCCATGAAGAAAACTCAAGTGATTCCAAACTACGTTCTGGCAACCTGGATGGCCCTGGGTTTCGTGGCTTCCGCCCCGATCGTGTTGGCTCAAGGTGCGGCTGCGACCTCAGCGGCACCGGCGACCCCTCCGAAAACCGCGGAAGCTCCCGCCAAGGCTTCACTGCCCAAGCTGGCGGTCATCACCACCTCGATGGGCGACATCACGGTGAAACTGTTTCCTGAGTCCGCCCCGAAAACCGTCGAGAATTTCGCGGCACTCGCGAGCGGCAAGAAAAACTACAAGCGTGGTGACGGCAGCGCTCCAGACAAGGCGCTCTACAACGGGACGATTTTCCATCGCGTGATTCCGAACTTCATGATTCAAGGCGGCGATCCCCAGGGGAACGGCACTGGCGGCCCGGGTTACCAGTTCGAAGACGAGACCAAGCCGAGCGACTCGTTCGGAAAGCCTGGAATGCTCGCGATGGCGAACTCCGGTCCTAACACCAATGGCTCGCAGTTCTTCATCACCGTGAAACCCACTCCCTGGCTGAATGGCAAGCACACGATCTTCGGGGAAGTGACCCGAGGCATGGAAGTGGTCGAGAAAATCGTCGCTGCACCCCGGGGCGAGAACGACATGCCCGAAAAAGCCATCTCCATCAAGAAAATCACCCTGAAATAGGAACTGTCCAAAGTTCAGGCAGTCGCTCCGCCGCTGATGGGGAAAACCCCCGTCAGCGCCATTTTTTTTCAATGATTTCGGGGTGTAACCGAAGGTACGTGCCTTGCTTTTGATCAGGGCATGACTTCTTCAAATTGGCTCTGGATCGCGATCGCGCTGCTCCCTGCTTCCGCACTGGCTCACGTCGGTTCTCCGAAGCAGACGGTGGGTCGTGAGCTGGGTCGGGCCGACCTGGCGCGAACGGAACTCAATCAGAATGCCCGCAAGCCCGTTTCACCTCTGAAGAAGACGGCCAGGCCGGCACCCGCTCCCGCTTCCGCATTTCCATCCTTCACTTTGGATGTTTCGGCCGCCCCCGGTGGAAGTTCAGACGACGCCCCGATCACTCTCACCCGTACCCAGTGATTCAGTTTCCGCCCGAGCGTAGGTTGAGCGTTCCGACGCGTTCCCAGAAAAATATAGATCCTTCGATTCCCTGTCGTAATTGGATCCCCAGGGGCAAAAGTCGTTCACGATCGTCACGCTCCTGAAGCACGGATTGTAGCGCCACACCGGATGAGTCTCCGCATAGGCGATGATCCGGTTTTCAGGGAGATCCTCGGGAGTGCGGCCTTCTCCGCGGGTGGTCTGCCAATCCTCACGGTCCGGTGTCGCGATCGGTGTGCCCCCTGCGCGACATTCGCTCGTGATCGAGCTTGAGTTGGCGGGGATCGGTTCAGGGACCGTTCCGTTGGAGTGGACGTCGACTTGATAGGTGGCGCGTGGACGCATGGTGATCTTCAGCTGTCCGGTGAACACTCGGCCATGGATCCTCTGAAAAAAACGGCTGGCTCTGTGTCTCTGCGCGGTCAGCTCGAAGAATCGGGGCGAACGGCAGGTGCGAGAATCCAGGTTCGAATCGGCTTCGTACTCACTTGGATCGACTATTCCGAAGTCCTGTTCGCGCTCCTGGGAGCCGGGATCGAATGGAAAAGAGAGGGCCCATTTCTCGGGCGAGATCCGGATGGGAGTGCCTTTGACTTCGTGGCAGAACAGTTCGGAGCCCGGGTCCACGCCCTAGCCCGAGATCGCTCCACGGTTGACTGGCGCCGAGCCGAGAGGCGAATCTGGGCCCGAACCGCGGACCGAACTTGTGATCGGAGACTCGAAGGCTTGCGGAAAAGCGGTGATCGACTGAGCATGGGCTAGATCGAGCCTTGCTCCGATGCACGCGAGGAGTGCGAGCATCTTGCGGCCCTCGAGCCCCTGGATTTTTTCAATCTCCGATCTCCGGGAGAGCAGTTCTTGGTCCTTCATGCCGAGGTAATCCTCGAGGCGATCCCGGGTGCGTGCGATCTCCTGCTGATCCGATTCGCGACTGAAGTGGAGAGTCCCCCAGAGCAGCGAACTGGAGAGTGCGGCCCCGGTCAGGAATGCGGTCGACTTTCGAATCTCCATCGTTGGAAAGGAGAATCCCGGGAAATCCCAGCGACTGCCTAATTTTTCGACAGCGGTCTAGCTTACCCACCTCGGTGAGGAGCTCTGGCAAGCGTCCTGGTGAGCGCTAGAGCGGCTTCAAGCCGGGCATGGAACTTGATGAAGGCTCCGGTATGTCTCGTCGTCTGAACTCGTGGATCCTCTGCTGGCTGACTTGCTTGAGCTTGGTTTCGGCGAGTGCCCATGCTTTTGGGGGAGGCGGACGCCGTGATGACGGTTGGAGGTTCGCCCCCTCCCTGGATTCGACCGACGTACGGTCCCGCAGCGGCAGCCTGACCGTGGTTTCCCACAACGTCGGAAATGCCGGGAGGGTGATTTATGGATCGTTAGGAGTGAAGATCCTTCGCTGCCCCTCCAATCGACTGTGCTGGGATTGGACCGTCCACAATCTGCGGGACTGGTTCGCCAAGATTTCTCCTGATGTGATCCTGCTCCAAGAGGCAATGGGCATTGGCCAAGTGATCGCTCATGAGGCCAACGGCCCGGTGCTCCCCGATGGATACGAGGCCCAGTGCCTGGGCGGGATCTGCGTAGCCTGGAAGTCGGCACGGGCGCACTTGGTCGCGGGTCGGAGCTGTGTCGGGGTTTCGCGTTCCTTGAGTGGCATTTTCATGTGCCCCCTGGTCGTCGACGGGACTGTTGTTCAGTTCGTCTCAGCCTACTACCCCGCACTCAACGATGCTCCCGCATGGATGGGAGGCAATGGCGAAAAGGTCCGACAGAGGATCGAGATGGCGGAGTACGTTTTTCGTGGCAAGGAGGGCTTGGTCGATCCGGCGGCGCGCATCGTGGTCGGAGGCGATTTCAACACCACCGACTGCACGGGAGGAGCCGACTGCGGTCATCCTTATCCGATCAATTTTTGGACGATGTTCGGCAGGACCAAGGCGGGCTATGGCAGGCAGGAGCTTCGTTACGGTTTGAGCAATGCTCCCCGTGACAGCTTTTCGGGCGTGTACGACGGTTTCAAGAGCACGGGGTTCACGACTCATTTCGCTTTTGGAAAGCACAGCGCCTTCGATCACCTTTTTGCGAACTTCGGTTTCGGCCTAATTGATCCGGCTTCTTCCGGTTGCCGCAATTACGCATGCCTCGAGGGTTGGGGCGGGATGCCCAAGCTCGGTGAGTTGGGGGGCGGCGATGGCACCGACCACGAAGGAATATTTGCCCGCATGGGCTGGATTCGCTGATAGAAAGGGACCATGGCCAAGATTTTGATCACCGGTTCATCCGGCTTTCTCGGTTCCGAAATCATCCGTCAGGCAGTGGCCCTGGGCCATGAAGTCACGGCCTTGAAGCGCGCCACTTCGAACGTCGGGGCCCTCAAAGGCCTGCAGATTCGGTGGGTAGTGGGGGACGTGACGGATGCGACTTCGCTCGTCGACGCCCTGAAGGGGCAAGAGTACTGCATCCACACTGCGGGCGACATTTCCTACCTTCTCAAGGACCGGAGTCGACTCGAACGCGTGAATGTCGAAGGCGCGCGAAACATCGCGACTGCCGCTCGAGCAGCCGGAGTGAAACGGCTCGTGCACACCTCGAGCGTGGCCGCCGCTCATTTGGGGGCGCTCGAGAAGGGAGTGAGTGGGAAACGCTACATCCTCGGCGGCACCAGTCTGTCCCACGGTGAACTGTTGGCGGCGTTCGCCCGCGCGTTCGAGGTGCCGTTGACCGGAAAAAAGGCGCCGGACTGGCTTTGGGCGGTGGCGGGCGGAGCTATGCTGGCCTGCGAGCGGATCGGCATTCCGACCAGGACGCCGTCGGCGATGGTCCGATTGGCACGGATCAAGATCTATCACTGCTCCGATAGAGCCAAGTCGGAGCGGGGTTATCGACCTCGTCCGTTGAGCGAACTGATTTCCCGTGTGGTTGATCACCAGCGCAGGAGCGCGGTTTCGAATTGAACTCGTGAACTGATTCCAGAACTGATTTCAGAACCGATTGAGGATTGCTGTCATGGAACGTCGCCGATTTTTAGGTCAAGGTCTCAAAGCGTTACTGGCACCCTGGGCGATCAAGCAGGCCCTCGTCCCCTCCCAAGCGTGGGGGGCCGAATCTATGGGGTCGGCGGTGGCTCTCCCTGCGCCCCGGGGACGTGTGGATGTGGTGGTCGTGGGAGCGGGCTTTGCGGGCCTGGAGACTGCCCGCCAGCTGACGGCTGCAGGCAAAAAAGTCGTCGTTCTCGAAGCACGCGACCGGATCGGCGGGCGCACGCATACCGAAGTCCTCCCCGGCGGGATCCATGTCGACGTCGGCGGTCAGTGGCTCGGGCCGACCCAGGCCCGGGCGATGAAACTCGTGAAGGACTTCGGCATCGAGTTGTTCCCCACTTATAATACGGGTGACAGCGTCCTCATTGAGAACGGAGAGCGTTCAGTCTACGCCGGCACGATTCCGAAGCTCAGCGTTGCGGCACTCCTGGATTTGGATTCGGGGATGAAGAAACTCGATTCGCTCGCCAAGAGCGTGAACCTGCAGGAGCCTTGGCTGACTCCGAACGCGGAGGAGCTTGATTCACAAACGGCAGCCACTTGGCTGAAAGCCCACCTTTGGACGGAGCCCGCGCGCAGGCTTCTGGCAGGGGGGCTTCGGCAACTTCTCTCGGTCGAGCCTGCCCGGGTTTCACTGCTGCACACCCTTTATTATATTCGCGCCAGCGTGGACCTGAACACGCTTTTGGCCGTTGAAGGCGGAGCCCAGGAAGTTCGTTTCAAGCTGGGGAGCCAAGCCCTCGCCAATAAGATCGCCGATTCGTTCCGCGGCGCGCTTCATCTCAACAGTCCCGTACTCGAGATTGCCCAGGACGCTTCAGGCGCAAGGGTGCGGACCTCGCGGTTCACGGTCGAAGCCGATCGAGTGGTGGTGGCGATCCCGCCGACGTTAGCGGGCCGGATCGACTATTCGCCGATCCTGAGCGCGGATCGGGATCAGCTCACGCAGTGCATGCCGATGGGGAGCGTGGTCAAGTGCATGGCCGTCTTCGCGAAGCCTTTCTGGCGAGAGAAAAATCTGACCGGACAAGCGGTCGACACCACTGGGCTGATCTTCGCCACATTCGACAACTCGCCCGCCAGCGGCACCCCCGGGATCATGGTGGGGTTTTCGGTGGGGAACGCAGCCGAGCAGATGCGCAGGCTCACTTCGGATCAACGCCGCAAGGTGTTTCTCGAATCCTTGGTTCGTATGTTCGGGAAGGAGGCCGCGAGCCCGGCATCTTATCTCGAGCACTCCTGGGCCGACGAGAAGTGGAGTCGGGGCTGCTTCACGGGAGTGTTTCCCCCCGGCGTCTGGACCAGTCTCGGACCTTCGCTTTGGAAGCCCGAGGGGAGGATCCATTGGGCGGGCACCGAAACCGCGCGACAGTGGACCGGTTACATCGAAGGCGCGCTCGAGTCCGGTGAGCGGGCCGTTCGCGAGACGGTTTCGGGTTGACCGAGGCCTCCACCGGGGAGGGATCGGTCAACGTGGCGAGGCATTCATCCGCTCGTCGAGGGTTTCGAAGAGTGCTTGGAAAAAGCGGCGTCGAGTGGAAGTCTGGCCAAACGACAAGTCTTCGAACCCTCCGTCCGTCAGCTGGTGACTGCCCTTGATGACGATCGAGTAGGAGTGGAGCCCCCAAGATTCCGGGATCTGGTTGCCCGGATATTCCACGTATCCGTCGTTTGCGCCATAATCGTTGAAGTAGCTTCGGATGAGCTTGTCCTGCAGCGGGCGGATCGAAGGTTCGGTAGTCAAGCCGTCGCCCCCCATGACCCCGATGAGGTTCACGTAGAGGATGTGCTTGGGAAGCCGGGGAGCCGCGTCGCTGTAGAGTTCGCGGATCTTGCGAGTGCTGACTGAGCGGAAAACTTCGAGGTTGAGAGCGTCGGCGTGGGGAATGAACAAGTGCACGAGGCTCGCGAGCCCGCGCCAGAAAGGGTAAAAGAGATTGTCGGTCAGCCAGTCCGCCAAGAGTGATCCGTCGGTGAGACCCGAGATCGCGATGATGGCTTGGATGCCGGTGGGATCCCGAACCCGCGAAACCGCCTTCAGGATCTCGGGATAGGATTTGCTGGCGCCGAGGAGGATGACTTTCTGACCGCGACCGAGCGCTGCTTCCAGTTGCAGTAGGATCTGGTCGGAATTGTCGCCGACGGTCTCATAGGGACCCGTATCGAACGCATCGGTGCGGATCCCGAAGCTTTCGAAGTCCTGAAAAATGATCTTCAAGCGTCCGCCGCGTGGATCGTTGCCAATCCCATTGGCGATGATGATCGTGCGGTCCGAGAACTGCGAGGCGAGAGTCTCTTGGGCCTGAGGGCTGCCCAAGTGGCGATGCAGATCCTCGACCAGCTGCTGGTTCTCGGGGCGAGAGCGGGTCCAAGCTCCGAAGAGCTCCGAAGTGAAGCCCACGCCGAATTGATGGGTGAGGTCACGGTTCAGGTCCCGATCGTAGTGCTCGATCGGGTGGTGGTCGAGGTACTCCTCCGCAGTGAGCTCGGAATGAAGTTCGCTGGCACCGACTCGGACTTGGGCCAGGGCTTTCAAGGTCGAGTCCGGCAGTGAATAGCCTCCGATTTCACGACTCTGGTCCGGGAGTTTTTTCCAGTTCACGTCGGAGCGTTCCTGGATGCGTTCCCAGTCGCTGCAGTTGAGGAAGTCCGTCGACGCCATGGGGCCCGGCATGGACAGTCCGATGTCCTCAATTCGAGCGTATTCGATCTCCCGGCGATACTTTTCGTGCGCATCCCAGCGGAGGAGGAGTCCGTGTCCACCGCCCCCGAACTCCGGATACACGCAACGGGGCATGCCGTGGTCATCCTTTTCAGTCTGGATCTCGCCGGAGGAACCCAAGTTGCGAGTCGCAGATGAACTTCCAAAGCTCCATGATTTCATGGGCATTAGGAGTGAGAATACCAAGGTGAAAACGATGGATTTTTGCATGGAAATGTTCAATTACTGGAACGTTGCGTCAAAGTCAAAGGTGAAAGGAATGAAGCGGCGCGCAGGTGGAAAACGCAGTGCGCTAGTCCGCTGCGCTAGCGCTCCGCATCTTCGATCTCAGAATGAAATAGCCCCAATCTATTGGGGTCTGAAAAGAAAAACCCCCCATCCGTTGACAGCCGAACTCCCCCCAAGCAGGATCAACTCAAGAAAGATTTCGCAGTCCTGAGGCGGGGCTGAAGCCCGGTGAGAGTCCGGCACTGACCCGCAACGGTAACCGCGAAGCATAACCTGCTTGGCGGAAGTCCGATCGCTTACGCCTCGGGGTTTCGATCGATTCAGACTTGGATTCAAGAACCCCGAAAGCGGGGCTTCCCCGTGGAAAGGGAATGAACTCTTCGTCGGTATTGCAACTCCCATGAATTTGGTCCGCGTCCTGAGAGTCACCTATCCTGAAGCTCCCTAGGAGCCTCTGGGAGGGCCGATTCGTCTTTGAAGGTCGAAGTGGGAATCGTGCGATGTGGCAATTGATCAAGCTGCGGTTCGTGATTGGAATGAATTTGAACAGATTTTCCGGGGGGAAAAGGCGATGACCATGGAAGTAGTCAAGAGGGATGGAACCAGGGAGTCCGTGAAGATCGAAAAGATCCTTCACGCGGTGAATCGGGCTTGCCGCGGCATCGACGGCGTCGAAGCGCTGGACGTCGCCAAGAGCACGATCAATGGCCTTCGGGACGGTTCGAGCACCCAAGAGCTTGACGATCTTTCGATTTCGAATGCCGTGATGCTCATGGCCGAGGAGCCTTCCTATTCCAAAGTCGCTTCTCGAATGCTCTCGGAGAGTATTCGGAAGGAAGTGGGTCGGGATCTCGCGTTCCGTGACTACATCGCTCAAGCCCTTGAACTCGGTCTGATTTCGGATAC
>JAYVNB010000257.1:0-3728 GCA_043759365.1 Bacteriovoracaceae bacterium | reverse complement strand
GCCACTAGGCGTAAAAGGAGTACTGAATGGGTTTCCGCTTCGGTGACAGCCGGCGCAATCGAACACCCCGGTTTGAACCCGATGGGGTTCGGATCTGCCATCCGGCGTGAATTGCCGTTGGGTGTAGAGAGTGGGCTTGTCCTGAGCGTCCCAGGCGATCCTGAACCTTTCAAAGACAAAGTCCTCCTCGCTTCCTGACTGGCCGCGGGCCGGCTTCTTGCGGTCGAACCCCCGCGTCCGAACTCGAATCTCATCGGGAAGCTGCAGGCGGCCACGCCGAAAAGGCCAGTGCTCATTGACGAGGACGGTCTTGTTTCCCACGTCCAACCGCTTCACTACATGGAGACCGAAGCCGCCGTCGTCGCCTGGGGTCTCGTCCGATGTGAAGCTCGCGTAGGTGACCTGAGTCGCGCTTGATGTGTACAGGAGCGTGAGATCCTGGATGATCTGGGGTCTGACCAGTCTGGAGTACGTTTCTTCACGGGCCGCGCGCGTCTTTTTATCTGCCGATTCATCCAGGAGTGAAAGGATCTTTGCTCGATCGGTTTCGGGAAGGAAACTGATGGGACTCCCCGTCGGCGAAGTGGCCATGCCAGCCCCAGCCGCATCCTGCAATGATGCCAATTGGGTAACGAGCTCGGCTACTCCGGACTGGTTCAGTCCTTCGAGACAGGATGCCATCGAGTACGCGTGGGCCGCGGGCGGCGTTGCGACCCCGATCAGCGTGAGGAGGGAAGTGAATCGCGGGAGGTGAAACATCCAGTTTCAGGGTGCCGTGTCCGAAGGAGGCTGGCAAGACTTCAGGAATCCGTCGGGTCCTGCCGTCAAAGTCGAAATGTGTTCACCTTCAAAGAGTTCTTGTTCGACTTCGACATTCACCCTAGAATTTTTTCATGTCCAATCAACCCAAACCAGGAAGGTCAGTGGAGATGACGCGTGTCAAGATTTTGGCTATTGTTCTAGTCTGCTTCGTGGCGATGACGTTCGCGATCCTGAGCGGCTGCGGAAAAGACACGGGCAACGGGGTTGGCGGAAAAGTCATCATCACGGGCGCAGGGAACTGAATTCGATGGGGATCCAAAAAAACGCAATCATCTTATTCGTTTCACTTCTCGCAACCGGCCCGGTGATGGCCGCGAGCAACCCTTCTTCGATCCTGGTGAAAATCTACGGAGTAGCGGTTTCCGCCTCCCTCGACTGTTCAAGTCCCATCTCGATCTTCGACTCCGCAGCGGGTCGAGAGACTGATTTCCTGGCCAATCCCGTTCTCGGTGGCGGAGACATCCCGGACGGAACCTATCCTTGTGTGATGATCAATATGTCGGACAACATCAAGTTCATCCCCGCACAGAACGACGGCCCCAATTGCGTGGCGGGCCAGCAGTACACGATCGACATCTGCCGATTCGACAATAGCGGCACCACCGAAGTTCGGACGGGCACGACCTTCGGTGCGACGACTGCCTGCACGGGTACCAATTCCGTTCCCTCACCGGACTTGGTCACGCTCTACCTTCGGACGAATTCCAATGGTTCGAACAACTTCAACAAACCGCTGACTGCAGGTTCGGCCAACGGCATCGCACTTTTGTCCCCATTTGTCGTGGCTGGAACTTCAAGCGGAAGGTTCGCAGTGAACGCCACTGGGCAAGTTTCCAGTGCCGGCGGTCAGTGCGGACTGAATGCACCTGCATTCTCATTTCGTTAAGGAGCACTCGTGAAAAACCGCATCGAAATATCGATCAAGATCGGCTGTGGATTGATTCTCGCTTTTTCCAACTGGGTCGCACGCGCCGACGAAGTGGCCACGTCGGCAACGGGCCCGGCGGACCCCGCAATGCAGGTTTCCAAAAGTGGGTTCGGCCTCCAAGGCTCGCTTCTCTGGGGGTTGGGAACGTACAAATCGAGTTCCGGCACTATCCCCGGAAGGACGATTGACTCTCTGGCGATCGAAGCTCTACCGGGATATCGGTTCGGGGAGTGGCTGGCCGGACCGTTGGCGGAATTGCGGTTCGTGGGTCAGACGACCGAGCCCGCGACCGTCAACTCCACCAACGTCAAGGGTCGTGGGCTGTTGTTGGGAGTGGGCGGAGGATACAGCATCGGTAAAATCAAGCTCTTGGCGGGCGTCGAATTCCTGGGAAGCTACGTCCAAGCTAAGGTTGACCCCAGCGGGAACGAGATCAAGAACCAAAAGCCGTTCGGCTGGTTGATCCAGTCCGGCTACGAAGTATTCCCCTCGCTCAGTGCGGACTTCCGCCTGGCGAGCGTGGTCTATTCGCAGGATGAAGTTGCCGGCAAAGCCAACAACGTGTCCACCGATAAGCGCCGCCAAACGGATTACTCCGTCGGGCTTTCGTATCACCTTTGAATTCTCAGGCACCTTCTTGAATGGGGAAGGGGCCTGGAGTTCCTTCGTTGTTTTTCCCGTGCGGTAAATCGAGAGGCGCGGGGGCTCGCTGAGTCGGACTCCTCAGTGAACCGTCAGCTCGACCACCGGCTTGACGATGCAGTCACGGGGCGAAGACTTTTCAATCACCGAATGGGCGTGGTCGAAGTAGAAGCCAAGGATGTTCCTTCCATCGATCACCTGGATCGATGGATGAGCTTTGGCCGAGAAGCGATCCGAAGGCACCTTGACGTCGCAAACCTTCTCGCCTCCTTCCACGATCGAGTGGCCCGAAGGGCGAAGCACGAGCTCGATCTCTTGGATCCGGCTCCCTGGTTCCAAGCGCAAGGCTCCGATCACGGGCCGTAAGTCTTTGGAGGCTTTGTCGAGATTCACGGGTCCAATTTGATCTGCCAGCTTGAATCGTTTCAGTGCGGGGCGCTTGCCCTGGGTCTGGTAGACGATCCACGCCGATTCCGCGTTCACGGTCACCCCGTCTTCACTCGCGCCTGAAGGGGTTCCGCCCCCCCACTGAAACGGGAGTGTTCGCTGCCGTGAGAATGGGTGAACCCGAGGCTCTTGGGGAAGGAGTCGGCTGAACCGAGGGTTGGGGTGCAGGAGTGCCATTGGGTTTCGCAGGAGCGCTTGGGATCGGGAGGGTTGCGGGTGGAACGGTCCCTGTTGGGATGATCGTCTCCGATCCGTCTCCGACTTCGATGTTCGGGATGCCGATGCGGGAGTTCTGATATTGCGGGTCCTCCGTGAAACTCCCTTCTTTGGATGCACATCCGAAGTTGGAAAAGCTCGACAGAATTCCCAATCACACAATTATTTGGCTGTTCAGGCTTTCGTGTGGGTAAAGCGCAACGGATGTTCAAGCCGCGGGGCGCATAACGCTCCTGCTTGCGAGATCGGAGCCGTGCAGGCAAAGATCACGGGTATGCGCGATGTCGACCTATATCAGACGCTGGCGGCATCTGAACACGATGCAGTGGAAGACATTTGTCGAGTGCGCGGTACCGCGTGTGAGCTACCTTGAGCATGGCGTGCATCAGGTTCGCGTACCGTGGGCTGAGGACCAGAGCCGGTTCACCGCTATGTTCGAGGCGTTTACGATCGACGTGCTCGAAGCGGTCAGGTCCAAAGTGCAAGCCGAAAAGCTCACCGGCCTTTCTTGGGATCAGGTCGACCGACTCATGACCCAAGCCGTGAAGCGCGGGCTGGAGGGACGCGAGTTCGGGGCGATTCGGTATCTCGGAATCGATGAGAAAAGTTTTGGTCGTGGTCACGACTACGCATCGGTGCTTTGCGACCTCGACCGAAAGTGCGTGATCGATGT
>JAYVNB010000256.1:0-3744 GCA_043759365.1 Bacteriovoracaceae bacterium | reverse complement strand
GACCTGGGAGGGCCTGAACTTCAAAATGGCCAGCTTCGCGGCCCGTTTCGCGATTGAGGACGAGGGCTCTGAAGGAGCCGCGGGTGCCTAGGCCCGTTTGGTACAATTCAAGCGCATCGATCTGAACCTTGAAATTCCCCATCGCGGTCACGATCGGATCTCTGCAAATCACCGACGAATCGGATGAATGCATTGCGAGCACGCAGTTGGCGGCACTGCCGAGCGTGACCTGGCGATTCAAGTTTTGATCCACGCTCAAGGGATGGAACTCGAAACGGATCTCTCCGTTGGACACTTCGGCAGAACCCAAGATCCGGGGCGCCGGGTTGGCGCAGTCTTCAATCGATACTGTGAAGCGATCGACACGGCTGCTCCGTCCCCCTTCCAAAACGATCTTGGAATCACTGCAAACCGCACCTGTTGCGGCGTTTCGGAAGGTCAGGTCGTGGATTTCCCTCGAGAGAGTCCAACCCCCGTCAGCACGGTGATCCACCAAGCCCTCGGAAGCTCGCTGAAGTAGCTTCAAGAGTCGCCGTGCCCATTCCAAGTCCTCAAGCGAGCCATCGGTCAGTTGATCCAAAGGGCGACCATCCACATTCAACTGAAGCTGACTCGTGTTGCGACGAAGGGAGTCCGTCAAGGTCGAGAGGATTTCATTCAATGGCTTGAGTGCGTCGCTGATTCGAATGAGTTTGCGCTTGATGTCTTTGCTCTCGCGCAGACGGATATCGAGATTGGTTTGGGCATCCCCGTTGGAAACCCCTAAGTTCGACGAACTCCGAACCGGAGCCTGACAACCCACCAGGGAACCTAACGAAACCGCTGAAATCAGCGCAAGTTTAGAAATCTCTGAAAAAGCTTTTTGTTTCATGGATATACCCAATTATAAATTCTGTAATCGAGTAATTACCACGCTAAACACAGTGCGTCAATTCGGAACTCCGCCGTCACTCATCCCTGCTGATGAAGCCCGAAACCTCGGTGCAGGCACTCCACTGCGCGCTTCATCTCGCCTGAGGCGATCAAGCAGGAGACCTTGATTTCTGAAGTGGTGATCAGTGTGATGTTGATCCTCTCCTCGGCGAGCAAACGGAACATCTTCGAGGCCACGCCCGGATGGTTCTGCATCCCCACCCCCACGATACTGACCTTGGCGAGTTCCTCTTGATAGACCAATCGCATCGAGGAAAGAGGTCCGTTGAGGAGACCTTCCAGGACTTGCTTGGCCCTCAGAAAATCGGGTTTTCCGACCGTGAAGCTCAGAGTGAGGTGTCCCCGATCCGAAACGTCTTGGACGATGATGTCGACTACGATCGCGGCGTCGGAGAGCGCGCCGAAAACCGTAGCTGCGACTCCGGGCTCATCTGGCACGTTTTGAAGCGTGAGCTTGACTTGCGCTCCATCAGCCGCGACGCCCGCCACCACCACTTGCTCCATCGCCGAACCCAAAGCTTCTTGTGAAACCACTCGAGTACCCTCCACCGGAACGAAACTCGACCGCACATGGAGCGGGAGCCCGTATTTAGCAGCCAATTCAACAGAACGGATTTGGAGCACTTTCGCACCGAGGCTTGCGAGCTCCATCATCTCCTCATAGGAGATCCGGGAGATCTTGCGCGCCTCATTGCAAAGACGGGGATCGGTCGTGTAAACGCCGTCCACGTCCGTGTAGATTTCGCAGTCGTCGGCTTGAAGGGCGGCGGCGATCGCCACTGCACTGGTGTCAGAGCCTCCACGACCCAGGGTCGTGATGTTGTTGTCCGGATCCACACCCTGAAAACCTGCGATCACCGGGATCACTTTGCGGGCGATCTCCTTGCGAAGGAGCGTCGTATCGATGGCTTCGATCCGGGCCTTGGAGAACACGTTGTCCGTCAAAATGCCGATCTGGTGCCCCAGCATTCCCCGCGCGCGCGATTCGCCGGCTGCGAGGAGACCGCGTTTCTCGGCCTCGGTGTTGATCGCGAGACTCACGAGCCCCACCGCCACCTGCTCACCGCTGGCGATCAGCAAGTCGTACTCGCGCGAGTAGGGAATCGGATTGATGCGGGTAGCGAGCTCCACCAAACGATTGGTCTCGCCCGACATCGCTGAAACCACCAACACGATGTCATCGCCCCGGGCTTGGGAGTCCAGCGCCCAACGCGCGACGCTCTGGATCCGTTCGACCGAGCCAACCGAGGTTCCGCCGAATTTCTGGACGATCAAAGCCATGGAAGGGAGTTAAAGCGAACGGTCGTGGATTGCAAGGCGGGAAGGTCTGAAAAAAGAGGGATTTTGCCCGAAAGACTCCCCAACCGGTCGGATTTCGACACGACTCGGGAGCCTCCTGGGTTTGATCGGGAGATCACTTCTTTTTGGTCTTGGTCGACTTCTTGGCGGTGGCCTTTTTGGCAGGAGCCTTTTTCACGGCTTTCTTCTTCGTCATTTTTTTCTTTTGGGAGGCGACCGGCGCAAGCGCCAGATCAGCCATTTCCTCTTCGACATCCTGACGGGTCATTCCGACTTTCTCAAGGAAGCCGAAGAACGGGCCTTCGAGACCGATCGTGAGATTGACCGCGACCTCATCGGCTTTCGCGACTTTGAGGATCTTCTGGGTCATCTCTTCGACGTCGGACATCGACGCAAACTGAAACACGTCCCCGCCTTCGGGAAGGCCGGCTTCATCGGAGAATTCGTAACGGAAAAAGATCGGGCTCTGCGTTTTCTTCATAGGAGGATGACTACCCCAAAACAGCGCGATTCGCGAGTGCGAACCTAGTGGCGACTCCCATCGCAGAGCTCCAGGCGAAGCCATTGCAGGCGCTGCCCCGCTCCCATTTGGACGTAGAAGTCGGTTTTGAGATCGGATCCGCTATGACAGGGCCCCACCTGCAAGCCGGTCAAGGCGTCCACGAGCTTGTAGCCGATCCCCTCGCCCAAGGAGAGCTGTCCCGCCAGCTCAGGCGGCAGGGAGTAACTCTGTTGCACGGGCGTCTCCCAAAGGTTGTTGAACGTGAAAACCACATTCATCCCGCTTGAAACGTCCCAACGCGCCTGTGCGAAGATCCTTGAATCGGGTTGCCCATCCTGGCGGGACCGCAGGTTCCAACGGTTCCAGGAACTCAATGCCCGGTTGGACGGATCCTGCCGAGCCCGGTTCATTTTTCCGTAGAATTCGATCAGCGCGTCGCCATCCGCCCGGTAATTGCCCGTTCCGACGAACCTAGAGCGGAGGAAGTCCGACCTTCGAAATCCCAAACCCCAACTCTCTCCGAACTCCTGACCCATCAAAAGCATGGGAGTACCCGGACTGGCAGCTCCGACGCCCCAGAAGCCCGCGCCCGTCCAAGGCGTGAATCCGGTGCCATCGGTCAGGCGTTTTTCGTCATGGGTCTCCAGGGCGCGCATCACGTAGGTGTGCTGATTGAAACGGTTGGCGTTGTCCAGCACGCCTTCGACGAACGAAGTGTTCTTGATGACTCCACTCCGTCCCCTCATATCCCCGACATAGCCCTCGGTCATGACGTCGACCACCGCGTTCATGCCCATCTGGTCGTGGAACTCCTCAGCCAGATAAATCGGAGGGACGTGTTGCGAAGGCCGGCCTTTGCGAACCCAGTCGTAATAATTCACTTTGGAGATGAGGTAGCGCCAGGTGTTCGGGTTGATTCCGGAGTCTCCATCAGTCGTATGATCGAGGCGAAATCCGTCGACCCCCCGGGAGACCCAGTAGTTCATCACGCGAAAGAGATACTCACGGTT
>JAYVNB010000255.1:0-3745 GCA_043759365.1 Bacteriovoracaceae bacterium | reverse complement strand
GGTGGCGATAAGGGCCCGTCAGCTTCCGGATGAACTCAAGTCCATCGGCATCCGGATCGAACTCAGGTCTCCCGGCAAAATGACGTCCGTTCTGCTCTTGAGGCCTGAAGTAATCCTGATGAGTGACGTAAGCTCCCGGCCAGATTCGATAGCTCCGCCATAGGGGTCGCGCCGGGGTTCCGTGGCACGCCGTGCAGGCAGCAGGGCGATCCTGGTAGAAGGGCGCACTCGACCCGGAGAGTTCGGTGAGGGACGGCGCCCAGGATTCGTTCGCGAAATCATACCGAAACTCCTCCAGTCTCCGATTGAGATCCTGATGGACGAAATCCACCGAGCCGGTCAGGCCGATGATGGCTGAGCGATGATAGGACAGGATCCTCGGATGATCGAGATCGACCGCCGCCTGTTGGAGACTGCCGCTGTTGCCCATCAACATGAAGGAGGCCAGAAAACCCGACAGTGCGGGGTCCCCCTGGAGGATTTCCAGGAGGGAATCCGAATCCTGGGGTCGACGTTCGGAGACCACTTCCTGAAGTCGACTGGCGGTCAGATCTCCAACCGGGCTCGATTCAACCGCTTCCGCGCAGGCTCCTTTCAGGCGGATCAAGTCCGCGGGTGAAACAGAGGGGTGGGACGCCGCGGAAGCTGCCAACGCGAATCCCACGCCGAGCGACCCGATCGAAACCCATTTGAGGATTTTAAACATGGACGTTTTTAAGCGGAAAAATCGGGATTTGAAACGAAATTCAGTCGTGCGGCAAACTTCCTCGTGGCGAACGGAGATAGATGAACGGAGTCGTGCGAAGGAAAAACGAAACGCGCGCAGTATAGATGTCCGCGTATCTCTCCATCTGAAACGCCAGCAGACTCTTGTCGTTCCCGGCCCGCATGAGGGGCCCCCAGTTGGGATTGCCCAGTTCAGTCGAGGATTTGGCCAGGGGAGCGATCCGGTGATCCAAAACCTCGATCTTCTGCCGAAGCCCATCGAGAGCGACCTGGAGCGACTCTTCGGTCTCCGTGGGTGCTGGCCCATAGCCTTTACGTTTGCGTTGAAGCTGGACCCGGACTTGACAAGCCTGTGCCTCGAGAGCTTCCTTCTCCTGCATCAGCCCCACGAGGAGCTGCTGCTTAGGCCGGAATTTATCGGCGGCATGGACCTCCTCTTCAAGCTCCCGCAGGATCAAGGCGGTCCTCCAACGCAATACGCTTTTGGTGACCTCGACATCGCCGAACATGTGGTCACCCACATACAAAAATTCGTCGCCTGTGATGCCCATGTGCTTCTCGAGTTGTCGCGCGCTGCCACCAAAATAGACAGCGCCGGCTCGCAGGTCCCCCACGAAAGGCTTAAGAAGACCGTCCGCAGTCATCACTTCGAAGAAAGGATTTTTTGTGGTGAAGAATTCTGGTTTTTTGGCGCTGACGATGACCGTGTCGAAAAGATCCCGCCAGGTGCTCCCTTCGGGCAGGAACCGGTCGAAAGCATAGCTCATCATGGGAGCAGTGTAACTCCACTCGGAGTTGGTGATGAGCATGAGCTTCTTGCCCGAGTTCTTCTGATCGAGGAGCGTCAGCGGGATTTCCTCATCTAGTTGTACGAAACGCTCAGGAGCAGCGACAATCTCAGCCTTCAGGCGACCTTCGGCGTGCGCGGCGTCCAAATTCTCTCGCACCCTTGAGTAAAGGTCACGATACCCCAGGGACTCCGGTAACTTGCCTGCGTCTAAGAGCTCCACCAATTGTGCGTACATGCAGCCTTCGGAGAGCGAGAAAAGGGTGTGGAGAAAGACCCAGCGACTCTCCGATACATCGACGATGATCCTAGAATAGAGCTCGCGTTGGAGATCGAACCCCAGAGGGCGGGTCCCATGGAGCGCCTGTTTGACGAATCCGAACCGATTGGCCTTAATGAGGTTGCCCTTGTCGATGTCGATCACCAGACCGCGGCAAACGAGATCCGGATCGAACTTCAGATCCGCAACCGGCCAGCCCTGCGCCACTAAGCGGTCGCGCAGGTACTCGTAAGCTCGGTTTTCCCACACTGCCACGTCATAGTGGATCAACGTGTAATCCATGTCGTATCCGATGGCCTGGATGGAACGGAGGTTCAACGTGCGGTTGCAGAAGATCCCGAGACTGTTCATGGGCCGATCCTAGCCGCGGGTGGGTCAGGTCGTCAAACGACCCCCTGGATTTGAGCCATTCGGGATGACATAAGGACTTTCTGGAAACGAAGCGCTCCCCCCTCTCCGAAGTCTCCTGTCGAAGCGTCGAAACCCTGCTGAGGGCCGCGGCTCACGCCGGCGTGGATAAGGAGAGAATTCGCCAGGAGTTCGGGCTGAGCCAGAAGTTCACCGCGAAGTCCGAAGCTCGCTCGGAAGCGATGCAGCAATGCTGGAACTTGGGCGGAGCTTTTTGAAGTCAGGACACTATGGACGCTCCTTCCTCCGTCTATTCAGCTTGGTCAGCAGTCCTCGACTGATCTACGAGATGGTCTTTCGATGGGTGGGCAAAGCGGAGTTTCCCCATCTGGAATCGGACCTAAAAGTCGGCTCGGACGGCACCCTGGAAGCCCGCATCACGATTCTGCACGTTCTTCATCACTCCTCGGCCGTGCTCGACGAAGTTGCGCAGTTGCACGATCGATCCTATTTCCAGCATGCGGAATTGAAGCAATCCAGGAGCGAGTTCCTCCGCGTCCTTGAAATCTTCCCCGAAGGAATCCTCATCCACCGTGAGGGAAATATTCTCTTCGCCAACTCGAGCCTTCTTCAAATGCTCGATTGTCCCGCTCTTGAGGAGCTGGTCGAAAAAAGCAGGGGAATGATCCCATTTCCGACAAACTCAAAGGAGTGGGTGTTTCAAACTCGACAGGGCCGCCGCCTCGAGCTGGAGCTCTCCAGTCGCGAAACAGTTCATTTCGAGGAGGCTTCGGCGACGCTTGTGGTCGCCCGGGATGTGAGCGATCAGCGGGAGCTCCTGCGACTTCAGGCCGATCAACAGAAATTGGCCGCTTTGGGCGAAATGGCTGCCGAAATGGCCCATGAAATCCGAAACCCACTGGCGGCGAGGATCCACCGGTCTCCGTGAGCGTTGCCCAGTCGGTCGACGATGTGATCCTGATGTGTGCCGGCAAGTTCCGAGTCTTAGGCGTCCAACTAGAACGGAGTGCAATCCCAGCCGAATGGTCGGTCCTGTGTCGACCGTCCGAATTCAGCCAGGTCCTCGTTAATCTTCTCTCCAATGCACATGACGCCGTCCAAGACTCTCCTGAACAGTGGGTGAGGATCAGTGCCCACCTCGAGGATCGTTTCGTCCATTTCAGAGTCGAGGACAGCGGCTCTGGAATCCCCTTAGAAACCCGTGCGCGCATTTTCGAACCTTTTTTCACGACCAAGCCTCCTGGCCGCGGAACCGGGCTCGGGCTCAGCGTCTCCCGAAGATTGGTCGAACAATCCAACGGGAAGCTGTGGCTCGATCCAGAGCTGGGACGCACCTGCTTTCATATGAAGCTGCCAAAAGAATAGGTCTTAAAAATCAGGGACGAGGCCTTGCATTCGCCTCCGACCCTCATGCTAGGCTTGTCGCGTGGCACCTCGAGACCTAAGGGATTCGTCCCTTCAAATCATATTGGAAGCGACTTCACCGGACGACAGTCCCGCCTTGCAGTTGGCAAGCGATCTCATCCTTCTCCTGGACGAAATCGAGCAGCTCAAACGCGAGATCAGGGGCCGAACCCGGCAGT
>JAYVNB010000254.1:0-11507 GCA_043759365.1 Bacteriovoracaceae bacterium | reverse complement strand
CGGGATGGGCCTGTGCGAACTTTTGAAGGCGTTCGACGGCCGGGCGGATGTGATGCTGCGAATAGAGGCAGCGGTTGGACTCGAAGTAGAAGTTCTCGATTGGATCACCTGAGTTGGCGACGTGTTGGTCGACCCAGCCGATCCACTCCGAAAGGAGAGGGTCCATGGATGCATCTTTGGTATCGGCGAGCGATTGCGGTACCAGCTCGGTGGGGATCAATTTCTTCGTGCGAAGGAATTCATACCGGGATCCGATGGCTTTCAGGCTTGAGTCCGTGACTGAGCCCGGGATCGCGGCGGCAACGGGAGCTACAGGCAGGGACGATTTCTCCCGGATCTCCCACTTGCCGTGGGTCACGATCCAGCGGTAGTTCTGGGTAGCGCCCTCGTAGTCCTTGATCTCGAAGAGGGTCTCCGCCAGGTTGTAGTGCACCCGCGGGATTCGGGGGTCCGATTCATCGACGATTTTGGTGAACGAATCGTAGATTCCTGCGAGGACCTGGCTCAATTGACCGACGGCGTCCGCGCCTTTGTTTTTGATGATCAGGGCCTGCATGGCTTCCGCTGTATCGAGAAGGGCCTTTTGCCCGTCCGGCCAGCTATCGTGCTTGGGATGCTTGCGATGGAGCTCGACCATGTCCCGAGCGCTGTCCAGCAGCTGAGGGTACCGGTTTTTGTTCCTTTGGTTCTCATAGACTGTAAGGATGACGTGCAGGCTCTCGGGGCGCCCGGATTCGTCCTTGAGGACGCGATCTTTCCAGGCGATCAGGTCGGTTTCATGCCCGTGTGAGCGGAGAAGTTTCGCGTACCGGGTCAGCATTTTTCCGAGAGTGGGACCCGTTTCGAGCTTTCTGAAATAGGGAAGCGTGTCGCCAATTTGGTACTGGGAGAGCTTTTGCTCGAACCCCTCGAAATAGAAAACCGTGGCATCGAGCAGCATGTTCTCGCGAAACGAGTCGTCGGAGACGGAGATGAAATCCGAGCCTTGGCTGGCGCGGGATTTCTGTTGCTGATCATAATACCCGACGTGCTTTTCGACATAGGACAGCGCAACCGGGATGTTCTTGAGGTTGTAGTGGGACCAAGCGAGCTTGTAGAGCGCGAATGGATACTGGGGATCGTTCGGATGCTTTTCGACCTCGTTCAGGTAGCTGATGGCCCTGACGTGGTCATTGTCGCCTATCGCGTATTCTGCGAGCGACATGTAGGCGGGGATACATTGTTCGGAGTCGGGGTAAGTTTTGACCAGGTGAAGATAATCTTGGGTCGCGTGAGGCTTATCCTCGATTTCCTCGAACGCTTTACCGCGGGTGAAGTAAGCTTGCGCCAACTCGCCGTAGTTGGGGTATTTGGAGATCAGATCGTTCACGCTGGCGATCGCCTGGCGCATGGTTCTCTTGAAAGAGCTGAGGTCGAGTGGACGCTTGGAGCGACTTGCGGCGCCATGGGCAATCCGAAATTTTATGCCGCCAGTCTGGACTTGAAGCTCAGCTAGCTTGGCGAGCAGGACCGGCTCCTGTCGGGTATCCCGGTATTTTTTCAGGGGTCCGGTGAGTTTGGAGATCGAGGACTCTTGCGACTCGAGCGCTGCATGGTCGACATCGCGCTCTTGGTCCTCGGCCTGGGCAGCTCGGCTGAGTTTGACTTCTGCGCTGACGCCCTTGATCTTGTCCTTGGCCGAAGCGAGTGCGGGATGAAGGGATGCAGAGGTGGCGAGCAAGGCGCCCGCCATCGCGATCCACCGCAATCTGGTCGAGATAGACCCGCGGTGCATTATTTCTCCTGTACGACTGCCAGCTTGAAGTCGGTGTATCCATTGACTGCCGCTGACGCGAGTACCGACTTGATGGTCATGTAGGGAACTCGTTGGTCCGCGATAATCACGATTTTAGGATCCACTTTCACGTCATTGTTGCTCTGGGCGATCAAAACCTGGCGCTTGCGCTCAGTGGCGAGGGCTTCGCCCAAGAGTTTCGATGACCCGTTTTCTTTGATATCGGTTTTATCGAACAAAAACTTTTGCAGAGAGGCCACGGGCTTCCCTTCAACCTGTACGGAGGTCTCCGAGACTTCGACTTTGAGGGCTTCGACCGCGCTTTCGGAGGCCATGGCATTCGGCAACATCATGTCTTTGCCTGGCGTGATGTTCGCAGCTCCGGTCGAATAGCTCTTCAGTAAGAAAACCAGGAGGATGGTGAAGATATCGGCCATGGAGGTGATCTGGAGTTCCATTTCTCCGCTCATCTCTCTGCGTCGGGTGAACGTCATCTTCTTCATTTCAAAAGCCTCCCAGGAGCACGACCGGCAACGTTCGTTTGGTGACTTCCATAGTTTTCACGACGTCGCGGTATTCGATGAAGTTCTCTGCCTGCAGCGTCACTGCGCCGACGGTCGGCCAACGTTTGTGAAGGTCGGCCAACGTCGCGGTCAAAGCGTCGTAGTCCCAGCCCGTGGGGCTTGCGCCCGCGGAGGCGGGTTTCGGGGAGGCGAGTGTGTTGGTCCTGGATTCTTTGCCGGTGGTCTTAACTGTGATCGAGTGATCCCGGTTCAGCTCGAGGCTGATTTGGATGGGAGGAGGCTCGGTGGTTTGGCCCGTGGCGGGTGCCGAGGCCGCCACTCCGGCATCCAGGATCCCGATGGAAAGGAAAGAAGCCGTCACGAGCATGAAAGCGATGAGGACCGTGAAACAGTCGATGATGGACGCGAGGTTAAGCTCGAAGTCTTGGGTGGCCGCGCCTCGGTGGCCCGGACCTGAAGAAATCCCGGCACTCATGCGGACTTTCTCTTAGAGGTGGGAACTTCGTCCTCATCACCTTCTTCGTCGTCCTCGCGGGAGTGGGTATTGCGTGGGTTCAGGGCCTCGGTCTCCGCTGCGTAGTAACGTTGTTTGAGGATATCCAGGGTCCTGACCGCGGAGTGGTCGACTTCAGCGACTAGGCGGTTGGTCCGATTGATCAAAAAACTGAATGCGACCATGCAGGGGATTGCGATCGCGAGTCCGAGCATCGTGGCGTTCATGGCCGAGGAGATACCGGCTGCCAGGAGCGCCGATTTCTGCTGGGGATCGGCGTGACCGACGGCTTCGAAGGAGTGGATCAGTCCGGCGATGGTACCGAAGAGCCCGAGGAGCGTCGAGACGTTGGCGATCGTCGAGAGAAAGCTCGTGCGACGGGTGATGACCTGCGTGGCCTCTCCGACGGCCAAGGTCAGGCCTTGCTCGATCAGGTTCTCGGGTTGGTGCGCGCGTAGGAGGGCCTGCTTCGCCACCTTGGCGGCGGGTTTGTTGGGGTACTTGTCACAGACTGCGATCGCGTCACCCAGCTTGCCGGCCATCACTAGATCCGTGATCTTCTCGAAAAAGCTTTCGGAATTCCGGATCGGATACACTTGGAACAATGCCCGAACCCGTTCGACGATGATCGCCGCCGCGAAAGCGCCTGCGATCAGCAGGGGGGCGACGTGCCAGAAGTTGTTCCTGATGAATTCGAAGTAATCGCCCATTTCAATTCTCTCCTGAGGCTTTCAGTTGCAATCGATGATCGTCAAAGTGTTGTCGGCGATCAGGTGATCTGCCGAAGCGCAATCAGACCTTTTACTCTTCGGCATCCTGCGGGCAGGTTTCGAGGGAGAAGGTGATTTTTTTTCAGGTCACTTGTGCGCTGTGGCCACGGGCGCGGTCGCGGAGGTGCCCGCAACGCTGCGTGAGCAGACTTGGGCGGGAGCGGAATCCTTCCAGCCTTCGAAAGTGGCCAGGTCGATTCCATCGGCCAGTTCTTTCTGCATCTCGGAGTCGACTTGCGCGGCCACGTCCGAGTCTTCCTGAGCGTCCGACGGATCCCACTTCGCCATTTTTCCGTTCTTGGCCTGATGTTTGGCGATCTTTTCATCGTCGCCGCCGAGTGCGGCCATGAAGTCGTCCTTGGGAAGCTTGCAATCGTCGGCGCAAGTGTCCTTGGCTTTCGGCTGGCAGTACCGGACCGAGATCTTGGTGTTGGGGCCCGCGACCGGGCCGAGCAAGATCGAGCTCTTCACCCAGTCGAACTTGACGGGTGTGCCGTCGACCCGAACGCAAACGGATTTCAGGCTCACTTTCGAATCGCCCAGTTTGATGAGATTGCGATGCTGGCTGCATTCGTCCATGTTTTTGTGTCCAGCAGCCGCTTTGTGAGTGTAGGTCACTGTGTAACAGGCGGGTTCGGGTTCCACGGGCTTCGCGGGAGCCACCACCATCTTAGGATCTGCGGCCGTTTTAGGATCCGTGGTTTTTCCGTCGCTTCCCAGATTGTTTGCGGGAACGCTGCCGGTGACGGTTTTGTCGATCATTGCGATTTGAGTGCCACCGAGGAGTGCAGGGCTCGTGACTCCTGTGCCTCCCGCGACTCCCGCTACAGTGGATGTGGGCAAAGTACCCGACGCGGGCAGGGTGCCGGAGCCTCCGATATCCGTGTTTGAAGCCGTGTGAGCTTCAGGGCCGGTAGGGGTGGCTGCACTTCCAGTGTTTCCCGGTGGATGATCAACGGGAATACTCTCTGAGGTCGCCGAGGAACCGAGCGAAGCGGTGTCTCGGTGAAGAGAAGTGGGGCCGTGGCCTTTCAAGAAAAAGAAGCCCAAGCCCCCAGCCAGGAGGAGTGCCGTCCCGGCGAGCGCTAACTTCTGCTTAGGGTTCTTGGAGTCCGGCATGGGTTAAACCTCTAATGTTAATTATGATTAACAACGTAAATAAAAGCAAACAGCTTACCTAAGGTATCGGAACCGAGCCTGAAAGCATTAGGAAAGGAGGAGCGCGTAAATTCTGGTGTGCGTTGCATGCACTCGTAAGTTCGCGAAACTTTGGCGAGGTTGAAGGGTGACTTTGGTTTTGGAATACGACGCTCGAGCGAATTTTGACGTCTCAGGGCTTCTTCATCATGGTTCGCGTACGCCCTGAGGTGGCGGCTTCGCGATCCCGGTCGCGCTTGGCGACTGCGATTTGGGAATCGCGGATCCTGAAAATATCCCCACACTCACGGCATCGAAACCGGAGACTGGCCGGTGTCACGGGGAGGTGGCTCTCCTCAGGCTTCTTGCCGATGGCCGAGCAGAACCGGCTTGAGTAGGTTTCGTGGAACTTGCACTTAGGGTTCGGGCAATATTTCGGTCCCGCCAGCGGAGCGCTGGAGCGTTCGGGCTCGAGAGCCACCTCCGTGTACAAGAAAATACGGGTTCCGACCTCCACCAAGTCCCCCTCTTTGAGGGGCGCGGCTTTTCCCGTAGGGACGAGCTGCCCGTTCAGTTCGGTTCCATTTTTCGAGCCGAGATCCATGACGTACCAGACTTGATCCCGGGTCCTGAATCGGCAATGGGCGCGGCTCAAGGTGTCGTCGTCGGCAAAAACGAGGTCGCCTTCCTCGCGACCTACCGTCAATCCGTCGCGTAGCTCGACGGTTTTGTCTCCTTTGAGGTCGCGCACGAAACCGGGCAGATGGAATCCTCCCTCGATTCTATCGATGGTACCGGCCGTGGAGCGAAGCCTCCAGCGAGCTTTTATTGACGTTTCACCCTGGAAGCGGCCAGTGCGTAGCATCGCTTGCAGGCCGTACGTACTGCGCTTAGGATTGAGGGAGGAGCAACTGAATGAAAGTTCGTCCATGGCCCCTCGTATTTCTCGCGCTTTGCCAGATTGCGACACCCTTCGTGTCTGTACTCCTGAATGCGTATGTTTGGCATTGGGGTCCTCTTGAGGCGATCCGCCTGATATGGGGAGAGTCGCTCTGGTCGAACTTCCTCGTATTCGCGCTCATGCCTTTGGGAGGTGTCGCGATCTACTGGATGAAATGGTGGAGCTACCCGGTTTTCCTGCTGGCTTCAGCGATCACTGCTTTTGAGAATGCGCACGTGTTCGCATCCGAAGGTGGAGAAATCCCGAAGTGGCTGATCCCAGTGATCTACCTGCCCAACATCCTCATCGTCGGCTATTACCTGCTTCCCCAAGTGCGACGGGTCTATTTCGACTCTCGAATCCGCTGGTGGGAGGCGAAGCCCAGGTACCTCGTGCAATTGCCGGCACAGATCCGTCGGACGTCCTCGAATTCGGGCGATGGGAAACTCGCGGCGACGATCACGGATTTTTCAGCGGGAGGCGTGTTCTTGAAGACCAGCGAGTCCGCCGAGCTCGGCGATTTGCTCGTTTTGGAGACGGAGTTTTTCGAAACCCAGCTCACTTTGAGTTGTCAGGTCGTCCATGTCCGCGACCAAGGTGATCAGCGGGGTTACGGAGTCTGCTGGAGGAATTTGACGTGGCAGCAGGCGCTGACCCTGCACCGAATCAGCACGGGACTCGCGTTTCTGGGCGTGGCGATCCGAAATCCCGTCAATCAAAGACATGAGTTGGAGCTCTGGTTCAAGGGGCTGATCCATGAACGCAAGGATGCCTTGCCGATGAGCGGCCCCAAAAACTAAAGCCGGAGGGATCGACTTACAGGTGCAGCGCGCGTTGATTCACTGCAAGCGCCGCTTCACGGACGACTTCGGCCAGTGAAGGGTGGGCATGTGACGTGCGCGCGATATCGTCAGCAGAGCCGCCGAACTCCATCACCGCGACGCCCTCGGCGATCATATCGCCGGCGCGAGCGCCCACGATGTGCATTCCCAGCATGCGATCCGTTTTGGCGTCGGCGATCACTTTGACCATGCCTTCGCTCTCTTCCATCGCCTTGGCGCGTCCATTGACGTTGAATGGAAAAGTCCCGACCTTGTAGGCGATGCCTTTTTCCTTCAATTGTTCCTCGGTGAACCCTACGGAGGCGAGCTCTGGCCATGTGTAGATCACGCCGGGGATCGCGTCGTAATTCACATGACCCGCTTGGCCCGCCATGATCTCGGCGGCAGCGACGCCTTCTTCTTCAGCCTTGTGGGCGAGCATGGGCCCTTGGACTACGTCGCCAATAGCGTAGATACCGGGCACCGGGGTCTGGAAATGGGAGTCGATCTCAATACGGCCGAGCTTGTCGGTTCCGATCCCCATCGTTTCAAGTCCCAGATTTTTCGTATAGGCTCGACGTCCGGTCGCGACCAGGACGTAGTCACACTCGATCTGAGATTTAGATCCATCAGCGCGGCTCTCGACTTCGACGATTTTCCATTCGCCGGCGTCGCGTGCGCCCAGGCATTTCGAGCTGAGGCGAAACTCGATGCCTTGCTTGGTGAGGGATTTCTGCAGTTCGGCCGCGACCTGGAGGTCGAATCCATTGGCGATGCGATCCAGGAACTCGATGACCGTGACTTTGGCTCCGAGGCGCGACCAGACCGAACCCATTTCGAGGCCGATCACACCGCCCCCGATGACGACCAAATGCTTGGGGACTTGTGGGATCGACAATGCTTCCGTCGAGCTCAAGACGCGTTTGCCGTCAAAAGGCAGGAAGGGAAGAGCGACGGGTTCGCTGCCAGTGGCGAGAAGCACGCGAGGGGCGCGGAGCGATTTCTTACCCTCATCGCTTTCGACTTCGACGATTTTATCCTGACCTTCGATGCCCGCGAGGCGGCCATGGCCTTTCACCCATTCGATCTTGTTCTTCTTGAAGAGATAGGCCACGCCTTGAGTGAGCTGCCGAACGATGCCGTCTTTCCGCTTCATCATTTGCTCGAGGTTGATCGAGACCTCGCCGGTGACGATGCCGTGCTTGGAGAACTTGGTTTTGGCTTGGTGGTATTGCTCGCTGCTTTCAAGCAGTGCCTTGGAGGGAATGCAGCCGACGTTAAGACACGTTCCTCCCAAGGTCTTGTCCTTCTCCACGCAAGCCACTTTGAATCCCAGCTGCGCGGCACGAATCGCCGCGACGTAGCCTCCTGGACCGCTGCCAATGACGATGAGATCGAATGCTTGAGGATCGGCCATAACACTCCCAGAGGTTTGAAACGAGGGCTCGAAGTCGAACCCGTCAGTAGTTCAGCGCGAGCTTCTCCGGGTGCTCGATGAAATCCTTCACCTGCACGAGAAAAGTAACGGCGCCTTTGCCGTCGATGATCCGGTGATCGTAGGAAAGCGCGAGGTACATCATCGGGCGGATTTCGACCATTCCGTTGATCGCCATCGGGCGGTCCTGGATCTTGTGCATTCCGAGGATCCCGCTTTGGGGTGGATTGAGGATCGGGGTCGACATCAATGAGCCATAGGTCCCGCCGTTGGAAATCGTGAACGTGCCTCCCGCCATGTCGGCGATGGAGAGCTTACCGTCGCGGGCCTTGCCAGCGAGCTCGCCGATCTTCTTTTCGATCTCGACGAATCCCATTTGTCCGGCACCGCGGACGACGGGGACCACCAGTCCCCGTTCGCTGCCTACAGCGATGCCCACGTCGTAGTAGTCGTGGTAGATGACATCGCGGCCGTCGATCGAAGCGTTGACTTCGGGAATCAGCTTGAGCGCCTCGACGCACGCGCGGGTGAAGAAGCTCATGTAGCTGAGTGGGACCCCGTGCTTGGTTTTGAAGGCGTCCTTATGTTGGGTCCGGAGCGCGTTGACCGCGCTCATGTCGCACTCATTGAAGGTCGTGAGGATCGCAGCAGTGTGTTGAGCATGCACCAAACGCTCTGCGATCCGAGCGCGAAGCATGGTCATCGGTACACGGCGATCGCCAGGACGGTCGACCACGGGGGCAGCGGGTGCCGGTCCCCGCGCGGCAGCGGGCAGTGCCACTTGGGGAGCCGTAGCTGCAGTCGCTCCGGTACCCATCGGGGCTGGAGTTGCGGGCGTTGAAGCAGGGGCGCCACCGCGTGCGACAAATTCGTTCACATCCCCTGAAGTGACGCGACCGTCCTTTCCAGTGCCTGAGATCTGAGAAGAGGCCAAGCCGGCTTCGGTCATCGCCTTTCGAGCTGCGGGGCCTGAAGTGGGCGCCGAAGGTCCTGCGTTCTGAACGGGGGGAGTGGCTGGAGCACTTGAGCCTGAGGCAGCCGCCAATCCCGAAAGGCTGGCCGGAATCGGTGGAGGAAATTTAGGGGCTTGGGGCGCGGTACTCGTTGCGGAAGGGGCGGGTGGCGCAGCCGACACGGCATCTTCGATCGTCGCGACGAGCGCGCCGATCGGGATCCGTTCGCCGGCGGGTTTCAGGATGGCGAGAACACCAGCCATTTCGGCGACGACTTCGACCGTGGCCTTATCCGATTCGATTTCCAGCAGCAGCTCACCGGCCTTGACCGTCTGGCCGTTTTCCTTGGCCCACTTCAGGATGCTGACTTCCGTGATGGATTCGCCGACGCTGGGTGCGACCACGTTGTGCTTCATCGATTATTCTCCAAACGCTTTCTCGAGAAGCGCTTTCTGTTCAACTTCGTGCAGCTTGATCGAACCGACTGCGGGCGAAGCCGCGACTTCGCGACCGGCATAGCGGATGGTACGCCCCAGGACGGAGTCCTGGAAGAGCTCGTAGCCCCCGTTCCACATATTGAAGATGTAGCTCCAAGCGCCCATGTTCCGAGGCTCTTCCTGGCACCAAATCAGTTCACGGGCCATCGAGTAGCGATTCATCACTTGAGCGAGGCGCTGAGCAGGCCAAGGGTAAAGCTGCTCGAGCCGGACAATCGCGACATCGGGCCGTTTGCGGGCCGTCCGTTCGTTGACGAGGTCGTAGTAGAGTTTGCCGGAGCAGAGGATGACCCGTTTGATCGCTTTGGGCAAAGTGCCGTCGGTGGTTTCAGGATCATCCAGGACTTCCTGAAACCCGCCTTGGGTGAAATCGCCGATGTTGGAGACTGCCATGGCGTGGCGAAGCATACTCTTGGGCGACATGATCACCAGCGGCTTGCGGAAGTCGCGCTTGAGTTGTCGCCGGAGAGCGTGGAAGAGCTGTGCTGGAGTCGTGAAGTTCGCGACGATCATGTTGCCGCGACCGCAGAGTTGGAGGAATCGCTCCAGCCGTGCGCTCGAGTGCTCCGGGCCCTGGCCCTCGTAACCGTGCGGAAGCAGTAAAACGAGACCGTTCGCTCGTTGCCACTTCGACTCGCCCGTGGCGAGGAACTGGTCGATGATAACTTGCGCCCCGTTGCCGAAGTCGCCGAACTGGCCTTCCCAAAGGGTCAGAGTGTGCGGTTCCGCCAAAGCGTGTCCGTATTCGAAGCCCATGACGCCCGTCTCGGAGAGGTGGCTGTTGTAGACTTCGAAAACGCCTTGTTGGTCGGAGATGTGGTTGAGCGGCAGCCAGTGCGCGCCTGTTTCTGAATCGCTGAGCAGGGCGTGCCGATGGGTGAATGTTCCGCGCCCGGCATCCTGCCCGGAAAGTCGGACCGAGAAGCCTTCTTCGAGGAGCGTGGCGTAGGCCAAGGACTCGCCATTACCCCAGTCGATGCCTTTTCCGTCCTGCACGGCCTTGAGGCGCGCTTCGAAAAAACGGGCGAGTTTCGGGTGCAAATGGAAGTCGGCCGGGATCGTATTGATCTTTTCGGCAATGGCCTTGAGTTTCCCTTCCTCGACGGCTGTTGCGACCTTTCCGAAAAGGTCGGAGTCGACAGGAGCGCGGAGCCCTTTCCAAGCGCCTTCGAAAACGGAACCGGTGTCGTACGGCGCTTCGGCCCTGGCCTTGGCTTGCGCTTGGGTGTAGCGGGCGATGATCTCGTCCACGATCGCTTGGGCGTCTTCCGGTTGGATCACGCCCGCTTGAGTGAGCGCTTGAGCGTAGGTCTCCCGGGGAGTGGAGTGGGTTTTGATCTGCTTGTACATCACCGGCTGCGTGAACGCCGGCTCATCGCCTTCGTTGTGGCCGTATTTGCGGTAACAGACGAGGTCGATGAAGGAGTCGAGGCCGAACTTCTGGCGATATTCGGTGGCAATCTTTGAGACCCACCAGACCGCTTCGGCGTCGTCGCCATTGACGTGGAAAATCGGGCTCGAGTCGAGCATTTTCGCCAAGTCGGTGCTGTAGCGGGTCGAGCGACCTTCCGCAGCGCTTGCGGTGAAGCCGACCTGATTGTTGAGTACGATGTGTATCGTGCCTCCGGTCGTGTAGCCGGGAAGCAGGCAGAGATTGAGGGTCTCATAGCAGACGCCTTGGCCTGCGAAGGCCGCATCCCCATGGATCGCGATCGGGATGACTTGCTTGCGCTCGCGGTCCTTGCGGCGTTGCTGCTTGGCGCGGGCGATGCCTTCGATGACCGGATTGATGAATTCCAGGTGGGAAGGGTTCGCGGCCAAGGAGAGATGGACGCTCTTGCCTTGCCGGGTGACAAGGTCGTGAGAGTAGCCTTTATGGTACTTCACGTCGCCTTCGCCGTGCGAGAGATCGACTTTGTAATTGCCTTCGAACTCCGTGAACATCGATTCGGCCTTTTTGCCGAATGTGTTGTGGAGAACATTCAGGCGGCCCCTGTGGGCCATTCCCACCACGAACTCTTGGGCGCCGAGTTCGGCTCCCGTCTCGAACACGCAATCCAACGACGGGATGATGCTTTCGCCGCCTTCGACCGAAAACCGCTTTTGGGCGACATACCGGGTATGGAGAAAGCGTTCGAAAGTCTCGCTCTCGGACAGGCGTTT
>JAYVNB010000253.1:0-11539 GCA_043759365.1 Bacteriovoracaceae bacterium | reverse complement strand
CCAGATTCGAGAGGGTGAACTGTGTAACCCGAGGCCAAACCCGTGTGGACGAAAGTCCCGTTGAAAAAGAGGCTCGGCACGCCACCCGAAAAGACGATGACGACATGACCCCAACCGGACAAAGCAGTGTCGTAAATCAGGTTATTGGCCAAGCTGTTAGCCGTGAGTTCGAAGACTGCGATTCCGTTCGTCCCGACGGATATCCCAGCACCCGTATGACCGACCGCGTATGCGCTTTGTCCGTGAGTGGGGAAGAAAGCATACTGTTGATTACTGGTTCCGGTGACTCGGGTCGCCTGCTCCGCGGTCAAGGCCCGAGTGGCAGTAGGCTTGACCCAAAGCTCGATCGTAAAAGTACCCGTGACGACGGGAAAAGACCCATGAGTATAAGGAGTCAATTTTGGGGAGGCCATCGGGAAGTCCTGCAGGACGACTTCATCATAGGACTTCGTCCCTAACGTGAGCTGGAGTGCACCGAGCGAACTTCGCGATTGCTTCAGAGTGAAACCACGATTGGTTTCAGCGACGGGATAAACGCCGCTCGCTGAACCAGGGCGGAGGTGCTTTTGTAGGTCCCGGGATTACCGGTTCCCGATGGGTCCATCGGCGACCACAGTTGAAGAAAATGCGTAACTGGTGGTGTTTGAGTAGTTCACCAATGTGCCGTCCATGCAGGCGGAGGCACTCATCAGGTTTTTCCAGACCGAACTCAGGTTTCCGGCTCCCGACACCATGGCGGTTGAATTCGGCAGTCGAGCCCGGAAATCCGTCCAAGGGCTGGAAGTCGGGAAAGGAACATAGCCCGCTTGGTTTAGGCTGACTCTATCGGTTACGTCCTGGGCTGTGATGCTTGCCCCTCCCGTGACGGCGGACGGCTGAATCGAGAAGAGAGAGTCTGTCGAGCCGCTCTGTGAATTTCCAGAAACGAGCAATCGATGGTCGGCCACAGGCTTGATCACCCAGCCCGGGTGAAAAGCCTTGTCCAGGATCGAGCTTTTGGACCCAGGTACCGTGCAGGCCGTCGCTCCAATCAGCGTCACCGACCCGAGAAGAAATCGGATCGCGGCCCATAGGGCACCGGCTCCCACCCAATTCTCATTCATTTGAGCCACTCTCTTATCAAAACTCCGGTTTCCCGAAACGAAGAATGAATCGGAGTTCGAGCCCGAAGTTTCACTGGAGTTGGTCGACAAAGTTGGTCAATTCCACCGAGAAGCGGGCGAAAATACTGGTCTGCAATTCCACTCCACTTCCAACCTCTTGCCTCACTTACATTAAGCGTGAAGACTACTTCGTGTACGAGTCTCCAGCGGTTCTCAATAGTTAGGGTCGGTATGAAAAGTAGGTCTAGACTGACACGGTCACCGAAGGTGCCCTTCAAGTAAGACCTTTAGACTAAGCGGCCCGAGTGAGTCCCTGCCCAACGGCTTTCGGGGGAGGTCGTAAGCGACCGCAGCTCCGAACTGAATCACGACGAGTTTCGGGTTTTCGATCGTGCCCGCGACCGGAGGCACCCAGTCGAGACGGTTGAAATGAAAATCAAATACTGTGGCGACAGTCATGCCCGAGAGCACCTCCCCTTTTACGGCTCAATAATGTCACTTTAATAATGAGTGCTCTCGACCCTAGTCATTCTTGCCGGTTCCGTCGGTCTCGACTTCGAAGCAAGGCCCTGCCAAGTGCCCTAACCCACTGAAATAACTATCTGACCCCTCAGTAACCCCACAACTAACGCGTGGCATAAATATTGAATTCTGAGCCACCCGAGGTTTCTAAGATGAAGCAAAAAATCGTCACCGCGCTGGGCTTTCTGGCTCTGGCCACCGCGTGCAGTCCCTTGGCCCCCAGCCTATCGAGGACGACGAATTCCGATGGGGGTAACGCTCCTTTAGCGCGCGCCCACTCTCCGGGTGGCTCCGATGAGCGCGCGGAACAGAGTTTACGTGTTCTGGTTCGCCTGGAGCGTGACCGAGGTGCGAACGTCGAGATCTCCCACTCGAGCTCACCGTTCACTCTCGCTTTGAGTGATTCCCAGATCCAGGAGTTCAGGCGAGCTTCTGCGGTCGAGCTTCAACTCCCCAATCGAGCCCTTCCCGAAAGTGTTCACGGACTGATCCGAATGCAACCCGGTCAACCCGAGCTGGAGAACGAAGAGCTGAACTCATTGATGACGCTGAAGCAAATGCGCTCGGGATCCTGGACACTCAAAATACGAGAAGACCTTTCGGACGCCGCATTGGCGCCACTCTTGGACCATGTGATTTCCATCGCGCTCGTCTTCGAGAACGCAGCGGCAGCGGAGTGATTACTTCTTGGCTTCTTCCAAAGGCGGGAGGAAGTCTTTGTGGGAGTGGATGAAGCGTTTCAAAGCGGTATTGGTCAGCTCGGAGCGAGTGAACTTCGAGTACTTTTCCATCGACAGGAGTTTCTCGGCGACGTCCTTTTCGACTTCGACCTCGATTTTTGAAACGGAGCCTTGAAGCTTGTAGTCGTCGCGCATGGGATTACCTCTTTTCGAAATTTCACTATTTCTAGCTTAACGAACGACCTCTGAGCAAGTCCTTCACGACCCCGTACATGACCATGGGAAGAACTTCGAGATCAGGAACTTCTTGCAACATTCCCCGACCTTTTTTGGCAAGTTCCCGACAAAGCTCTAGACTCGCCCGCTCATGTCCCATTTTCAGAACCACCAAGTGAGGAAACCTCCCGGCTAGATAGGCGGGATCCCGGCCTGCCGTGTATTTTCCGTCTGTCAGGAGAAGCGTCGACGGCGGCCTGGCTTGCCGTCGCAGCGCATCGCTCCGCACCATTTTGAGAGCCGCCTTCATTCCGTCCTCAAGATGCGTGTAGCCTTGGGCGGGCACATCCAGGAACCGCTCGATCATCTGCTGAAGGGTGATCCTCTCATCCGGACGCTTCACAACCTTGGCTTCATTTTCGAAAGCGATGATCCCGATGGGATCATCCGGAAACTGAAGCAGAACCACAGCGAGAGCAACCGCGGTCAATGCGAGTTTCTCCCCCGTCATCGACAAGCTCGTATCCACGGACAGCACCATGCTCTGCTTGCGATGACTCTGGTAGCTCATCCAAACATCATGGGCGGTAAGAGGATAGTCGCCCAATTTCGAGTCCAAAAGCGAAGTCACACCGAGCGCCGAATTCTCGATGGTTTCATCGAGATCGATATCAACTTGTTCCGCGTCCCCCGGAAGGTCCGACCACGGTGCCACTTTCTGGTCGACCGGTCGAACAATCGACCCGAGAACGGTTTGGGCGCGCTCCAGGATCACGGCGGCCGAGATCCGGCGAAGCTCGCGCGCTCGTCCCGCGCTCACTCTTCCCCTGAACTCGTGGTAGCGAGTAGCCACATCCCAAGCACTGGCGCTCGACAACTCCATCCCCATTTCGTCTTCGCCCAAGTCCGCCGAGGCACTCCCAAATGCTTCGGGGGGGAGGAACATCACTTCCTCCGGCATCTTCTTCGGCTGATCGAATATACTTTTGTACTGGCTACGACGCTCCGGGGCGGGGTCGGGTGGTTTGTGCGAACTCGGAGGGACTTCAGCTGATTTCAGGTCTTTTTTTTTCCAACCGATTCACCGCTCAACTCCTGGAGCACAGACTGCGCCCATTCCCGCAACAGGCTTTCAGTTTCCTCGTGGGCCGTGGCTTCGCTCTCGAGTTCACGCTCAATCTCGATCCGAGTGGGCAGTGCCATGAGAGCGGCGGCAAGAAAGGCCTCCTCGAAGGTTTTGCTTGCGGACATGAGTGATGCGGTCAGTTCGGCGATCCCGATGGCCGCGCGGACACTCGCACCCCGACGGACTCTTGGATGATTGCGGGTCACCCGCGCCAAACGAACAGAGGCCAGGGGAAGTAATCTCTCGTGCTTGAGGCTGACTTTCAGTCCAGCCTTGGATTGAACCTTTTGAGAGACAATCCTGAACTCGTCATCTTCGGATTGATAATCCATCACCACCAGTTCGAAACGATCGAGGATGGCTTCGCTCAAGTGCGAAGTCGCCACGAATTCTTTGGGGTTCTGGGTGGCGATGACCGTGAATCCCCGAACCGCCCGCACTTCCCCGAGTCGGGGGACCATGATCACGCCTTCATCAATTGCGGGAAGAAGCACGTTTTGAACGCCCTCAGGCAGGCGGTTGAGCTCGTTGATGAAGAGCACACCTCCACCGAGCATCGCCTCGACCAGTGGGCCGGGAATGAAGCTTTCCTTGGAAAACCCCTTCTTGATCACGCTCGGAGGATCAAACCATCCGGCAAGCTTCTGCTCGGAGTAACGTCCGTCCCCATCCACTCGAAATACCGGGCGCTGGAGTTCGCGCGTAACGGCGAGAGCCAAGTGGGTCTTTCCGACTCCGACCGGCCCCTCCAAAAGGACATTCCGTTCGGCCCGCACGCAGGCGCGAAGTTTTTCCAGTTCAGGTTCGCGCCCGACAAGTTCGAATTCGAGAGTCGTGCTTTTCACTTCGCTTTCTTACCACGTTTTACGGGTTTGGCGGCAGTGGGTTTCTTTCGAACCGGAGTCCGGACGGGCGCCTTCGGCTGAAGCTCCGCCTCTCTCCGCTTCAGAAACTCCTCCACGATATAACTCGCGACATCGGAGGGTTTGGTCCCCACTCCGAAGCCTGCGTCAAAACCACACTCGAGCGCCATCGGGTGCGTGACTCGGGGACCACCGGCCACAAAGATGATTTTGTCCTTGAGTCCGAGTTTCTCCACTCGACCGATCAGGTCTTTGAAGTCCCTCAGGTGGATGTTGTGCTGAGTGACCACTTTGGAGACCAGGACCGCATCCGCGTTCAGCTCGACTGCGCGTTTGATCAGCTCGTCATTCAGGACTTGGGCTCCGAGGTTGCGGGCATCGAGCCACTGGTATCGCTCGAGACCGTAGTCCCCGGCGAAACCCTTCATATTCATGATCGCATCGATCCCCACGGTGTGGGCGTCGTAGCCGGTGCATGCTCCCAGGACCACGAGCTTCCGGCCGATCCTCTCGCGGATGACTTCATCAATCTCTTCGCGAGAACGCTTCTTGGACTCGACCTTCACCACATGGATGCCCGTGAAGTCGACCGAGTACTTGGTGTTCCCGTAGATCACGAAGGTTGAAAAACCTTCAGCGGCCTTTTCCATGGTGGCGACCTTCACCGATTCGAACCCCATCTTCTGGGCGAATTGGATCGCGGCTTCCTTAGCCTCCGGGGAGGGTTCCACCGGAAGCGTGAAGCAAAGCTGCACGGTCCCGTCGTCCATGATGTCGCCGTAAGGGCGAAGCTTCTTCAGATTGGGTTGCTTGGAACCGGATACACTCATAGTCAGAAGATCTCGAAAAAGGGGTTGAGGTACTCCCCAGAACGCACGATCACGCCATCATGGCCCTTGCCGCCGGTCTCAGTCCGACTCACTTCCGCGAAGGCGCGTTCCTCAATCGCTCTAAAGAGGCCTTTGGCGGCAATCATTTCCATGTGCTCCAGACTCTCCTGCAAGACTTTCGAAGCCCAGCTCTCGATGATGCCTCCCTTCACAAAGAGGATATCTTTGCCCAAGTCCTTGGCACCGCCGAAAATGTATTTAGCGTTCTTGATGCTCATCCACCGGTCTTGAAGGAGAGGGGTGTGCATCGCCTCGGTTGCCATGCCGAGGAGCTGGATCGTCTGGCCGGTCAGGACTCCCACGAAGTTAAACATGGCGTCCATCAAGTGACTATAGAAGATGTCCCCACACTTGTGGCGAGTAGGCGGCATGAATTTGATCGGGCACTCCGGAAAAATGTCGCGGGTCATTTGAGCGCGTGCGATTTCGAGGAGGAAAACGTTCGGATGGGCTGGGTCCATTTCCTGCGCGTGCCCGAGGCCCATCAGTTGCGGCGTCATGTGAGCATGGGCAGCAAAGCGCTCATTGATGAACTGCGATGCCAGGACTTGATGTCCGTTTTCTACCGCGTCGGCGGTAGTCAGGTAATTATCCTCGCCCGTGTGGATCACAATGCCCGAAAGGGCGATAATCAGCCTCGAGAAGTGCTGATCGATCAGGGTTCGCTTCATGTTGATGTCGCGGAAAAGAATGCCGTACATCGCATCGTTGAGAAGGAAGTCCAGGCGTTCGATCGCACCCAGGGCAGCGATCTCAGGCATGCAAAGACCTGAGCAATAATTGGTCAACCGGATGTAACGGCCGAGTCTCCGGCTTTCCTCATCGAGTGCTGCCCGCATGATCCGGAAGTTTTCTTGTGTCGCGTAAGTTCCGCCAAAGCCTTCGGTGGTCGCTCCATGGGGTACATAGTCGAGCAACGACTGGGCAGTCGAGCGAATCACCGCGATCGCATCCGCTCCCGCTTGGGCGGCCGCTTTAGCTTGGGTCACATCATCATGGATATTGCCGGTCGCGACGATGACGTAAAGGAGTGGCCCGTTTTTTCCCTCGGGGTCGAAAGTGTCCCGGGTCTCCAACCGCAGTTCATCACGCATCTTGCGCCGAGCAATGAGGTCCTCCTTGGCGGTCAAGCAAATTTCGCGGGTCTTGGCCCGAATTTCTGAATCAGACGCCTGGGGAAGCGAACCGAGTTTCACTTTTCCGGAAGCCGCGAGGGGTGCCAGCTCTCGGGTATTCATCCGCTTCTGGATCATCCCGTTCACGAACCAATGGAGGACACCCCGGTCGAGCAACTTGTCCCGATGAAGCTCGTCGACGATGGCATTCGCCTCAGGAAACCACTGCCCTCCGCGCAGAAGTGCGCCATTCACGCCGATCAGGCGCAAAGTCGCACGCTCGATGGCGACAGTCGTATGGCTCGCGATGAGGAGTTCGACCGGTTGAGCGATTTGGGCGGCGAGCTCGCGGCATCGGGTGACGGAGCGTTTGTCGAGAGTGAGGTGTGCCATAGAGTAGGTCTGAGTATACCTGGGCTTGGGGTCCGGGGTCTACCGGACGTCGGATTGCCTGTTCAATTGCGGACTCAATTCTTGAAACTGGTGAATCGCCGTGACTCATCCAGTTCGTAGAGGTCGCAACATCGGGAGCAGCTTGGAAAGAGACCATTTTTGTCCAGATCAGCGCGAAACCCCTGCATCGGAGGCGAGTTCCAGAGATCCTTGAATCGGTTCTGCCGAATATTGCCAATTTTCGGCTCTGGCAACCAGGTGCACCCGGAAATTTTCCCATGGGGTTGAAGCCTCGAACCTCTCCTTTGGGATAGCACTTGTATTGGAAATTCTATTCTCGGCGCAAAACCTCCACTTCGGCGGCTTCAACTCGCACTGGATCGAAGTCCGAAACGTCGCGTACGTATCCGGCGAACAGTTTTGGCCGCGCTTTGACCTCGCGGACCATCCGCTCCTCGGTCTGCTTCAATAACTCGGGCGTGGTGAAAGTTCCGAGCTGGATCCGGAAATAGTCCGCTTTCAACCGATCAACCAGTTCGGCGGTCTCGACAAGACGATCCTGGTTCTCCGCAGTCAAGGTCGTACGGACTTCGATCAGCGGAAGCAGCGATCCGAGCCTCATTTTGGCAGCCATCGAGGCTCGCGATCAGATTCAGCCACTCCCGGGTGGAAAGCTCGTCGCGCAGACTTTCCGGGGTTTCACTGTGGAACCAACCAGTCGATTTCGGCGTTCCTCATCCGATCCATTGTGGGATTTTTTCGGGGACGAAGCAAACGATCAAGTAGGCGCGGTGAGCGGGGCGGCGTAAGTCTCGGTGAAGAGCTTCATCAACTCAGGACTATCCCTGAGGATTTGAAGGGAAAGTTCGGCATGCCCGGCGGTGTAGCCGTTTCCCATTCTCAGATCGACGTCGGCTCCCACACCCTCCGCACCCAAGGTTGCGCGAGTGAAACTCGTGGCCATACTGAAGAAATAGACGATCCCGCCGTTCCGGCATGCAAGGACCGAAGACATTTCAGTGCCTGGAACGTTGGCGACATTGATCACGAGATCCGCCATCTTTCCATCGCTCACCGCTCGCACCTTCTCCATCACTCCGACCGAATCACGAGCATCGGCTTGGATGATGTGATCGACGAAGGACAAGGCCTTCAACCGTTCGACACCCTCGTTCGAGTATTCGATCGCGACCGTTGTCACACCGGACTTGCGCTTGGCTTCATAAAGGCAAAGCACTCCCGACTTTCCGCCACCGCCGATCACGACCACGGTCTGATCCGGTTGAACCAACTTGCGGGTCTGCGCCGGCGCGCCAGCCACGTCGAGGACCGCGAGCGCCACGGTTTCAGGAAGGTCCGTTGGGAGCTGCGCGAAGATGCCCGAAGCGAACAGGATGGCATGCCCTTCGATGTCGACTCGATCGATCGCCGGATGGACCTGCCGTATCCTGCGGATCGACAGCGGCGTCAGGGAGAGCGAAACCATCGAAGCGATGCGGTCACCCACCCGGACGGGCTTGGAGTCCACCGGAAACCTGGGTCCGACCTGGACCACTCGCCCGATCAGCATTCCGCCTGAGCCGGTCACGGGATTGTGATGCTTGCCTCGCTTTCGAACGAGTTCGCGGATGTGGGCCTCGATTCGAGAGATTTCCCCTGCGCAGGCCTCAGAGATCTGTCTAAAGCTTGCGGAATCGACGTTCAGACTCTCGACTTCGACCAGAAGCTCGTCCTCGGCCAGAGGCAGGGAGGCATCGACGCTCAAAGCCTGCTGGGGAAGCGAGCCCGCTGGCTCGAGCACCCTCTGGATTCCCAAGGGATCCGCAGGGCGGAACTCGATGGCCGGGATCATCCCTTATTTCGCTTTAGCGCGTGCGACGCGTTCTTCGGCGATCTTATCGGCTACGAGATAGGAAGGCTGCTTTTCAGCTTTTGAGCGATCCAGGATTTCGGTGATCGTTTTGCCGATGCGCTCAACATGCTCGAAAGCTTTGGTCTTGTTGTAACCGCCGGACTCGTAACCTTCGTAGTAGATATTGATGAGTCCGCCCGCATTGATCGCATAGTCCGGAGCGTAAACGATGCCCCGGCGCATGAGCTCCACGCCCTCAGCAGGAGTTGCGAGCTGGTTATTGGCGGCGCCGGCGACGATCTTGGTTTTCAACCGTTCGAGAGTGCCTGGATTGATGATTGCGCCCAAGGCGCAAGGAGCGAAAATGTCCGAGGGTACGTCGAAAATCGACTCCGGGTGGACGATTTCGATGCCGTACTTCGTCACCGCCCGATCCACCGCGACTGGGTCGACGTCGCAAGCGACGACTTTGGCGCCCTCAGCCAAAAGATGCTCGATCATGTAGTAGGCGACGCTTCCCAGGCCTTGAACTACGACTTTCAAGTCTTTGAGCGAAGCGTTGCCGAATGCGTGTTTCGCGCAAGACTTCATGCCGTGATAGACGCCCCAAGCAGTGGCTGGCGACGGATCGCCGCTGGAGCCCGGCTCGCCGTCGATCCCCAACACGTGTTTGGTCTTGGTCTTCACGATACGCAGGTCTTCGGAGGCGATTCCAACGTCCTTGGCAGTGACGTAGTTTCCGCCCAAGCGCTCGACGTACTCTCCGAAACGCTCGAGCATGGCGCGGTTCTTCGTGGCGCTCTTGGCGTCCCCCATGATGACGGCTTTGCCGCCACCCCAATGAAGGCCCGAGATGGAGGCTTTGTAAGTCATCCCTTTCGAGAGGCGAAGAACGTCCGTGAGGGCTTCCTGTTCGTTCGCGTAGTTCCACATCCGGCAACCTCCGACTGCTGGTCCAAGCGCAGTGGAATGCATCGAGATGATCGCCTTCAATCCTAGCTTCGGATCGTGGCAGAAAACGATTTGTTCAAATTGTTCGTTCTGGATCTCTTGGAAGACCATAGTCTTTTCCCTCGTTAAAACTTGTGCTTATGCCACGAAGCGTTCGCGTCACCCTAACCTGCGGAAAATAGGTGCGCAAGCCAGTTTTGGGGACGGGGGGAGTGTCCAAGATGTCGACAGGAGTGTCAGATCACCGACAGACCCAGTGTTGGATGGCCCTAGGGTCACACCCCTTAACCCACGAAAACATAGATGAAAGCCAGCTATAGACGCGCGGTGTCAAACTGGCTCGGCGTTTGCTTCATTGGATCCCGAGAGAGAGGGCTGCTCCTAGTGCACCCCGGGTCCAAGTGTTCCAGGAGGAGCCCTTAGGCCTGATTCAGGTTCCGCACACGATGGCAGTTCTAAGGAGTTTAGGTATGAAGCAATTCAAAATTTCGGCCGCGATTACCGCGATTCTCGCAATGTCACCCGTCGCCGCTCTGGCTGCTGTTCCAGCACCGGTGACGCCCCCCCCTCCCCCCGTGGCCACTCGCCCCGCTGGAAATCCCACGGTTCCAGCGTCGGCGCCTCCAGTGACGACTCTTCCGACTGCGCTCGCGACACCCGCGCCAGTGGCTCCTGCCCCGGGCGCTCCTTCTGACCTCGGTTATGAGGATGCCAAGCGACTGCTGCCGAGTTTCGAGGTCGGTAAAGAAGGGAGCGACCCTTCGAGCCAAGCCCGCCTCTTCGGGGTAGTTCCCCAATCCTGCTTCAATCTCGGCATCCTCGTTTCCAATACCGATAACGACCCTGGACTCAGTGGCGCGGCCGGCAAATTCGGATTCCGCATCAATGTCACTGCAGCCGCCAAGGCCTGCCTCGAAACCCAAGTCGGTCAACCCCTCTCCTGCGGCATCGCCGGCAACTGCATCCGGCTCTCTGAGCTTCCGCAGGCCACTCTTTCATTGGCCGCCAAGCCCGACGGGGAGATCGTCGTCCTTCACGAAAACCCATCGGGTGACCGCGTCCGGATGATCGCGGACTCAATCAATCCCGCGATCAAGTTCGAAAGTGCGGCGACGAGCGCAGCACGACAGGCTGCGCTCGTGCGCGCAGCCCGCGAAAACGACATCAAGGCCTACCGCTGGCAGATCCAGAACTGCCGCAAAGACGATGATCAGCTCGTCATCGCCCGCACCGCGCTTCAAGGTTTGCTCTCGCTGGGTGAGATCCACGGCAGCGAACTCGAGTCGATCAGCAAGGCGCTCGACAAAGCGGCCCTCGACGTTCTCCTCAAGCAGGCTTTACACGGTAAACTCGAGGACTCCTTCGAGTTGCGTGAAAAGCTCCAAGCTTGGGCGACGAATCATCCCGAGGACGCCGAGAAAATCGCAAAGGCCTATTTCGACCTCGCCCAACGCTACGCTACCGCCGACCAGGACCCTGAGAACCCAGGGGCAGGAATCGACATGGCTCAAGAAATCATCGCCGAAGCCAAGACCCTCGATTTGAGCAAAACCTCCCTGAAACGGCTTTCTTCGTACCAGACCGAGCTCAAGCTGATGAAGAACGAACAGCTCGCATCCGGCGGCTGGCAGAACAACATGGCCCTTCAAGCGAGTCTCCAGTCCCTCATCAAGGGCAAAGGCGGACTCGAGGACCAAGCCAAAAGCGCTTGCAAGAAGTTCCCTCAAGCTTTGTCCCAGATGGGACTCCAGAATCAGCAGATGTTCACTTTCACGACGAACGCTTCTTCGACCCCCTCGCAAGAGGAGGCCATCGCCTGCTCGAACGC
>JAYVNB010000252.1:0-3759 GCA_043759365.1 Bacteriovoracaceae bacterium | reverse complement strand
TCTCGTATTTTTCCGAAGTTTTGGCTCCCGCGACCTGTGCCCACTCCTCATCGGGAACCGGCTTCAACCGCGGAAGCAACCAGAGGGCTTCCTGCTCGGGACTGCGGCCAATGCTTGCGCGGGCGTCCTGGAGAGTCCAGAACCCCAACCAGGAGACCGAAGCGATCAGGAAAAAAGCAGAGGTCTGAGACTTTTTTTTCATGGAACGTGGTCCTGTCCCGGAACCGGTGCCGTCGGAGGAGGCTGGTCTAGCTGGACTCCCTGAGGGGTCCGAACACCCTGACTGGAAGTCGGGACCGGATCAATGCCATGAAGTTTGGCCGGTTCTTCAGACGCTGTCTCCTCCCGCGAAGCGACCGACTGAGCAGCCGGACTTTGAGGAAACATCGACATCAACTGCTGACGATATCGCGCCGCGTCGTCGGGCCGCTTCAAATGATCGGAAGCGACAGCCATTTCTCGCAAGGCATCAGCCACGTGACTCGAATGGTCGTAGGAGGTGAGGACCCGTTGAAACTCCTGGGTCGCCAACTGATATTCTTTCTGCCGAAAATAGGATTCACCCAAATGATATTGGGCGGCCCCGGCCAAGGGATGATTCGCAAACCGTTCCATGAACGCCGAAAACGCGAGAATGGAGTCCGAATAACGTCCGGCCCGGAAATTCACCATCGCCTGGCGATAGGAGGAGACTGCATCATCGTTCACGAAACCCACGTCGGGATCGGATTCGGAAGGCTTCGCTTCCACTCGCTCGCCTGCTCCTTCGCTCGGATGCGACGAGACGCCACTCAGTTTGGGAGCCTTGGGGTCAACGGACCGCGCTCGGCTCGCAGCATCGAGTTTCTCGGAAAGATCCGTGATTTTTCCCTCCATCGATTCCAGTCGCGAGCCGAGCGACTGGATCAAGGTACGCATCTCGGCGTTTTGAGCCTGGGCCTGCGCCACTGGATCGGGCTTCGGTTCAACGTTCGAGGTTGCACCCCCCTCCGTTCTTCGGCTAATGGAAGCGCAACTGATGCAGGCCGCCGCCAAAAGAACGCAAGGGATGTGAACTCGCCTGATTGAGGGCATGTATTTCAGGATAGTTGGCACCTTTGGAATGAGCAAGCATCCGAAAGAAAAGAGATGCCGAAAGAGGAGCCAGAAACGTGACACTTCCCAGGGATTCCAGTACGCTTTCCGACAGGGCCCACGGCGCGGTGAAGCGCCAAATCCGCTCCCACAAGGAGGACTCGGCTTACCTGTACATGATTTTCGAGTCGCACGAAGGGATTGCCAGCTACACCACCGTCAATTTCACGCCCGGCGATGCCCATCGCGACATCGAGCTTCAAGTTCCCCTGAGTTTCGTGAAAGATGTGGAAGAACTTCTGAATCAGTTGGGAGACATCGTCTATGACCTCGACCAAAAATCCGAATCCCGCGAAAGCCCTTGACCTCGGTAAGGCACTGGAGACCTTCGGGCTGGGCGTGCTTCCGGTCGAACAGATCCTGCGCGCGGCCCTGTCTCGGGGCGGGGCCCTCTCCGAGCTTTTCTTCGAGGAGACCGCCTCTACCCGAATCTCATTCGAAGGGAGTCGAGTCGACCGGGTTATCGACGGCATCGATCGGGGCTGTGGGCTACGCGTGATTTTCGAGAACCGTCAAGTCTATGGCTACACCACCGACTTGAGCGAGCGCTCCTTGATGGCTCTGGCCGAAACCCTCTCTTCGGCAGTGAGCACAAAGGGTTCCGCGCAACCCTTGAAAGGCGTCGAGTGGGGGCCTGTGCGCCAGACCAACTTGGAGATCCTCGCCTACAAAGTGAAGGTCGATCCACGCAAGATCCCGCTCGAACAAAAGCTCGCCATCGTAAAGCGAATGGATCTCGCCGCACGCGCCGAACTGCCCGAAGCGCGTCAGGTCACGGCTATTCTCCTCGACTCGCTTCGCAAGATTCTCGTGGTCAACAGCGACGGTTCGATCTCGAGCGACTCGAAGACCTACCTTCAAATGGTTTGCCAGGTCGTCGGACAGAAAGATGCGCGAGTCGAGACCGCCCATGAGAGTGACGGAGGTTACATCGGATTTGAATTCTTGGAAGAAGTCACTCCCGAGTCCATCGGTCAAGAGGCCGCCCGCCGAGTGAAGGTCCTGCTCGGCGCCAAACCTGCGCCCGCAGGCACCATGGCGGTCGTGATCGCCGCCGAGGCAGGCGGCACCATGATCCACGAAGCCGTTGGCCACGGGCTGGAGGCCGACCTCGCCTGCAACGGGCTCTCCGTCTACGAGGGTAAGGTGGGCAAGCCGGTCGCTTCGTCGCTCATCACTGTGCTCGATGACGGCACGATGCCGGCACTTCGAGGGAGCTATGCCTTCGATGATGAAGGCACTCCTTCCCAAAAGAACGTCCTCATCGAAAATGGCATCCTCAAGGGCTACCTAGTCGACAAGTTGTCGGCGATGAAGTTCGACATGCCGGCCACCGGCAACGGACGACGCGAGTCGTTCCGGAGCAAACCGATCGTCCGCATGACCAATACCTACATTGCTCCCGGAAAAGACGATCCCGCCCAAATCCTCAAAGACACGCCCTCCGGCATCTACGTCAAGGCAATGGGAGGAGGCCAAGTCAATACGGTGACCGGGGACTTCGTTTTCGCGGTAACCGAAGCCTATCTCATCCATGACGGCAAACTGGGCGATGCGATCCGAGGAGCCACTTTGGTCGGCAACGGTCCCCGAGTGATGGAAACCGTCGATCGCGTCGGGAACGACCTCGGATTTTCAACCGGTACCTGCGGCAAAGACGGCCAAGGTGCGCCGGTCACCGACGCGCAGCCGACGATTCGGATTCCCGAGTTGACCGTTGGGGGAGAAGTCCCGATGGAAAGCTACTGGAAGAAATGAACTGGGAACAGGCTTTCCGGGTCGCTGACCGGTTTGCCAAGACTCCTCCGGGGCGGGTGATGTTGCGCCTCTTAGGCCACCGCAAAAAGTCCCTCCTAGAAATGCTCTTCCCTCCTTCGCAGTACAACTCCCAAACGACTGCGATCCTGCGCCGTCATCTGCATCAAAACTCGAACACCGTCGATGTCGGCGCCTATCGGGGAATGGTGATTCGGCAAGCCTGTGAACTGGCTCCATCAGGTACGCACTTCGCGTTCGAACCCCTCTCCCGGGAGTTCGTCCAGCTTCAATGTGAATTCGGACAGAAAGAAGGAGTGAAGCTTTTTAGAGCCGCACTGGCGGAAACCGGCGGGGAAGCCGACTTCCATATTCTTGAGGACGCACGCGGATTCAGCGGACTTCGGGTTCGGCGCTATCCCCCGGGGCTCGCTCCGCCCATCACGCGACGAGTGATGACGGCCACGCTCGACTCGATCATCCCCGAAGGACTCAAAATCGACTTCATGAAAATCGACGTCGAAGGTGGAGAAATCGGAGTCCTCCAAGGGGGCATCCAGACCCTTCGCAGATCCCGACCGATCGTGATCTTCGAACATGGAGTCGAAGCGGCGCTGGAGTACGGCAAAAACTCCCAAGAAATCTGGGAGATCCTCCATGAGTCCTGCGGACTACAGATTTCCCTCATGAGCCGTTTTTTGGCCGGAAAGCCTCCTTTATCGGAGAAGGCGTTTATCCGGGAGACGCTCACTGCCCATCACTACATGTTCGTCGCCTATCCCGGCAACGGAGTCTGATCGCGAGGCCGGCCCAAGCGTCCTGAGTCTGGACGAACTCCCCCCTTGAACTGCTGACTTTCGAGCCCGATCC
>JAYVNB010000251.1:0-3800 GCA_043759365.1 Bacteriovoracaceae bacterium | reverse complement strand
CCGACCTCGGGAATGCCGTTAAAGGACTTCAGGTTTTGGGCGTTCAGCTCACTCGGATGAATGAAGGTGTTTCTGAGAAAAAGTCGGCCCTGGATGGGAAAGCTTCTCCTTCGGAGTCGGTTGTTCGGGTCCGATTCCTGCTAATCCAGGGTCCTGGGTTCAGATTGATCCACCGGTCATGGGCGACCCATCTGGACCAGGAAACTCGTTTCCAATACGCTTTTGGAAGTAGAATCGAGCGTCACTCATGTTGAACGTAAACAGGTTTAAGGATTGTCGTCGCACGGGATCATTCCGAGGCTGGATGAGCCTGAGTCTTCTCGCATTTGCTTTCATCTCGACCGAAGCTCGAGCTTCGGACTCGGCCTTAGTTGGTATAAAACGCAGCGTCAGTGAGGCCAGGGTACTGCTTTCGTCCCCGGAGCTTTTCCGAGTCTTTGGACCCGCTAGGCCGATCCAAAGATTCGCTTTGGTTCGATCGGGCCCCGAAGAGGCGGTCTACGAAGTATCCAATGGTCCCTGCACTGCCCAAATCCTCATACGAAATGAGTCGCCCCAGCGAAGCCCGACCTCGCCTTCCCACCCGGTGTGGGGGGCTGTTGTTCGAAGGGGCAGCGGATGTGCGCCATGAAGTTTGCACGCTTTGCGGTGAGCCTCCTGGTGCTCGGCGTTCTTGCTTGCGATCCACTCGCCGGGGTGCCGGTTTCGCTTCCGACCAATCCTGGAGTGAAACAACTTCATTCATTGGTCGCCAATTATGGCCGCGACGTCGTGGGTGATCAGCCTACGGGTTTCTGGCGATTTCAGGAGACGAACTCATCGGCCGGAGCGGAGGACCAAGGATCATCCGGTAGCACGGGGTCTTATGGGAGTGGAGTGACCCTGGAAGTTCCTGGTCCGCTCCTCATCGAGTCGGGCGATTCAGATGTGAGTCGCGCTGCCGGAATGCTCGGAGCGAATTCGCTCGTCGTCTTCAATGGCATTCCTAGCCCAGCTTCCTCCTCTTCTTGGGCGATTGAGTTCTGGATCAACCTCGCGTCGGGAGCGGTTGCCGGACAGGTGAATTTGGTTCAGTGGAATTCGGTCGGGGGCGCGTCGCCCTCGGTTCCCGCAACTGTTTATTTCGATGCGCCGACTCAAACGATTCATGCAGTAATGCAAGATGCCTCGGGAGGAATCTCGGAGATCTCGCTGGATGCGTCAACGAGCCTCGACCAATGGAATCATGTGGCTTGGGTCGTGGATGGCTCAGTGGGAGGGACTCAAGCCCTCTATTGGAACGATCAACCCCTGTTGCAGTCCGCATTGCCGGTTGGAGGCTTACCTGATTTAGGCACGCTGCAAGTGGGCGGGTCGTCCGCTAACGACACGTGGTTCGCGATCGGGGAACTCGCCCTATTCAGTGGCAATGTCCCTCCCCCGATAACTTGGCCTGACCGCTTTCACGTTGCTGGATATTGAGCCGCGATCTGTTAGCATTTCCTAAATGTTCCGCAGCTCCGCGGTCACTCTCGCGCTTCTTCTTGTTTTGCTCGCCGGTAGCCCCGGTCATGCGGAGACGGATCCTCACCTCGTCGGCTGGACTAATACGTTCATACCCGGAGCTGGGCGGTGGCTGCTGGGCGATGTCGTCGGTGGCCTGGGCGAATTTGGAATCGAGACTGCCACTTTTGGCCTGGGTTACGGCCTATCCAAACGCACGACCTTGACGATTGACGGCGTCCCTGAAGATTATCCTGCCTACGAGCCAGGTCTAGGAGGCTTTGGCAGCGGCAATCGAACGGTCTGCCAAAAATATGATCCCGCTCAACGAAGATGCGTCAAGCTCGCCACTTTGAGGGGATCAGGATCTCTGTCGACCCTGCTCACCCCAGTTGATTTCTCTCGGCCCTTGACGGCGGCGCTCCTTCAGGAGGTTGGACTCAAGTACCACATGATGAATGTCTTCAGTAGCTATCAGGCTTCGCTCAAGGCGCGCGATTCGGACCTGGGACAAGGTTTGGAAGACAAAAACGTCACCGAACTCTTTTTTGAGCCCTTCCAAAAGTCCAACCTGACGGATCCTTGGGTCTATATTCCCTTGGCTCTAGTCGTTGCCGCCACGGCCGTCGATTATAGCTCGCAGATTCACTCCGGCTTGACCCCGACTCAGCCTCTCACCGGCACTTCAAACGCCTTTGTCGGCTTTAATCAATTGATCCTCTATCCAGTAGGGAGCGGTGTTCCCGAAGAAGGCTTTTATCGAGGCTTCCTTCAGAACGAGTTCTATTTCATGACACGTTCTCCAGTGGCCTCGGTCCTAATGAGCGCAACTGCCTTTTCGTTGTCTCACTCCCCTCCCGGCCATCTCACCGCCGGATTGAGCGGACTTTACCTAGGAACATTGGCGGCCATCAATCACGGCAAACTGGGGCCAGGTGTCACCTTGCATTTCTGGTCTGTCGTCGCGCTTGGCATCGAGACGTTTGTGCTGACCAAGAAATCGCAAGCAGTTCCCGGCTCTGCTCCTCTTGGGCTTCAGGCCTCAATCCCCTTTTGAGTTCGAGGAGCGACTTCAAAGCTGATCCAAGAGGTCTTTGAGGCTTTTTTTCTCCAGCGCCCTGAGCACTGCAGTATCGACTTCCCTGAAAACCGGAAGCAGGATGTCCTTCATTCTGCAGCTGACGGGGCACTTTTTGATTTCACGTTTTTTATTCAAAGTGAGGATTGATTCGGTTTCGACCGCGGAAAAAACCTCTTTGAGAGAAATTTTGGAAGGGTCCCTGGCCAGGTAGGCTCCTCCTCGCTTTCCTTCTTTGGAATCGACAAGCCCCGCTTTTTTCAGGAGCCTGATCATTTTTCTGACGACCACGGGGTGGGTATTCACGCTTTGAGCGATGGCTTGCGAAGGCACGCGCTCGATTCCCTGTCGATGATAGTAGCCCAGCGCGAGGAGAGTATGAACAGCAACGGCGAAGCGACTCGTGTTTGGCATGAGGATGGAGCGATTCTGTGGGCCGGGAGAGGGTTTGAAAGGAGTTCAAACCCTCTCCGCGTTCTTGGGTTCTTTTGCCCACCTGAATGAAAGGGGCTCTTTACAGAAGTCCTTCGGCTTTAAGGACTGCCGCGACCGCGGGGCGTTTCGCGATGCGCGCCATATAGGCCTCGAGATTGGAGTAGGGAGTCAGCGGAATTTCCAACCACTTCGTCCAGCCGAGAACAACGAAGGCGTAAGCGTCCGCTGCGCAGAACTCGGTGCCCATCACATAGTCTTTGCCGGCAAGCTTGCTGTTCAAGTAGGCCAGGCATTCACTGGCTTTTCCCAACATGGTTTTGCGAACGATGGCCTGAACGTTTTTATCGTCGGAAAAGTTGGGGATCGAAAACATCCCGCCCACGCTCTTGTGCAGGTCGGCAGCGACGAAAGAGAGCCAATTCAGGGCAACTGAACGCTCAAAAGTTCCCGGTTTCGGCAGGATAGGCATATTGGGAGCTTGGGCGGCGATGTACTCATGAATCGCGAGGTTTTGGTCCAGTTGCTTACCGTCGTCGGTAATGAGAATCGGTAGAGTGCCTAGTGGATTGAGTTTCGCGGTAAGTGCGAGGTTCGGGTCGGAAGCGTTATCGAAGTCGACTTCGATCGCCTCATACTTCAGACCGGACTCTTCAAGGACGATGTGACAAGAGGCCGAGCAGGATCCTGCGCTGTAGTAAAGCTTCATGGAACTCTCCGGGGGGTGTACGGACATTCTGATTCAGACTGTAGCCAAGCTAGTTACAGTAACCTATTCTGTCAATGGACTTGGCGCCAGCAGGGGGAG
>JAYVNB010000250.1:0-3859 GCA_043759365.1 Bacteriovoracaceae bacterium | reverse complement strand
AGGAAGGAAGTACTTCTCACCTGAGCCACTTCAAACTGTTCTTGCGGACCTACGCAGGCTGGGACCAGCCCACTCCGAGGAATTATGCAGAGAGATTGACGAGCTGCTTTACCGGCTTCCGGATAATCATCTGCTGGCAACGTCGCAGGGCCGAGTCGTATACAAGACTCGTCTGAATACTCGGGAACGCAAGGGCGTCGTGGGAGAGAATATTCAGCCTCATTCGGCGCGGCTTCCCTGGCACGTCGGCACGGTTCCGATTCAGGGCACCCGGCACAAGGTGCTGGTCATAGCGATCAACTCCTTCCCGCTGGGAGAGGAACCGGTTTGGAAAGGGTTCCTGGACTCAGTCAATGCACAGCTTCAACAGGCTGCCGCCGTCATCATCGACTATCGGAAGAATAGTGGCGGTGATGACTCGACAGGTTTCGCCCTAGCGGAGCTTTTGCTCGGAACTCCTGTGCCAAGCATTACGGAAAATCATTGGATTTCTTCTACGCCAGAGTCCGCCGTACTCATGGCAAATCGCTTCAAAAAAATGGAGCGCAATCGAAGCAAGAATGGGCTCGACCCGTCGCCGGCACTTCAAGCCCGCTACCAGGAAATGCTCAAAACACTGGAGGGTGCCGAGCTGATGCCTCCGGTAGAATTTCGAGTGGAGAGCGAAAACGAACCGCGGCCCATACGTGGCCATGATCTTGGCCCAGGCTTTCGCGGTCCGGTGTACGTCCTCATGGACTATCAAACGGGGTCTTCAGGAGAAAGCGCGATTCAAGCGTTGGGGCAACAACCACTCCTCTTCCACGTAGGAGAGCACACCCACGGAGTACTTCAATTTGGCGACCAAGGGCTCCTGGTCCTTCCACGCAGCGGCATCGAAATCGGAATGCCTACGACCTATAACCAATATGCTGGCGGAAATTTTTATGAACGCGTTGGAATTATGCCCGACATTCCCGTTCCGCCCGGCCAAGACGCCTTCAATGTCGCCTTGAGGCATCTAGCTAAATCCATTGAAACTTCTAACCGAAAGTAGAAGCCAGGATTCACCGAGTCCTCCGATGAACATCAGCATCGGCTTTAATCCACCCACCACAGTAGGTCTACATGGTTCGCCAAAACCGGCCGCACGAAGGCGGCTGCTTCTGGAAGCGCTACGATTTTTGGCGCGGGGAAGAAGCTACTACTTCACGTCGACGAACTGACAACCGCTTCTGTCTGCGGCAAATTCCGGTTTAGAATGCGAGAACGACTGATGCAGCTCAACGGTCGGACCATCGAGTGCGGAGGTGGCTTGAAGTCACCTGCGACGTTTCCGGGAACTTCACTTTTAAACGAGGCTTTGATCCGGCTTTCTCCTTCCAAGATTCACCGGCGCTTCCTACATTAGGAAAAGTCAGGCCACAAGCTGGCGGAATTTTTCACTTCGGGTCAATCACCTCCTTATTGCCGACCCAATCCCTCAAGTCGGGCTTCTGTCCATCGATCCACCAGCTCCAAAGAACGGCCAGCACGATGAAGATCACTTCGTACGCGGCGTAAGACTCGGCCAAAAATCAAAGCCTTCTCCTGGAGTGCGGGAAGCACCCCATAGAGCGCAAGGCAAAAGAATCCGATCACTCCTACTCAAAGCCCGCGACTCTCGCGCATCCACTGCCAAACGAGGTACCGTCCCCCGATCTCGAGGAGTCAGGCCAATACGAAAAGTCCCAGTGCGCGCATTGCACTTCCCGTGCAGCTTCAAACTGCCTCAGTTCATCAATTCCGATTATTTCAGGTAAGTCTTCAGGGCAAGGATCAAGTCCTCGCCCGCTTCGATCTGATCTTCCGTGGACTTCTGCCGGGGAGCGATCACGTGGGAACGGATATGATCCTCGATCACTTCCGAGATCAATGAGTTCAGCCCCCCACGGCAAGAGACGAGTGCGTGGAGCAGCGCCGAACACTCCTGGTCATCTGAAGCTACCGCGTTTTCAATAGACGTCAGCTGCCCTTTCAATCTCTTGATCCTGAGGAGCAGCTTTTCTTTGGATTTTTCGACATGCGCCATGATCGTTTTATATACCCTACCCCCTATGCTATTAGACAGCAAATGTTTCTAAATCCATTAAACTGGCTCTATTTCCCGACGGCATTAGCGCTAGGCGCTCTTCACGCTCTCGAACCGGGGCATGCCAAGACCCTCACCGCGGCCTACCTCATCGGAATCAAGGGGACCAAGCGCGACGCGCTCTTTCTCGGACTCTCCGTCGCACTCACCCATAGCATCGTGGTGATCGGAATCTCGGTGATCGCGCTTTGGATCGGGCGGGAGACGTTTACTCAAGACGTGACTCATTGGCTTCAACTCGGGAGCAGTAGCCTCGTGATTCTCCTCGGCGCCGGGATGCTGGCTAAACGGATCCGCCAGATGCTTCGCGCTCAAAACGCGGCTACGCATTCCCACCATCACCCCGCCTCGGAGCCGGTCGTGATTCAAAGTGCACAAGGCCCTGGCACCCTCGAAATCATCCAGACACCGAGCGGGGAAAGAATCCGGCTCCGATTGGAAGCTCCGGTTCCTGCGCTTCAGGCGAAGGTCTTCATCAACCGCCCCAACGGACTGGAAGCCTTAGGGCTCCGTGCACTATCCGCGCAGGAGTTCCTAAGCGAACTGGCGCCCGACGAGCCGCACGAGTTTGCCGCCGAACTTAGGCTCTCGCAGGGCGAACATCAGGAAGTCATCCCTTTCGAGCATCATGAGCCCCATCATCACGATCACGATCATTCTCTCCTCAGCGATGACGAGCACGCGAGGGCGCATGCCGCGACGATCCCGGAATACGCCAAGCGGGGCGAGCGTCCGACAACCGGACAGATCATCGCCTTCGGAGCTGCGGGAGGAATGATCCCCTGCCCCGCTTCAATCACCGTGATGTTGCTTGCCCTATCGATCGGGAAATTCGCGTCGGGATTGCTTGCGGTCATGGGATTCAGCCTGGGGCTTGCCATCACGCTGGTCGGAATCGGCCTCATCGTAGTTGCAGGAATCAGTCGCTTGCAAGACTCTGGGCGCTTTGCTTGGGTTTCTGCCAAGACACCCATCTTGAGCGCTGCGGTTGTGTTGCTTTCCGGCATCGCATCTCTCCTCTTCGTCCATTAGAGTCCACCTTCAGTGGCCGTATGTCGAGAACCGCGAGCTTTCGCTACTGGTTGACAAGCCGTTCAGGCTTGCCGCAAAGTCTCGAATGAAATGCAAGCGAGTTCAAAGCCCTCGATCCGCGGTGAAGAAAACTACCTTCCTCAAGTCACGCAACTCTCTGCGACATTTCTTGAGATTTCGCGAAGCGTCTTGACTGCAGTTAGAGCTGAACAACATTGCCGCTTTCAAACTCTGCGAAAGCTTCCTACAATATGAAAAATCAGGCCGCAAGGCGGCGGAAGTGCTTCACTTCGTGTCAATCACCCTATTTTTTAAATTTTTAATATAGATAAAAAGGCCAGCAAAACAAATGCTTTTCTGGCCTTTTTGCTTTTCGCTAAAATTGAGTCAGCGTAGTTGGCAGTACTCAAAAAGACGTGCGTTTGACGTGACCGACTATGAAGATCCTAACTCCATCAGAACCTATCGAACCTCTCCTACGTCCTACGCACGCGCGATAGACTCTGCATTCACTTGTACGCCACTTTCAGCGTCCTTACCTGACGCAGTTCTGATAAAACGTCCGCAACAATGGCTTTGCCTATACCCCTGCCCGCGGCTTGATATTATACTTAAATGGTGACTGTTCAGCCCGTATTAACGACTTGAGTTGAAAGCCAGGCCGCTGCGATCAGGAGCGGGCGCCCGATGAGCGCGGCATGAAGGGCTTCGAGTGCA
>JAYVNB010000249.1:0-3874 GCA_043759365.1 Bacteriovoracaceae bacterium | reverse complement strand
TCACCCAGGAGAGAGTGTGCCAAACCAGTCACAAACACGAGGATTGCCGCGCCGAGCAGGTAGAGGTTCATAAGGTTATCTTAGCCATGAGGTCGAGGACTTGGAAACGCCGCATAATTCCATATCATTCCAGATACTTGAACTTTTAGAAAGCAGCGCCTTCAGCCGCCTGACGCAGCGTGGAATATGACCTTGCCTTCTTCTACTTCAAAGGTGTACTCAAGGGCCCGCCCCCAACACAACATTCAACAAGCGAGTTTCCCCTTGGCCGATACCTTCCAGTCGTTCGACCTCAGCCCTGCCGTCCTCCGCGCGCTCGAGGACCAAGGGTTCACCTGCCCTACGCCAATCCAGGCTCAGACCCTCCCCCTCCTCCTCGGGAAGTCCACGGATTTCCTAGGACTGGCGGCGACCGGAACGGGCAAGACCGGCGCATTCGCGATTCCGCTCCTGGAGCGTCTCGACGGTACCGAACGGTCGCCTCGCGCAGTGATCATGTGCCCGACCCGCGAGCTGGTCATGCAGGTCTGCGAACAAGTGAACAAGATCGGTGTCCACAAGAAGATCAAGGCGCTCCCGATCTACGGCGGCACCGGTTATGGCGACCAGATCAACGGCTTGAAGCGCGGCGCCTCGATCCTCGTCTGCACTCCCGGTCGCTTGGTCGACCACCTCAACAAAGGGACTTGCTCGCTTGAGGACGTGGAGACCGTCATCCTTGACGAAGCCGATGAGATGATCTCGATGGGGTTCAAGGAGGACATGGAGTTCATCCTCGAAGGCGTGCCTGAGGAGACCCGCAACACTTGGCTGTTCTCGGCGACGATGAGTTCCGAGATCCGCAAGATCGCCGATCGCTACCTCCGGGATCCCGAAATGGTCCAGATCAACCGCACCGAGATGCTCTCCGGCACCGTCGAGCAGATCTGGTACCCCGCCAAGGAACACGACAAGGCCGAAGTGCTTTGCAAGCTGATCGACGCCGCTCCGGAGTTCTACGGGCTCGTGTTCTGCCAGACCAAAGCCTTGGTGGTGGATATCACCCAGGGCCTCAAAGACCGCGGCTATCGCGCCGACTGTCTCCACGGGGACATGGACCAGGGATCGCGCGACCGCTCGATGAACGCATTTCGCGAGCGCAGGACCTCGGTCCTAGTCTGCACCGACGTCGCCTGCCGCGGCCTCGACGTCAAGGACCTCACCCACGTCATCAACTACTCGCTCCCTCGCGAACTCGACAACTACGTTCACCGCATCGGCCGTACCGGCCGTAACGGCAAAACCGGTCTCGCATTGAGTCTCGTGACCCCTGCCCACTTTCCGCTCCTGGGCAAGATCGAGCGGCTCACCAAGACCCGCCTCGTCCGTGGGACCATCCCGAGCCGCAAGGAAATCGGCATGAGGAAAGTCGCCACGGTGCTCAATCGATTCCAGGCCGTCGACACCCATTCCCGCGCCGTCGAACTGATGGGGCAGGAATGGATCAGCGCACTGGAGGGAATGGAGCCCATGGATATCGCTGCGCGGTTCCTAGTGCTCACCTTTCCGGAGATTTTCGTCGAGAAGTCGAAAGACGCTCCGGCGCAACCTCCTGTCGGCGGTCCTCGCGTGCTCAACGCGGCCCGCGCCGTGAACGTTGCACCACGAACCACTTCCGGACCGGCGATCGCTCCCATGGGCGCCGCCGCACCGGCACGCACGTCTGCCCCCTTTGAACGCAGAGCCAAGAAGTCGGAAGTCGCGTCCAAGGTCGCAGAGACCGCTCCTTCTCCGTATGTTCCGCTCCTGAGCCTGCCCGAGGAAGAAGACGAGGATCGCCAGGAGCTCGAGGGATTGGATGAAGTAGAAGGAGAAGAGCAGGACGAGCAAATCGAAGCTTTCGACTCCAAGCCAGCTGCGATCGTGAAGAAGCCTCGGTCGCTCTCGCAACCCTCTGTCGTGAAGCCTTGGACCGGTCTGAGATCTTTCGCAGACGAGAAACCTTACGGCGATAAAAAGCCTTATGGCGACAAGAAACCCTACGGCGATAAGCAGCCCTATGGGGATAAGAAGCCCTACGGTTACAAGAAGACCTTAGGTTCGGATCGTCCCTTTGAAGCTCGCAAACCCGCAGCTTTCGGCGCCTATTCCAAAAAACCATTGGCTTCCGCTGGCGCAAACAAAGCCGAGCCGACTGAAGAAGGAAGCGCTTGGCAGAGCCCTAAACCTTGGGCTCACCGCACCGCCCGCGCCATGAAGCGCGAAGCTCCGATCAAGAGTCGGGGCTAAATCTTCAAACTCTCGTAGTTTTTACAAGGAACCGAAATGACTCCACTGGAGTCACTTCGGTTCTTTTCATTTTGGTAGACGTCCGCACCCAAGTTTCTACTTTCAGGATCTATTTGAAATTGCGCGTTTTTTCCCGCTGTCACTGAAGTCCAGCGATGTCCGCATGGCCTAACGCAACATGGCACGCAACCTGCTCTAGGGGAGAACCGATCAATGGGACTGACCCCTAACCTTCTGTCTTTGGAGATCATCATGAAAATCGTTCGCACACTCCCCTTGTTTCTTCTCGCGTCGGCACCGGCCTTCGCAGACGTCCAAGGCGTGACTCTTGGCAATCCTTCGTATGGCGGCAACGGATGTCCAGCAGGTACCGCTTCGGCGACCCTCAGTCCCGATGCTCAGTCGCTCTCGATCCTGTTCGACCAATACCAGGCCCAGGCCGGTGGAACGTCCGGACAGACTCTCGACCGCAAATCCTGCAACATCGCCATTCCGGTGAACGTTCCCCAGGGTTACAGCGTCTCCATCCTGAAGATTGATTACCGCGGCTTCAACGCCCTTCCACAGGGCTCTCAGTCGCAGTTCAACGTCGAGTACTTCTTCGCAGGCCAGAATGGCCCTCGCTTCAGTCAGCCCTTTTACGGACCGCTGAACGAAGACTACACCCTTCACAACGAGCTGATCGCAACCGCCCAGGTCTGGTCTAATTGCGGTGAGAGCGTGAACTTGCGCACGAACACCAGCATCCAGGTTCAAACCAATCAGTTCGGCGAACAGGCGATGTCCACCGTCGACAGCGCGGACGTCCAGTCGGCACTTGTGTATCAGCTCCAGTGGCGCACTTGCGGTGGCCAGCCGGTTCCAGGTCCATTCCCTCAGCCAGGACCGTTCCCGCAACCCCAGCCTCAACCCGGCCCGTTCCCACAACCCGGCCCGTTCCCACAACCCGGCCCATTTCCTCAGCCACAACCGCTTCCTCCCCAGCCTTTCCCCCAACAGCCAGCCCCAGTTCAAGTGGGAACCTGCTCGGTGTTCACTTCGTCCGATGTGTTCGGTTCCCCGATCTACATCATCAACGACCTGTTCGGTCGCCAGCTTGAGCAGTCGTACTCTTACCAGTACGCCATCCAGCAAGCGCAGAACTACTACCAGAGTGGTCGTTGCGATGGACGGGCTCCACAGCCGTTCCCACCTCAGCCGTTCCCGGGGCACATTCCTGGCCAACCGAACCCTCCCGCTCGTCCGGTTCCAGGCCCAGTGCCCGGCAACCAGTACTGTTCGGTGGTTCCAGGCACCAACGCCTTCGGTCAGACGATCTATCGGGTGACTCGTTACACGGGTGCGATGATCTACACGACCCCGAGCTACCAGGACGCGGTCAGTTACATGAACCGCGCTCCACTCTGCTTCCAGCCTTAATTGAGAGCTCCTCTTGAAACCAGAAAGGCCCGGACCTGATCGAGGTCCGGGCCTTTGCCTTTTCGGCACGACAAAAATCTGGAGAGGTGCGACCCCTTTGCTCCATGAATCTCGGATATCTCCTGATAAATGCCGGGGAATCGAACTCAAGCTGAGCCTGTTTCGCTAGATCATCTGCCGGCCAATC
>JAYVNB010000248.1:0-11922 GCA_043759365.1 Bacteriovoracaceae bacterium | reverse complement strand
AAGCGAACCTTTTCCTCAGCCACTTCTTCTCCTGCCCGCAATCAAAAGAAACGCCGGATCAACGAGCCCCTGAGGCGCCTGCTCTGCTCGGGCGTCTCTCAGAGACGAGCTGCTCGCCTGCTTCAAGTTAACCCAAAGACCGTGGCCCGACGGCTCAAGTTTCTTGCGCAACGGGCGCGAGTTAGAAACGAATCCTATCTCAAGATGACCTACTCCCAGGCTCCCCTCCAGGCTGTCCAGTGGGATGACCTTGAAACAAGCGAGCACACGAAGTGTAAGCCCCTGAGCGTGGCCCTGGCTGTCGACCCCGTTCACCGAAAAATCCTGAGTTTTCAAGTCTCCCAGATGCCTCCCAAGGGACCCTTGGTGCATGTCGCAAGAAAAAAGGGCTACCCTCCTAGGGCAGACCAAAGAGCGAAGGGCTGGAGTCACCTCATGCGGGAGCTCGGGCCCTACGTCAGCGACCAAGCCACCTTTCTGTCTGATCAGAACCCGCACTACCCGAGAGTGCTGAAAGCACACTTTCCAAACGCCACGCCGACCTACCTGAAGGGGAGACGGGGGTGCGTCGCAGGCCAAGGGGAACTGAAGAAGATCGGCTTTGATCCCCTCTTTTCACTCAATCACACCTGCGCCATGCTCAGGGCCAATCTCAACCGGCTATTTCGAAGAACTTGGTGCACGACTAAAAAGCGCCAGGGGTTGATCAACCACCTGGCACTCTATGTCGACTACCATAACCGGACACTCACTCCGCCGGTGCCGCGCCCACAGGGTTCGGGGGCAGTTTAAACGCCGCTCAATTGACTACACAATTCCCGGGGATCGGGGATCACGTATTTGAAGTTACGAAAAGTTGCCTGGTTCCTCCAACAACAACCGGTTACAGCTAGTGCCATGGGCCCGTTCATCGCCAATACCCTGTTCCAATACTCCAAGCTGAGGAGCGCGGCTTTCGAGCTTCAAGGACGTCTCTTCACCACTTTGGGCCAGAGACAACCGGGCCCGGAGATTTGCGCCAACACCCGCATCAACCTTGACCGCGCACTGGACAACCTTTTGAAACGCGATAGCCGGAACATCTCCCGAGGGCGATATCCCGTGACTGTCCTGAAACCGGAGTCCTTCACCGCACCTCTGGTCGGCCTGCCTCGGGTTGCCTGGGATGGACTCTTGGTCCAGCGAAAAAAACTTCTAGGGGAGGCTCCACCCTTCTCCCCGCAGGGATACCCGGCCGACCTACTTTTTCACGGCGCGACGGATGCGATGCGAAGAATGCTCCTCGTTCCGATGAAGCGAGCTTTGAAAACCAAGGATGGGGCAGGTCTGCGAATCCTCGAAATCGGTGCGGGTACCGGGGAGTCGACCCGATTCGCGAGCCTGGCGTTTCCGAAAGCCAAAATAGTGGCCGTGGACCTGAGCCATACCGACCTTCAACAGGCCCGCCAGAAACTTTCCGCGCATTCGCGAATCGATTTTGTCCAAGCCGATGGATCTCAACTTCCATTCAAACCTCGGCAATTCGACGCGGTTTTTTCAGTTTTTCTATTCCATGAGCTTCCGTGGGCAATGAGGAAAGCAGTGCTCCGCGAGTCCCTGCGGGTCGCCCGTCCCGGAGGTTTCTTGGGAGTCGTCGACTCGCTCCAATGGGGTGATCAACCCGAACTGGACGGAATGCTGGAGCAGTTCCCGAAATACTTCCACGAGCCTTTTTTCAGAAACTACCTGGATCGGCCGCTCGAAACCCACCTGGCTGAGATCGGACTTCGGCAAATTCGGAAGTCCGAAGGCTTTCTTTCCAAAGCCTGCTGGGGCAAGAAACCTGAGTCCGGTGTGCCACATCGATCCGGTTTTCCAGGTTTCAGCGTATCGAATCCCTTCCGGCAGGATTGTTAGGCAAGTATCGTCCCCACTCTGCATTGACCCAGTCTGGATTTCGGGATTGTCTATCGGAATGCAAAACACCCTCGCGGTCCCGATGCGCCGCTCAGTGCTGAACGCCGCGGTACTGATCGCTGCCCTGGGTTATTTCGTCGATATCTATGACTTGATCCTCTTCAGCATCGTCCGAGTCCCGAGCTTGAGATCGCTAGGCTACGAAGGCGAGAACCTTTTCAGCCAAGGAGTGCTGCTCCTCAACTGCCAGATGATCGGGATGTTGATTGGCGGAATCTTCTGGGGCATCCTCGGTGACAAGCGAGGACGCCTGAGTGTTCTCTTCGGATCAATCCTCCTCTACTCCATCGCCAACGTGGCCAATGGACTGGTCCAGGACGTTCACTCCTACGCTCTCTGGCGGTTGATCGCCGGCATCGGCTTGGCCGGCGAGCTGGGGGCAGGCATCACCTTGGTGGCTGAAGTCCTCCCCCAAGAAAAGCGCGGTTACGGCACCACGATCGTAGCATCGGTCGGGCTCTTCGGGGCACTTCTAGCCGCGAATGTCGCCGAACATCTCGATTGGCGAAAGGCTTACTTCGTCGGAGGAGGCTTGGGACTCTGCCTTTTGTTTCTCCGAGTCGGAGTGCTCGAGTCCGGACTATTTCGAATGGTCAAAGCCTCCGTTCACCGCCGCGGGGACTTTCTCTCCCTATTCAGGTCCCGAAGCAAGTTTTTGAAGTACCTCCGCTGCATCCTCATCGGCGTCCCGGTCTGGTACGTAGTGGGTATTCTCATCACCTTCTCGCCGGAGTTCGCGAAAGCAAAAGGCGGCAATGAGCTCATTTCAGCTGGAAAAGCGGTCATGTACTGCTACCTCGGAATGGCGATCGGCGACGTGGCAAGCGGCTTACTCAGCCAAGTACTTCGATCCCGGAAAAAGGTGGTGCTGGCCTTCCTCACCCTGACCACTCTCGCGGTCCTTTACTACCTCCATGCTCCGCCTTTGGGGGCCACGCAATTCTATGCCGTTTGCTGTGCCCTGGGATTCGGAGGAGGCTACTGGGCACTTTTCGTGACGATCGGCACCGAACAGTTCGGGACGGACCTCCGGGCGACCGTCACTACCACAGTCCCGAACTTCGTCCGAGGATCCGTGGTTCCGCTGACCTTCCTCTTCATCTCGTTGCGAAGCCGCTTTGGAATCAACGGATCCGCCCTCTTCGTCGGCATCCTGAGCCTGGGCGTCGCTTACCTGGCCCTTTGGGGTCTCGAAGAAACCTTTTTCAAAGACTTGAATTACATCGAGAGCCGCTCCGAAGAAGCGCTTTGAACGACTTGGGCATGGGCGTTGCTCCACACTGGACAAGGGGGCACTCCAATTGAGCAACTCGAAACTCAGGAAAAGCATTCGTGACGCGATGGGTTCAGAGAAACGAGAGCACGGTTCTCACCTTCGCCTCGTTCCCGATCCAATGCCCCTTCAGGAGGAGGCAACCTTGAAGGATCCTCCTCCTGAATCTCGTGAGGAACTCGAACAGCCGAAAGTACCTCGCTCGGGAGCAGTTTAAGTCGACATCGTTCCGAGCACGAATCTTTCTACTCGATTTTGACTCCGGAGATGAGCCCCCTCCAACGCGCCGGCAAGGAGTGCGACGGCATTCCAGTCACAGAAACTCAATTTATTTCGGGGACACGTTGCCAGATTGTGCCATCTTGGGTTTTCTGCAAAAACCATGATGAAACAAATCCGCGTCCACCTCGGCACCGTGATTGGAACACTGCTCCTTCTAGTTGCAGTTTTCGTGATTCACCGAGAACTCAAACGCTACCCTCCGGCCGAGATCTTGACTTGGATCCGCGCCATCCCGCAATCACGCCTCGCCTTCTCGTTTCTGTCGATGGCATTCTGCTATTTCCTGCTGACCTTCTACGACCGAATCGCTTTTGAATTCATCCAAAAGCCTTTGGGCTTCGCGCGCCTGACGTTTGCCTCTTTTCTCGCCCATGCCTTCGGCAACAACATCGGCTTGGCGAATCTCGCGGGAGGTGCAATTCGTTTTCGTCTCTACTCGCACTGGGGATACACCCCTGCCGACATTGCGCGCGTAGTGGCCTTTCAGGTCTCGAGCACTTGGGTCGGATTCGCTTGGGTGACTGGTCTCGTATTTGCGATCGATCCACCTCTGTTGCCTCCGATCCTCCACCTCCCCTTCGAGACGGCAAGACCTCTCGGCGCAATCCTCCTCGGCCTGGTTGCGCTTTTTTCTTACCTCTGCCAGACGCAACGCGACCCGATCCGAATTCGAGGTCTGGAAATTTTCCTCCCGCACGGGCGCCTCTTCCTGGAGCAACTTCTGATCTCCGGTCTGGACTGGGCGCTCACCGGAATCGTTCTCTACTGGCTCCTACCTCACCCGAGCGGCCTCAACTATGCCAACTTCTTGGGAGTCTACCTGCTTTCGCAAATGGTCGGTCAGATCAGCCATGTCCCGGGAGGCCTAGGAGTCTTCGAAGGCTTGATGGTCCTGCTACTCGCCCCTTACTTGGCCTCATCAGAGATCCTAGGCGCGCTCGTGCTTTTCCGGCTGATTTACTACTTGATCCCTCTCGGAGTCGCCATGCTCCTGTTGCTGGGATTTGAACTCCGGACAAAGCGCCTCAACGCACCCTAACTCCCGCCACCCAAAGTCCGATGGGTGGGCTCGCTGTCCTCGTGACGTGACGAGCCTTGCGCGGATCTCCATCCCTCAACAGGAGATCGGCCTCGTAGCCAGGAGCGATTCGTCCCAGTCGATCGCCGAGGCCCACAGCCTCGGCCGGCGCCGACGTGAATGCCTCGAGCCCCCGAGCGGCTTCGATGGATTCAGAGGGCTCGAACGCAGCGCCATCTCCGAACTCACGATGAGCGGCCGAGTCGATCCCCAAGATCGGATCCGGGCCCCAAAGTCCCGACTCGGAGTCGGCTGATCCGAAAATCAGCCGCACTCCCGCGAGCTGCCAGGTTCTCCAGGCATGCAGGCGCTTCATGCGCACTTCTCCCAACTCCTGAAGGATCGATGCCCACTCCCCATAGGATTGAAACTCGGCGAACGCCGGTTGTACCGATGCTACGACTCCCAACGCCTTGAAACGTGGAATATCGGTAGGATCGATCAAGGAAACCTGCTCGATCCAGTTTTGCAACGGATGGCCGAGAGACTTTTTCGCGAAAGCAAACGAATCCAATGCCATACGAACGGCACGGTCCCCCGAGGCGTGAAGTGCGACCGGAAACCCAGCCTTGTTGGCGCGCAGTACCAGCCGATTTAATCTCGGAGCATCGATCCGAACCAATCCCGTCCCGCCTGGGTCTCCCTCGTAGGGCTCCAGCATCGCCGCAGTCGCGCTCCCGAGCGTTCCATCCACGAAACCTTCGAATGCGATCACCCGAACCCGCGCTAGCGGCTTTCTCTGCTTCGCGAATCGCACCAAGGCACGAAACTCGACTTCAGGCGCCAGCAAATCGCCCCGGAGGTACGATCGCTGCTGAAGCAAGCCCGACTCCTCCAAGGAGGCGTAAATCAGAGCTTGAGGGAGAGTCACGGGCCCACCCCCTTCCTGCACCGTCGTGACGCCCTGGGAAAAAGCGATTTCTTGTCCACGAAGGATCGCTGCGCGAAGCAGTTCATCGCTGAGAGCAGGCATGCGCGCACGCACCGGGTCGGTGGCGGCTTCGAGAAGCAAACCAGTCGGATCCCCTTGGCCATCACGAACGATTCTGCCTCCAGGCGGATCCCGACTTTCGCGATCGATCCCGGCTTGGAGCAACGCCTCCGAACTCACCCAAAGTTGATGACCTGAGCGATCCGCGAGTGCAACAGGGCGCTCTCTCCCCGATCGATCCAGGTCTTCGCGGTGCAGCATGGAACCGGAGAACCGAAGTGAACTCCAAGTTCCTCCGACAATCCATGACTTTTCAGGATGAGCTTCGACATAGGCACGCACCGCTGCAAGGTCCGCCGACAGTCCTTCCTCCCCGAGCTTCAGTTGCAGCTCGGCCCGCACTCGATCCACTAGCCGGACATTTGAATCCTGGAATCCCGGGAGTAAAAAATGCCCTTGCCCCTCGATCATTTGGCAATCACCCCTGCAACGAGGACTCAAGACTTCGCTCCGTCCGACGGCGGCGATCCGCGAACCGATCAGGCCTACAGCAGAGTCCGACGCTTCCTCTAAGGCTTCGCCCGCCGGTCCAGGGAGGATTCGAACGTGAACGATCAACTGGTCAAAGCGCTGCTCAGAAACGTTTTTTTCGGGAATCCGGGAGGACATGGGTGATGGAGATGCGAGTCTCGGTCTCAGTTTGGCCCGCGCGCAGCCAATCCCGAGAAGGGCGACTCCCAAAGTAAATCCGGCGATCCTCCCCTGGTTTCTGAAATTCATCACCCTTCCCCCTGGAAACTCCTGATTGAACAAAGTAATTAAGATACTTTTTCCGATTGCAAGCTACCGCTCATGCCCTGTTTGTGCTATCGCTCAGCAGAATATATCTGCGCATCTCATGGTTTGCGGGCATGGAGTCCGGTCCATTGGAGCGACCGCAAGGAGAGTTTGGTGTCGAAAGAAGATCTCATTCGTTTTGAAGGAAAAGTCTCGGATTTGACGGGTGGCGGGAACTATCAGGTCCTCCTCGATAATGGGGTCAACATCCAAGCTCGGCTTTCCGGCAAAATGAAAAAATTCCGCATCCGTGTCCTTGTCGGCGACCGGGTGACAGTCGGTGTTTCTCCTTACGACCCGACCCATGGATTGATTACCCACCGGCAAAAGGTCTGAACCATGGCAATCAAGGCCCCTGTCGATACAACTGGATTGAAGCCTGGCAAGGGCCAGTTCAAGTGTTTCCACTGTCGCCAGTTTTTTCCAAACAAAGATGGCGACTGGCACCACTGGAAAAACATGGAAGTCATACTTTGCCGCACCTGCGAGAAATTGACTCACAATCATCCCGAACGCCGGCCTTGACCGAGATCTCTTTTTTCGGGCAGCAGCTCATGCTCGACAGGAATTGACCACCCTCGTCACGACAGGTGTCGAGAGTCAACCTCCTTGGGTGATACGGAGGAAACCGGCAACCCCTTCAGCCCCTGGGCCATCGAAGGTAACGCCGGAATTTCGATGACAAAATTCGACCCGACTCCAGTCTCGCTTTCTACCCAAATTCTCCCTTCGTGGGCATGAAGGATATGGGTGACGATGTAGAGCCCGAGGCCCAGTCCAGCGACGCTATCTCCCCCAACGGCCCGCTCAAAGCGCTCGAAAATTCTGGCCTGATCCAATGGAGCGATGCCAATTCCATGATCTCTCACCGAGAGACGGAAAAGAGGCCCTTGCACTTCAAGCGCGATATGCACCGGTTTTCCGGGGCCGTACTTCATCGCGTTGGTCAGTAGATTGACCAGAACCTGCTCCAAGCGGAAACGATCGGCTTCAATCTGGACTTCGGGACCAACTTCAAATTCCACGCTGCAACCGACTTCCAGCAATTGTTCCTCGAACCTGTCCAGTACGTCTTGCACCAACTCCACTACGTTGAACTTCTCTAAATGGAGCCCCAGCTTTCCATTGCGGATCCGGGCCACATCCAAGAGCTCCTCGATCAGGTCGGAGAGCCGGCTGATCTGCCGATCGGAGCTTTTGACCATTTTCATGATCCGGGCGGGCGCCACTTCAAGCGCTCCGGTCTTGCTCAGACTTCGCATCAGTGATTGGGTCTGAAGCTTGAGCGGAGTCAACGGCGTCTTCAACTCATGGCTTGCGATCGACAGGAACTCGTCGCGCGCGCGAATCGCGGCCTGCGCTCGTTCGTAGAGAGACGAAGAATCCAGCGCAGCAGCGACACGAAGCGCGAGATCTTCGGCCAGTGCCCTATCCGCCGCATCGTACTGGCGACTCGACTCAGCAGAGACCAAAGTTAGCGCGCCAAAGACACATCCCCGCGCCTTGAGCGGAACGACGATCGCCGACTGCAACCCCTCGGACACAATGGATTCGCGGACCTCCCCGGGTACTGAATCTCCCTGGAGTAGTCGGGCACCGATGTCCTCGACCAACTCCGATTCACCGGATTGAATCACTTCTCGAATCACGCCCGCCACACCGGTAGGGGTCTTCAGATTGTCATCTTTAGAAGGGTCCACCTGGGCCCAGGAAAGGGACTCGATCCTTCCGGAATCCGAAACTTGGTCAATCCCAACCCAGTCCGCCAGAAGCGGAACAGCGAGTTCACCGATCTTCTTCAGGGTTGTCGCCGGATCGAGGCTAGCCGAGAGCGCCAAGCTCGCTTGGGCAAGGAAGCTTGCGCGTTCCTTGCTTCTCCGCTCAGCGACTTCCGCCTCCTTGACTCGGGTGATGTCCACAGAGAGCCCGCGAAACTCGGGTCCCAACCCGTCGCCTTTGGAGGAGATCCGAACCCCGGTATCAAACCAAAGCGCAGCACCGTTAGCTGAAATCATTCGATGCTGAAACCGAACTTCGTGGCATTCGTCGACTCGAAGCTGCTTCAGTGCCTGCGCGACGCCGGCCCGATCCTCAGGATGCTGACTCCGCTCCCAGAAACCCGGATCCTCGAGCCACTGGGATTCTGAGTAACCCAGGATGCGATTCGCACCCGGACCGACAAAGCTAAAGGACATGCTCGCGGCGTCTGCCAGCCAAACGACTCCTTGATGAATGCTCTCGACCAGATCGCGATACTTTTGCTGCTGAGCATGTTCGCGACGAAGGCTTTTGAGTTCCAGCTCGTGCAACTGGCGCTGACGCTCGCGTCCCTCATTCTCCCGAAGCATCCGCTCTACGGCCAGCAAGCGTCGGGTCTTTCGATCAAGGTCGGCGAAGACAGCGACTTTAGAGCGCAGAATCGTATCATCGAAGGGTTTGTAAAGGTAATCGACCGCACCGCCTCGATAACCCTGGTGAACGAATCTCTCGTCCTTATTGATGGCGGTGACGAAGATAATAGGAATGCTTCGAGTGCGTTCGCTTTGCTTGATGATTTCAGCCGTCTGGAAGCCGTCCAGCTCAGGCATCTGGACATCCATCAAAATCAAGACTGGGTCATGATCGAGAAGGTACCGCAAAGCGCCTTCACCGGAAGTCGCTTTGAAGAGGCGATAACCGGGCGAAGCCAAAACGGCTTCGAGAGCAAGCAGGTTCTCGGGCCGATCATCCACCAAAAGGATATCGATCGGCGAGTTGCTCAAGTTGTCGGGTACCTCGAACTTGTCCAAAAAAACTCCCCTAGCCATTTTTTTAACCAAGTCTGCTGCTGCACGCAATCACCGAATCCATTGACAGTCAGGAGGGGAATCTCCGATCCTCACTTCGGCTTCCCTTCTCAGTGATTGAATCTCAGTGATTGAATCTTGCAATGTGCAATCTCAGTTCATTGCCCAACGCTCTCGAAGTCGAAACGCGCAATGATTCCAGAGGACAGAAGAAGCTTGGATGGAATAACGAGGTTTCATGCAAATTTAAACGGAGCCGAAGCTGCTTGTTTCAGGCTTAAAATATAAAAAATTTCGACACCCACGCCTTGCAACAAAAATTGTAGATCTGATAGGAACACCACAACTCAACAAGCTTTTAGCAAAACCTGTTTTCAACTCCGCGAGGAACCGAACTTGAAACCCACCACTCAGAATAACCGGGAAAACCGGAATGGGAAAAAGAAGTCCGAAAGCGTTGCCTCTCATGCGGGCGCGACCGGATCGGAATCGGACTCAGAAACCTTGAAGCCGTCCCGAGTGCTGCCGAGCTCCTCGAAGACTCTCTCTCCTGCCGCGCTGAAGCGACGCAATCTCCGCGAGAGTGGAATCACTGAGTGGGATATCCTCTCACCCTCCTCCAAAGAGGAAGTTGAACTCCTCGTGGAAACGCTGAAGGCGATCAAGGGCGGCGACTTCACGGTTCGCCTGCCCTACGTCAATGACGGCATTCTCTCGCGCGCCGGCGAGCTTCTGAACGACATCATCGGATTGAACGACCACATGGCCAACGAGTTGGTCCGAGTCGGAAAAATCGTCGGTCAGGAAGGCCGAATGACGGAACGAGCTTCGGTCGGCCCCGCCAAGGGCGCATGGGCGAGTTCCGTCAACTCCGTCAACCAACTCATCGGCGACTTGGTCGCTCCCACCAACGAAGTCGCCCGCGTCATCACTGCCGTCGCCAAGGGCGACTTGTCGCAAAAGATGTCGCTCGAAATCGAAGGCCGTCCCGTCCGAGGCGAGTTCCTTCGCATCGGTACAACGGTTAACTCCATGGTCGACCAGCTCAACTCTTTCGCCGCCGAGGTCACTCGCGTGGCGAAAGAGGTCGGTAACGAAGGAAAGCTGGGCGGTCAAGCAGACGTCAAAGGGGTTTCGGGTACCTGGAAAGATCTCACCGACAACGTCAATGGTCTCGCCGGTAACTTGACTGCGCAGGTTCGTAACATAGCCAAAGTGACGACCGCTGTCGCCAAAGGCGACTTGTCCCAGAAGATCACCGTCGACGCAAAGGGCGAGATCGCCGAACTGAAAAACACCATCAACACCATGGTGGACCAGCTCTCTTCGTTTGCTGCCGAAGTAACTCGCGTTGCGAAAGAGGTCGGCACTGAAGGTCGCCTGGGTGGTCAGGCCGACGTCAAAGGCGTTTCCGGCACCTGGAAAGACCTCACCGACAATGTCAACGTCTTGGCCGGTAACCTCACCAACCAAGTTCGTAACATCGCCAAAGTGACGACTGCTGTCGCCAACGGCGACCTTTCGCAGAAGATCACGGTCGACGCCCGCGGCGAAGTGTATGAGCTCAAGAACACCATCAACACGATGGTGGACACTCTCCGTTCGTTCGCAGCAGAAGTAACTCGAGTCGCGAAGGAAGTCGGTACCGAAGGAAAGTTGGGCGGTCAAGCCGACGTCAAGGGCGTGGCCGGCACCTGGAAAGACCTCACCGACAACGTCAACACGATGGCTTCGAACCTCACAGTTCAGCTGCGTGACGTGTCGAAAGTCTCGAGCGCCATCGCCAACGGCGACCTGACGCAAAAGATCACGGTCGATGTCAAAGGCGAGATTCTCCAGATCAAGGACGTCATCAACAAGATGGTGGATCAGCTCTCCTCCTTCGCTTCTGAAGTGACTCGAGTCGCGAAAGAAGTGGGTACTGAAGGAAAACTGGGCGGTCAGGCGAATGTCAAGGGTGTCGCCGGTACCTGGAAGGATCTCACCGACAACGTGAATGGTCTCGCGAACAACCTCACGGACCAGGTCCGCAACATCGCGAAAGTGACGACTGCCGTCGCCAACGGCGACTTGTCCCAGAAAATCACAGTCGATGCCCGCGGCGAAATTTATGAGTTGAAGAACACCATCAACACGATGGTGGATACTCTCCGTTCTTTCGCAGCAGAAGTGACTCGAGTCGCGAAGGAAGTCGGAACGGAAGGAAAACTCGGCGGCCAGGCCGACGTCAAAGGCGTCTCCGGCACCTGGAAAGACCTCACCGACAACGTCAATGGTCTGGCCGGTAACCTCACCGCGCAGGTCCGGAACATCGCCAAGGTCACGACGGCAGTCGCTAAAGGAGACCTCTCGCAGAAGATCACGGTCGATGCCGAGGGCGAGATTCTCGCACTCAAGAACACCATCAACACGATGGTGGACCAACTGAACTCGTTCGCTGCCGAAGTGACTCGAGTCGCGAAAGAGGTCGGAACGGAAGGAAAGCTCGGAGGTCAAGCCGACGTCAAAGGCGTCTCCGGCACCTGGAAAGACCTCACCGACAACGTCAACGGCCTCGCTTCGAACCTCACGAACCAGGTTCGTAACATCGCGAACGTCACGACGGCAGTCGCCAACGGCGACTTGTCCCAAAAGATCACGGTCGATGCCCGTGGCGAGATCCTCGAGCTCAAGTCCACGATCAACGTCATGGTGGATCAGCTCCGGTCGTTCGCCGCCGAGGTGACTCGCGTCGCGAAAGAAGTGGGAACGGAAGGAAAGCTCGGAGGTCAAGCCGACG
>JAYVNB010000247.1:0-3912 GCA_043759365.1 Bacteriovoracaceae bacterium | reverse complement strand
TCCGCTACGGCAATGACTCGGGCAATAAAAGGGATCTCCTCTCCCTTCATCCCAAGGGGATAGCCTTTTCCATCCCAACGCTCGTGATGGTAACGCATTCCGCCGATCACATCCTTCAAGCTCTCCACCCGACTCATGATGTCCCAGCCCAGCTCCGGGTGCTTCTGCATCTGCTTCCACTCCTCCGGATCGAGCGGAGCGGGCTTCTTCAGGACCTTGTCCTCGACCCCGATCTTCCCGACATCGTGAAGGAGCGCACCCAACCGAATTCTTTCCAGCATCTCCGGGCACAGATCGAGGTACTTAGCGACGCACATCGAATAGTAGACGACGCGCTTGGTGTGCCCACCCGTGTAGCTGTCCTTCTTCTCGATCGCTTCGGCCAGGGACTCGACGGTATCGTAGAAGCTTTTTTTGAGACCCACGTAGAGACCTGAGTTCTCGATTGCTACCGCGACCTGGTGACTCAAGGTCTCGAAAATCTGCAGATCGTCTCCGTAGAAGTCCGGCCATTCGTGTCGAGACGCGCGTGCAGGCACGACGGGGAGTTTGTTCAACGCTTGAAGTACCCCGATCGTACGGTCCTTGGCCTTGAGGGGAACACAGATCATGGAGCGCGCCTTGAAGCCGCCCTTGACCGCGCCTCCCGGCTTCTTGTTGTGTCGGGGATCATTCTGAACGTCGTTGATGACCAGACTCTCGCCGGACATCGCGACATACCCTGCAATCGAGCGATCGTTGATTGCGAGTCGAATGTGACTGGTCTTGAGCTCCTGCCCAGCCTGACCCAGCGCCGTTTCCCAATAGAGTTCGCCGGTTTTCGGGTCCACGAGAAGCAAAGAGGCCGTCTCGCACTTCAAAAGCTGGCAAGTCGCTTCCAATGCCTTTTCGCGCACGACTCCAGGATCGAGGGTGGAATTGAGCAGACTCGAAAGTTGGGTGAGATACTCGAGCTGCTGAACCTTTTCCTGCGTCACCAGCAGCGTCCGGGTGATCTCGCGCTCCAGTGCGCGGATCTTGACCAAGGCCTGCTTCAAAGCGGCCTTGTCGTCGCCTTCCAAGGGACTCGAGGGAATCGCTCCCTGGGTTCTTTTCGTCGGCATCGGGGCTCCGCCCTCGGTTCACCCCTCCATCCTGGAGGGGCCGAAAAAAATGCCTCAGTGAAAAGTCATCCTAACTCCACCGAGGCCCACGAGAGCTCTGAATCTGTCTCCCAGAATCCATCCATGGATTCGTTCCACAACCACACTTTTGAGTCTACGGAGGTTCAGCCGCGGGTCAACCCCCCCACCCAAGAATTCCGCTTATTTCTTCCCCGAAAGCCGCAGCCCTTCCTCGTAGACAGCATTTTTAGGCACGGCAAAGTATTGACTCACTCGCTTGGCCGCTTCGTTGAGAGCGACCCCCGACTCAAGCAGGCACCGCAGCGCCAATCGCCATCCGGCGGGACTCCCGCTGGACGTTTCTGACTCCATTTCAGGGCTCTGCGTGACCTCTGGAAAGCGGCAGGCGAAGCACCACTCCCCCAGCTTTCCTTCGCGCTCGAGTTCTTCTGCGACGGCTTGGGCGGTCTCAGCTGCGGTCCCAGCAAAAATACGCTCATGCATCTTGGTGAGCTCTTTTGCGGCCACCACTTGCGCATCGGGTACTAGACGAGCCAGAAGACCGAGCGAGTCCTCAATCCTCTCAGGACTCTCAAACCAAACCATGATCCTGCAGACTTCCGCAAAGCGCGCTGCCGCTTCAACGGTCCGTTTTCTTTCCCCCTCTTTACGGGGGAAAAAGCCTCCGAAGGCAAAGGCGCTTTCGACAAAACCACTCACTGAAAGAAGAGTCACCACTGCGCTCGGGCCTGGAATCGGCACCACCGCCACTCCACGGGCGCGAGCCAAGGCCACGAGAGCTGCCGCGGGGTCGCTCACGCCCGGAGTGCCAGCGTCAGTCACGAGAGCGGCGCGCTCCCCGGCCGCAAGCCGATCCACCCGGGTTTGCAAACGATGTTCGTCGGCATGGGCGTCCAGACGCTCCAGGCGTGGTGATATTCCGGTGGCGGCACAAAGTCGCGAGGTCCGCCGCGTATCCTCGCAAAGAACCACATCCGCTCCCGCCAAGACTTCCTTGGCTCGAACCGACAGATCCCCGAGATTCCCGATCGGAGTCGCCACCACCCAGAGTATGCCCGGCAAATCTTGCCTCTTGGTATCGCTCATTTGTCTCCGGATAATAGCAAGTCAGGCGTTCAAGGAGAAACCAAAGCTATGGCGATGAAGACGGAAGCGAAAAGAGTGGGCGACACGGTGGTGGTCTCGATGGATGGAAAGCTCGACTTCGAGATGCAGGATTCCCTCAAACTGCACTTAAGCAAGATCCTCAAGGCCAACTCCGACTCGGTTGCAAAAAAGATCATTGTGGACATGGAGAACCTTGAATTTGTCGGATCGAGCGGAATCTCCTCGTTTGTCCAAACGATGAAGGACTTCAATGCAGCCTCACCGACGAAGCCCCGCTATTGCAATGTGAAGAACGAGTTCAGGCGCGTCATGAAAGCATTCGATGAGTCGGACATCTTTGAGTTTTACGAAAACCAGGATCGGGCTCGGAAAAGCTTCGACCAATGAACCCGACCTGAATGAATCGCTCGGGGCCTGGACCGCGTGCTCGGGCCCCGCGTTCAAAAGCTCAAGACTTGAAAACGCGCGTCCACCCAAGGCTTCTCTCGTGTCATCGGGGCCGAGTCAAATTCATCCGGCCCTGCCCATGAAGCGAGAGGATTGCCCCGATCGTCTCGATGCCCGATGAAATAGAACCCGACGATCGCTCCCAGATAGAGGCCAAGACTGGTGCCCATGAAAACGCTTCGACCACTTCGGTGAAGAGGCAGGCTCGCGAGGCCCAGAAGCGTCCCTCCTGCGACTCCGTATGCCGAAGTGGTGAGCACAGCCCGGACATCGCGATCGACTGCCCGGGCGGGAGATGCAATCAGGCAGACCGGGAGCAACCCGGCGACGACGAACTTCCGACCCCACGCTTTGCCCATGGCTTAGATTTCAGCACTCCGATGCAACCTGGGTCAAGAAAAGGCGACATCCTTGAATCGGGTCCATGCGGTCCCATCCCAGACCATGAGGTCGAGGCGCACGCCTTTCGCTGCTCCGCCGTACCGCACTAGGAAACGGTTGATGCCTATTTTGAGTCGAGCAAGCTTGCGCTGATCCACCGATTCAATGCCGCGAAACCAAGCTCCAAGCCGCCGAGCCCGCACTTCGACGAAAACCAGGACCCAGGCTCCGGTCGTCGGATCCCGCTCCTCTACGATGAGGTCGATCTCTCCACCCGGGTACCGCAGGTTGGTCATAAGGAGCCGCGCTCCCTGCTCCTGAAGCGTCTCCGCCGCCGATCTCTCCCTCTCGAGTCCATAGTGCAGCTTCTCCGAAGGCTTCACAAACACCCCTTTGAGTCGCTCGCTCAGCAAGAACCGCACTCACGCTGGGCACGGAGCTTGCGAACATAAATCCAGACAAGCCCCCAAACCATCCATTCGAATCAAGGAGAAGACCTCATGGCACACTCTTCCACCGTGGAAAGCCTCAAAGACAAGGTCATGAACAAGCTGCACAACGACGACGTCTCTCAGCTCCAAGAAGGAGCACTGACCAAGCGTATCGAGCGCCAGACTGCGAAAATCCCCTCTGTGGGCTACTTGGGACTCGCGATCGGCAGCATTGCCCTGTCCGCGGGTCTCGCCGTCTTTGCGGAACGCAAGACTTTCGCGAACTTCGTAGGCCTGTGGGCTCCAACCTTCTTACTTCTCGGGATCTATAACAAGATGGTGAAGCTCGAAGGGGGCTCCGATCACACGGACAAGGCGGATCCAAGTTCGCGCAAAACGGCTTTCTAACTCGTCGACGCTGG
>JAYVNB010000246.1:0-3966 GCA_043759365.1 Bacteriovoracaceae bacterium | reverse complement strand
CCGCATCCTTGGCCGCTTGGGTCCAGTCGCAGAATTGATAGAGTCCGAACGCTTTGGCGGGCGACCAACCTGATCTCGAGTCGCCGACCACGATGCCGGGACGAAGGATGGTCAGGGGCAGGCTCGTTTGAGATGCCGCTGTCGAGAGTGCATGCTCCGCGCACCATTTCGAGGTCTGATAGGCGTTCCAGAAGGGACTGCCCGAATGCAGCCTTTCCGGAATCGAACCGACTGTCGGGGCGCCCGTGTAAGCGGTCGAAATCTGGAAGAACCGGGCGCCCGCCGGGGCACCTTCAGCGACGGCCTGAAAGAGCTCTACGCTGAATTCCACGTTTTGCTTCAGCGATTGCGGGAGGTTCTTGAAGGAGTAGCCCATTTCGGCGGCGCAGTTCCAGACAGCCGAAATCCCGCTGAATAAAGCGGGATCGATGCGCGAGGGAGCGACCCGGACGTGTTTCTTCCAATCTTCCTTCAAATGGAGGGACAAGCCTGTAGCGGCGCTTTGGATCGCACTCCGCGTTCTTTCCCCTGACTCGTCATTTCGCGACAGGCAGAGCAGACTCTGCCCGTCGGCCAAAAACCGGGCGGCGAGGGCACTTCCTACGAATCCAGTCGCGCCGGTGATCAAGATTGAAGAACGATTCATAGAAACGATCAAGGCCGGAGCAGATTGGGGGTTCGCGCGAACGGCACCGTCTCGCGCACATGCTCCACGCCGGTCATCCAAGCGACCGCACGTTCAAGCCCCAAGCCGAAACCGGAATGGGGAACAGAACCGTACCGCCGAAGGTCCAAGTACCAATTGTAATCCGTTTCGCTGAGCTTGTGCTCGGCGATCCGCCGCTTGAGGACATCCACGCTCTCCTCGCGCTGGCCGCCTCCGATCACTTCACCATAACCGTCCGGAGCGATCAGGTCGCAACCCAAGGCATACTTGCCGGTTCCCTCGACCCCCGGTCCCCCGACCACGTCGGATTGCTTGAAATAGAACGCTTTAATCTGCGAAGGCATGTGGTGGACGTAGACCGGTTTACCGCCAAACTCGTCGCCGAGCGCGGTCTCGTGGGGAGCACCGAAGTCCTCGCCCCAAGGAATGCCGACTCCCCGTTTTTCGAGGATCTTGATCGCTTCGTCATAGGAGATGCGAGGAAATGGACCTCGGATGGACTCGAGCTTCGACAGATCGCGCTCGAGGATCTTCAACTCCGGTGCCCGATTGGCAAGGACGCTTTGGACGATGTGCTCGATGAACTGTTCTCCGAGCACCATGTTGTCGTTCAGATCCGCGAAAGCCACTTCAGGCTCGACCATCCAGAACTCGGTGAGGTGCTTGCGAGTCATCGACTTTTCGGCCCGAAAGGTCGGGCCAAAGACATAGATTTTACCGAATGCCATCGCGCCGACTTCGCCGTAGAGTTGCCCCGACTGGGATAAAAACGCTTTTTCCTCGAAATAAGGGGTCTGGAACAGGGTCGAGGTCCCTTCGCAACTCGAGGGGGTCAGGATCGGGGAATCGAAACGAATGAACCCACGCTTATCGAAGAACTCCTGAATCGCGCGGATGATCTCGGCGCGGACCCGGAGTGCCGCCCATTGCCGCTGGGAGCGCAGCCAGAGATGGCGATTCTCCATCAAGAACTGCACTCCGTGCTCCTTGGGCGAAATCGGATAAATCTCGGCGATACTCACGACCTTGATCGATTGAACCCCCATTTCGAAACCGCCCGGTTGGCGGGGCGCGGAGCGAATGACTCCCGTAGCCTCGAAGGAGGATTCTTGGGTCAGCTTTTCGAAGTCATCGAGAGCCCCGTCCGCGCACTCGCCCTTGAAAAGCACGCCCTGCATGAGCCCGGTACCGTCACGCATGATCAGGAACTTGATCTTGCCCGAACTTCGCTTCTGATACACCCAACCCTTGACGGTGACGATCTGGCCTTCGAACCTGGAGGCTTCTTCGATGTAAAAACGGTTGGGAGTCATTCCACCCTTATAGATGATTGAAGGCGCTAAAATCCAGCACGCACCCATGGAAACATCCAAACCCAATAACGCTAATGCGCTGCGCTAAAACAAAAGGGGTGTCAGGGACATTCATGTTAAGGTCTAAAAATGTGCCCCCTGCAATTTCTCTCGATTGCTGCGCTGTTGGTGGTGTCTTCGACTTCGATCACCCCGGAACAGAAGCGCAGAATCGAAGTCTTGACCACCGTCTTTGAAAACAGCCGAACCGACTTTCAGTACGGCTACATCGAGAACCTTCACGATGGCCGAGGGTACACCGCCGGGCGAATTGGGTTCTGCACAGGAACCGGGGACCTGCTGGAGGTGGTCGAGCGATACACCTCCCTACTGCCCGGAAACCCGCTCGTGAACTACCTCCCCGAATTACGTCGGCTCGCAGCTTCGGGAAGTGACCGCACTTCGGGCCTTTCTGGCTTCGAGCGCAACTGGAAACACGCCGCTCCGGATCCGTTGTTTCGCTCCTCGCAAGACGAAGAAGTCGAGCGCTCCTACTTTCTCCCCGCCCTGGAAGCAGCGAAGTCAGTGGGAGCAGAAACGGCGCTCTCCAAAGGATTTTTATTCGACACCCTCGTTCAGCACGGGAACGGCAACGACCCCGATGGGCTCCCTGCGATCCTGCTTCGCGCCGAAAGCGCCGTCAGTGGTACTCCGAAGTCCGGAATCTCCGAGCAAGCCTGGCTATCGGCACTCATGGACCAGCGTTTGGAAACCCTGCTGCACGCCACGGATCCGGGTCTATGGCGACTTCGACGGCTGGATTCCTTGAGAAAACCTTGAAAATTGCGACGACTCCCGCGGCCCAAAGCAGCAGTCCCGGAAGCTCAAGACCCGGACTGCCGCCATTTCCACCCGCACCGTCGCCTCGCAGGTGCTCGAGCGTCCCGCAACCCAGGAGCCCGTTCCCCACGAGCTCATGTCGCGGGTAGAGGTAGGTCACGCCGTCGATATCGTCTTGGGACAAGGAGAGCTCGGTCCTCAGGGTCACATCGAAGTACATGAGGTTCTGAGTATCCCGTGTATGTCCGAGACCCAAGACATGGCCCAGCTCATGAGCGAGGACCATGGAGAGCTTCAGAGGAGTCAGCCTTGAGATATTGGCTCTCGCACTGGGATCCGCATTGAGCAAAATGTAGGCGTAATTGAGGGTCAGGCCATCGGCCTTGTTGCTGGTCGACGCCGGGATGACATCGTCGTCCACTCCCACACCGAGCGTCGTCCCGAGATTCGGGTCGCAGAGGATGATCGGCGTCGGAGTGCCTGAAGTCCCGGTTCCCGCCGCAGCCTGTACTGGAGAGGTCGCAACTTGAACGCCTCTGGACAAGCGGAGGGAGGAGGTTGGCACCGAGTTCCAGAGATCGATCGCTCGGTCGAGTGCCTCGGTCAATTCAGCTTCGGGAATCGGGCATTGACTCGAATTGAGATGAATTTCAAGGAGGTTGGCCTGCCAACCCCGGAGCGCGCTGTTGCCGACCAAAGTGAACGCTCGCGCGGGACGAGTCGGCAGGAGAATCGACAGTGCGATTGCCATGAATATCGCGAGTCTCCACTCAGAGCCCATAGCTCACTCCTAGGACGAAAGTGAGGGATCGCCTTCGGGTCAAGGCGCTCGCGACCCAGGCGTCGGCATCCCAGGAAAATCGCGTCGTTTCGTCGCGCCAACTGAGATCACGGCTCAACCCAAAATCGAAGATCCAATTGCGGGCGGCGGACGCATAAGAGGGACGGTAGAACATGGTCGTGGAGCTTCCGTTATCCAGAGTGACTGCCCCACCGGAGCCAACGACGAACGTGGACATCAATCCGAATCCTCCGCGCACGCGAAAGTCGACCACGTTTCGCTCGGCATTGGCGATGAGCCCCAAGATGTACTTGGTCGCCGCCCCGTCGGCGTCAGCCCTCCCCGGAAACGTGAAGTGGACCGTGGGAACCAAGTACCAGGGGCTC
>JAYVNB010000245.1:0-12121 GCA_043759365.1 Bacteriovoracaceae bacterium | reverse complement strand
AGAGGGCTGCAACTACGGCAGCTGCGATCAGGACTTTGCGGGGAATACCGAAGAAGCCACCTTTTGCTGCCTGTTTGCTCCTGGATCCCGAAGACCCGCTTCTACCACTTCGAGCCGAGGCGTTTCGCTCGGCCTTCGGAGAGATGCTTTGGTAGTCTCTATCCCCGCTCGGGCGCAGCTGTGGGGCCTCGTCCATCATCAGCAACGGGCTTGCCCCCGCTGGACCGACCAAGCTCATGTCATTGCCACCTTGAGAGGAGGGGCGCAGGCCATTTCCGATCTTTTCCTCACGGGGACTCTCTTTGGACTCAGCGGCTTTCCGCGCAGACTTGGCTCGTTCCCGATCCTTGGCTTCGGCTTGTGCCGCCGCCGCCGCCGCGGCGGCCACGACTGCATCGTCCTCGGAGGCATGCTCGTGCTGAAGATCGGGGCTGTGCTCCGCCTCGTTTCCGTTGTGCCCTTGCGCGACCATGTTGGTCCGCGTCCGGGAGGAGCCGTCCTCTTGGGCGGGAGCGGATTTGCCCATGGCCTTGATCATTTCTTCGGCCTGTTGATTGAGGTCCCGGATGAGCTTCCCTTCGCGAGAAATCTCCTCGGCGAACAGTTGCCGCACGAATTCCCCGAGCTCGATCTGCGTCGTCGACTTGAGCTGGGTCCCAGCATGAAGCGCGAAGGCCATCTTCAAGTCGGTCTCGAAATCAATCGCGGTCGTGTATCGATTGTCGGGATCGTGCGCAAGTGCTTTCAAAACGACTTGATCCAGTCCGGGCGGTACGCTCGGATTGAATTTCGAAGGAGGTTTGACGTGTTGATCACTTGAGGCGATCTTGAGCATGGTGGCGCGATCGTCTTGTGCCCGAAACAATCGCTGACCCGTCAGCATCTCCCAAACGACCACTCCCAGCGAAAAAACGTCGCAGCGGCGATCCAAGTGACGACTCAACTTGATCTGCTCGGGCGCAAGATAAGCAGGCGTTCCCTTGATGAGTCCAGTCTCCGTCACTTCGCCGAACGCGGTCTTGGCGATCCCGAAGTCGATGATTTTAACGGACCCGTCATAGAGCACGAGGATGTTCTGGGGGTTCACGTCGCGATGGATGATTTTCATCGGCGCGCCGGTGATCGGATCGGCGAACTCGTGGGCGTAGTTCAGCGCCTGGCAGCACTGGCTGGCAATGTGAAGTACGAACTGGATTGAAAACGGCCGGGGCGGAAAGCGCTTGTCATCGTGGGCTCTAAGACTCGCGAGCACTTGCCGCAAACTTTGACCTTGAAGGTACTCCATCGCGATGTAAGGGCGTTTCTGCCCCTCGAGCTTCGTGGAGGAGCCATCGCCGAAATCGTAGAACTGGACGATGTTCGGGTGGTTCATTCCCAGCAGGAGCTTGACCTCGGCCTTGAACATATCCAAAAGATGCTGCTCGTTCGAAAGCTCGGGAGCCATGCACTTGATCGCCATCAGTCGTGCGCCCGAATCCACCATCGCGTAGCGCGCGCGAAAGATCTCCGCCATTCCGCCGCGGGCGATCCGATCCAGCAGAAAATAGCGCCCAAAAGGCTTCAGGAGTGTTTTCACCCAAACTCCATTCTGAGGGAGATTAACGGGAATGTAAACTCACCTAAAACCCTGTGAATTCGAGCACTTTCACTGCTGGGAATCTGACTTTTTACGTCAAAAATACACCGACATGTTATAATGTTCCTTCGTGCAACCCCCCTTGGACCCCGTCATCTCGCAGCGACTCCGCGTTCAGGTCATCTTGCTGTCGATCGGGATGGGCATTCTCATCCTCGGCGCGAAATACATCGCCTATCGCTGCTCGGGTTCGGCCGCCCTCAAGTCAGATGCGATCGAGAGCATCGTCAACGTCCTAGCCGCCGCCTTCGCTTTGGGTGCGGTGGTTTTCGCCGGAAAACCCGCGGATAAGGAACACCCTTACGGGCACGGTAAGATCGAGCACTTCTCTGCGTTTTTTGAAGGGGGTCTGATTTCCATCGCCTCCGCACTCATCCTCTACGAAGGGGTGGGAGCGATGATTCGCGGTTCACAGCTCAAGGACCTGGGATTGGGACTCGCAATCAATTTCGCCGCGGGATTGGCCAATGGGCTTCTCGGGATGATTCTCCTGCGAGTCGGTCGGGCACAGAACTCGAAAGCGATCGAGGCTGATGGGCACCATGTGCTTTCCGACTTCCTCACGACTCTCGCGGTCGGGGCAGGATTGATCCTCGTGAAGTTCACGGGATGGGTTTGGCTCGATCCGGTGCTCGCCCTGGGTGTCGGACTCCTGCTCGCCTTCACGGGCATCCGCCTCGTTCGGGACGCTGCTACCGCGCTTTTGGACTCGGAGGACCCTGCACTTCTCAAAAGTCTCGTCGTGGCGATGGATCAACTCAAACCTGTTGATGTAATCGCAGTCCACGAACTGAGGACTCTTCGTTCAGGACGCTATACCCATATCGACGTCCACGTGGTGGTACCGGAGTTCTATCCGATCGGGCGGGCCCATGACCTCGTCGAGAAGTTCGGTGCTGAATCCATCCGCGAAACGCGGCTCGAAGGGGAGTTTCATTCCCATGTCGACCCCTGCTCGCGTCTCTACTGCACGAGATGCCAAGTGAGGACTTGCCCCGTCAGGCAACAACCTTTTGAGGCTAGCCTGCCTCTCACCGTGGAACTCGCTACAGCACCCGGGCCGGACGAGTCCCAATGAAATCCCAACCTAAAAAAGAACTTTCGAGATCCGAAACAGGTGATCCGCATCCACCTGCTCCTCATGCACCATCTGCAGCTTGATCTCGGGATCCAGCGCGTTTTCAGGGACGGGTTGATGGGTGTCGTAACCGATTCTCTGAAAAACCAGGATTTCCTGGAACAACCGACGACGAAGCTCGAGCATCAGATCCGAGCGATGATCCCTCGCGTAAGTGAAGTCCACGGCTCCGTAATCCAAGGACGCGTACTGCCCGGGACGCTCCGCGATCACCATGAGATTGTGGGTGGAATAGGAACTCAACACCGCCAGAGACCCTTCGGTTTCGCGATTGAGGATCAGCGTATGGATGAATCGCCCGTGCACTGCCGCCGGATGATAGAGGACGAAGGCAGCGACAGCGCCTAAAACCAGTGCCCGGTCACTGATCAAGGAGGGCGCGTAGGCCCTCAAAAACAAGGGCGTGAGCGCGCAAGCGATCGACAGGAGGATGAAGAAGCGCGCTTGGGTGGGATGCGTGTAATCACCCATGTGGTGCATGAGGAACAGGGTCAGTGAAACCAGGAAAAGGAGCGCAACGATCCGGACGTAATCCCGAGCGGGCTTCGTCGGTGGGGCGAGAAGGCCATTCCACTTCGCGTATGCCAGGTAGACCACGGTGAACCCAGCGAAGAGGTTCACCAAGAGCGAGTAGGGGAGTACGAAACCGAAGTCGATCTGGGATTGCAGCAGGATGCCAAGATGCTCCCAGAAATGACCGAAACTGAAGGGTTCGATACCGGGCGGTGTTTCCCAGCTTCCTTGAGTCAGGAGACGCTGGAGCAGGAACGGGATGAAGAACAAAGGGGTCAAGCAATAGAGGTGGGGCGCGGTCAGGAAATGCCTGCGATTCAAATACCCGCCCCAGAAAAGTCCTATCCACAGGATCGGGATGAACACGATGGATTCGTAGCGGATGTTGGCGAACACGACGACCGAAGCCCAAAGAAAGGGCAATGTTTCGGGTTGCTCCGGTTCGCGCATGAACAAGTGCAACGCCAACAGGACGATCCCGCAAAAGAGAGCCGAGAGAAGATCGAAACCACCCGACGTGGCGGCGATCATGAGGATGGGATAGCTCGCCACGAAGATCTGCGCGGCGAGTGCGGGGGCTTCGCCGAGTTTCTTGCGGGCGACCGCGTGAATCAAGGTCAGTAGGCAGAAGAAAACCAGCCCATTGAGCAAAAAAGCGTTCTGGTAGCGATAGCCCAGGAACACATGGACAACGTGTTCTAAAAACGGGAAAACCAGGGGCCGCGTGGGGACTGCCACAAATACAGGATTGAAGTTCCCATAATAGAATTTTCCCATGGTCGCGTTCCAGACGGTCTTTTCATTGACCATCGATTGGGAAACCGAAAGCAGATTCGTTTCGTCACTGAGCGTCTTGAAGCCAACGGGAACCGATACAAACGCGATCACGGTCAGGGAAAGGGCCATCGCAAGCCCCCACCGGTGAGGGCTCACGAACGTCAGGAGGGAGAACTTGCGGGCACGTATGAGCCTGGAAAGTTGCATGACCCAGACGAAGAGCAGCCCGAAGACGATGTAGAACGACTTTCTCCCAAAAAAACCCGCTCCTTGGTCCGGTGCCGAACGACAGGAGTAAAGTGCGCCCGCAAAAGCGAGCACCCCCCCCGCTGCCAGGAGGTACCGAATCGGAATCCGCCTCATGGCGCGTTCGCCTCCAGCCGTTTAGCGGCGCGAACGCGCCGAAGATCGAGAAAAATAAAGTCTCTCTGCCTTTGGGGAACAGGAAAAACACCGTAACCGGAGGCTTGGATCGCCCGCTTGAGCGGGACGGCCTCGAACTTCCAAAATCGCTTCAACTGATTGAACTCCTCCTGGACGTCACGCTTGCGGCTGCGCGCACCCGCGTTCTCCACGAGAGCAAGAACCAAGGAAGCGATCGCATCCGATGAATCACCTTTCCAAAACCGGCCCAGTGGCTGAAGGAAGTCAGCGGGAATCTGCCGAAATCCTCGGATGATCGAGTATCGATCGGGACTTTTCGGGAGCCGGCCGCGGGGTATCGGGTGCCCGACATACCGGAGAAGCTCCATCAAGGACTTGAAGGCTTCACGAGTCAACTCCCTTGAGCGGAACGCGCCAAAAAACTCGAAACCCTCCCAGAGCTCGGGCTGGGTGGTGTAGCAGAAATACGCACCGCTCAAGTCCTTCCTCATGCCGATCATCGGATAGAGAAAGTAAAATGCGCCTGCCACGTTCCAATGCGGACGGTGCAATTGAATCAACTGCGTCTCCAGGAACAGGGCCTCATGCTCGGAGGCACAGACTTCGAACTCGAGTCGATGCGCTTGCGCGACGATCGACTTCATCTTCTTGTGTTTCTTTAGGCGTTTGACGTTGCGGTACTGGGAGAGCCTGCGACGGAGGCTTTTGGCTTTGCCGACGTAGATCAGCCCCCCCGCCTCATCGTAATAGCGATAAACGCCGGGAACATGGGGAAGGGACTTCAAGAAGCCTGGTCCGAACTTCTGATCGAAGGATTTCAAGGTTCCGCGGGCCCGCTCATCAAAGTGTTGATCTCCCGGGTCCTCCCGATTCGCGCCAGCTGCTCACGCATTGCGCTCTCCATTTCGACGAGTCGCGCGCCCAGCTGATCGCGCTCGGCAAAAAGACGACTCATGCGCTCCCGGAACCGGCGGCCCGCTTTGTCCGATTCGCTTCCTGAATGTTTGCCCGAGTTGAGTTCGACCTGCAAGCGTTCGATCTCCGCTTGCTTCACTTGAAGCAGGGCCTGAATTGGATTGGAAGTTTTCAGCCGCTCAACATCGAGCTCGAGCACTCGAGTCGTCTGCTCGAACCTTTCCCGCTCGGAGACCAGCGCTGCGGCCAGACTTTGTGCTCGTTCGGCCACGATGGACTTGCTGGAAAGGAGGGACTCCTTTTCTGCGAGGGTGGAGCGCTCCTGGTGTCGGACACCCGCCAACACGGACTCGAGCTCGGACGCTCGACCTTGGGACAAGTTCAACTCAGCGCGGGTGGAGTCGAGATCGGCATTCGAGGCTTCCAGGTTCTGACGAAGGGCCTGAAGCTGCACCTGAAGCTGCGCACACGTCGATTCGTAGACCTTCTGTGTGTTCGCGAGCTCCTCGCGGATGGCCAATCGCTCGATCCTTGCACCCTTCTCGCTCGATAGTTCATCGATACTGCGCGCTTCGGAGCGTTCACGCTCGGTCTTGAGCTCCGCTTCGAGTGCCGAGACTTTTCCTTCCAACTCCTGGCCGCGGGCCTGATCCTTTTTGAGCGCGACGGCTTGTGCGCGTGTACCTCGCAACTCGGCTTCGACCGACGCCAAAGCAACCTGGGATTCCATCAACTTCGCAGTGAGCTCGCGCCGGATGCTCTCGGTCTCACGCTTGACACCTTCTTGGGCCATGCGCTCCCGCGCCTGTTGGGCCTGGGCTGATTCCTGCTCCAAGCGATTTCGAGCAAGGAGCTCCTGGCGGAGCGCCTCCCTTTCGCGCGAAACCTGGTCGAGTGTGCTTCGAAGCGCGTTGGCCTCGGCGTCCAACGCGTCCCTGGCACGTGCGGCCTGCTCGCGCTCGAGAAGGATCACGGGTTCTACTTCCAATCGAGCTTGCTCGGTCGCAGCCTGACGGACCCGCTCGCGCTCGTGGGCCATGGAGCGCTCCATCTCAGCCTTCAGCTTCTCCCGCTCTTTCAGGGACTCCCAGTCCAGGCGCTCACGCAGGCTCTTCTCAACTTCGGCGACCTCTTCTTCCATGCTTCGGCGGGCGATGCGATGGGCATTGAGCTCTTGGGTCAGCTCGTTGAATTTGGCTTCCGCGCTATGGATCCGGACCAGTGCGTTCTTGAGCTCCAACTGATAGCTCTGGGCATGTCGCTCGGCCTGTTCGCGCCGCGTGCGCTCCTGCTTGAGTGCACTGCCTAAATCGCGCGAAGTGGCTTCAAGCTCCGAGAGCCTACGGGCCGAATGCTCGCTATCGGCCAGGATCATCTTGGCTTCGCGTTCACGCTGGAGCACTTCGTTCCAAGCACTTCGGTACTGATTGAGCTCGTCGCGGACTTTTTGGAGCTCCGCGGTCATCGATTGGCTGCGGGTCAGGAGCTTGCGCTCATTCTCCTGGAACTGGGTGAGCGCCGCCCTCAGTTTACTTTCGGAGATGCTGAGCTCGCGGACCCGGACTTCCGAGTCCTTTTTCTGTCGATCAAAGATGTGCTCGCGTTCCGCGATTTCTTCGCGGAGGCGCCGATTCTGGCTGCGCTCGGTGGCAAGCGTGGTCTCGAGATGCTTCGCGGCGACGATGAAGGAGTCGAGGCGTTCGAACACGCCGGTGCCCGAAGACTCCTGAATCCCGCGGTTTTCAGTCGTAGCGCTCATCTCCCTCAGTTTGAAGGATGCAGGCCATCGGCGTCAATCCAAGGCAGAATTTGCCGAGGTCAGGGGGCGGTGCCGGCGGCCCGCAAATAAGCGCGAAGCGCCACTTTGTCGTCGGAAGAAAGGGCGACCCCTCCCATCGGCATGGCTCCCACCGCCTCGGGATTGCGAGAGACTCGCGACCAGATCCGGTCCGCCCATCCACCCGGGCCATTGCCCGTATCCTTCAGGAGCTGCTCGAGCTGCGCAGGGTTCCCGAACGGCAAGCTAGGCGCCCCCGGGAAAGTACCGAAGTGACAAGCCGTGCATTTGGCGAAAATGCCACGATCCTTAATGTCTTTGCGCAGTAAACCGAGATTGCTCCCTTGAATGGCCAGGATCGCCCGCTCATCCAGGATCGAGGGTGGCTCGCAGGCCGGTCCGACTAGGGCTCGGTAGGAAGTTTGGGCCAAAGCCGTTTTGCTACGGTCGGCAAGAAAGGTGCAGAAATCTTGGGTGCCGGCCTGCTGCCGCAAGCTGTCCCGGATATCCTGGAGGGGCTGACTGCGTCCCACGCGCGAAAAGAACTCGGCAAAAGTATAGCCCTCCGGATCCACCCCCATCGACCATTTGTTGACCTCGATACCGAGGGGTTCAAGCAGGTACCTGATTTTCGAGATGCGGTCGCTCTGGCTGTTCGAGTTGTTGTCGAAGTCGAGTAATCCATAACCCCCAGGCTGACCACTAACGACCGCGACAGACTTGGCCGCTGCAAGTTCCGCTTGAGCCGCCGCCTTCCGATCCGCTGCCGTTGCGCCCACGGCGTTCTTTTCCAGGATCCAAGACTCGCGTCCCTCCTTGTCCTTTACAACGGCGCTCTGCCTGGACCTCGTGTCGTCTTCGAGCAAAGGATAGCTGAACACTCCGCCCACTCCCGCGATTCCCTTATGTACAAAATACTTGGCAGCAGCCAGGTTCCCCGCATCATCCCTGAAATCCTGGGTATTCACGCAGTTTTCAAGCGACCCGATCAGTGCATACTTAGTTCGCTCGATATCGTTCCGCTTCGCCAGTTCATGCCCGAGGCGGCAACCGTTCTTCTCCAAGTACTGGTGGGAGAGATTCAGACCCGGTGAAGGGGTGCTGTTGAAGGTCACGTCCGCATTGGTCGACTTGAGCTGATAAAAGCCCTTATCCTGGATGTCGCGATCGATATCCTGGATTCGGTCCAGAGGCTGCAAGTGTCGTAGACGGGGACTCTGAGGGTTTCGTCTCTGGATGTCGGACAGATATTTTCGATACTGCGCTGTCTCCATGGATCCCCTCCGAAGCGTGTCCTCGGAGAACGGGACCATTCCTGCCCAGAAACGGTAGGAGTCCCAAACAGGACGCGATGGGTCCATATGACAAGATACGCACTTCGCAGGATTGCGCTCGACGCTGGCATTGGATCGCCCAGTGATCTGAGGATCCTTGGAGTCGTCTGGAAACCGGAGTTCCGTGAGTTTAAAACTTCCATCGCTCGGGTCGAAAGTGCTGACTTCGACGGAGTCAAACCCCTTGGGGTCAGGATCAGTCGACCCGGCGGGAGTGGGCTTGGTATTGAACGAGAGAGTGACACCCCCGTCACGGCTTTTGAGGATCACGCGAGGACTGTCCTTTGAACCTTCCTGCAGGCTTCGACTCTCGCTCATGAAGATCATGTTCTGACGAACTTCGCGCGGCAGCTTGCTCAGGAAGTCATCCACGGACTTCACGGTCCGTTGATTGCTTTCAATCGAACTGACGAGACTCTGGACCAATTCGACCGTATCGCTGTCCGGCTGCTTGCACTCGGCGTGGGCCAAAACCGGGAACAAAAGCAGGGGAGTGAAAATCGATTTGAGCGGAAGCCTCATGCTTCTATTATTCTGGCAATCGCCCTAGAATGACAGCATGAGCTCCCGGGACTGTCGTTTGGCCTTGGTTTTAGCTGGATTACAAATTTCTTCGACTCATGCCGGCGTCAGCCCAATGACACCCCCGGAACAGAAGCTGCGTGACGAAAACGAGGCCCACCTTGGGCCTCGCCAGGGTTATCAAAACAAGGTCTGGGACGAGTTCGTGCGATTAGCCCCCTTGCATCAAGACACGAGGATCATGGACGCGATCTTGGATTTTCGCCCCTCCCCAGGAATTGCGTCGAGCCAATACCGATTCGACCTTCTTAAGATCCTCACCCGCAATCCGGCCTTTTTCGTAAGCTCGGTGGATCACCATTTCGCAGGCAATCTCGACTGCGCGATCCACTGGCTACTTCCGCAGTCGCGATTAATCGGGCTTTTCGAAGTGGACCAGCCCGTGAAGAAAGCTCTTCAAGCTGATCCCTCCAATGCACGCCTCAAGAAGTTCCTTGTTCGCTCCCAGGAGCAGGCCAATTCGATCGAGGCAAAAACCGACTCTCCCTTGAAGTTGGCCAACTGTGGCCTCAACTCCCCGAGGTCGGCAGGAAAATAGGATTGGCCGGTGCCGAAGTGGGGGATACGGCTGTTGGTAGTGGCGGAGAGAGAGGGATTCGAACCCTCGATACGCTTTTGGCGTATGCTCCCTTAGCAAGGGAGTACCTTCGGCCACTCGGTCATCTCTCCAACCCAACTTGCCGTTCTTTGGGTATAGCAAAGGGTCGTGAGTAGGGCAATGACCGTCCCAGGGATGTGCGCCGCGGCAAGAAAAAACTCGGTCCTGGAATCCAAAAACGCTCTGGTGTTAGTTTCCGCTCATGGACTTGAAAGAGATCGGCCAAATGAGCCCCGACGAGGAAATGGCCCATTGGTGGATCCAAACCCGTTTTCAGTACCTCGATCAGGCGGTTCTGGCGTCGGCGGGACCGGCGCCACTCCAGGTTCTTGAGGTCGGTTGCGGCACTTGTCAAAATCTCCGTTATCTCCGCACCCTCACTCCGCACCAGCATCAGATCGGCCGCCTTGTGGGAGTCGACCTCGAGCTAGACCCGAAACGGATCGATACTTCCTGGGCCAAACCCGGGGACTGGTTCGGAAAGTGCTTGGAGGAGGTCCCGGCTCAGGCCCCCAGCTCATTCGACCTTCTGATCGCGATGGATGTCCTCGAGCACATTGACGACGATCGAGGCGCGCTGAAGCGATGGATCAAGGAGCTGAAGCCGGGTGGGTTGGTTTTCGCCACGGTTCCCGCTTTCCCATCACTTTGGTCTCAGCATGATGTCCTGCTCGACCACAAGCGTCGCTACACGCGTCCCCGATTGCAGGAGCTAGCCCTTTCAGTGGGGCTTGAAGTGGTGAGGACCCGCTACGCTTTCTCCCATATTTTTCCTCTCGTTTACGGCCTCCGGAAGGCACCTCGACCCAAGGCCTCCCAGGTCCGCTCGAGTACGGAGCTCCAGAGAACACCCGGTCCCCTGAACTCGATCCTTTGCGGACTAGGAAAACTCGAAGCACGCGCTGGCGGAAACCCCTGGTTCGGGACTTCCGTAGTCGGCCTTTTCAAAAAACCCGGACTGCCCCATGTTTGAGATCAGCATCGTGATTCCCGCCTACAACGAGAGCACGCGCCTTCCCGAGACGCTTGCCGATCTCGCGCTTCACATCAACTTCCCTGCGTTCACCCCCGTAGCCCGCATCTCTGAGGTCATCGTGGTGGACGACGGTTCAACCGACGGAACCCTTGACTCGATCTCAAAACTTCCGGCCGACTATCCGGTTCCTCTCAAGACTCGCCGGCTCCAATGCAATTCAGGAAAGGGCGCGGCGGTTCGGGAAGGGATGAGTCACTCGCTAGCCGAATGGATCCTGATCGCGGACGCCGATGGCTCCACACCATGGGACCAGCTGATGATCCTGATTCAAGGCCTGAACGAACCTCCCGGTACGGCTCAGATCGCGATCGGCTCACGTGGCATGGACAAAAGTCGGTTGAAACGAAGGCAGAATCTTATTCGGGAAACCCTGGGGAAATGTTTTAACCGGCTGGTAGTCCTGATCACGGGGCTCCCCTTCAAAGACACCCAGTGCGGCTTCAAGTTGATCCACCGCCCTAGCGTGGCTGCATGGCTCCCAGAACTCCGTGTGGACCGCTTCGCTTGGGACGTCGAGTTCCTGATGCTGGCGGTTTTGCATCGGCTCGCAATCGTGGAGATTCCGGTCACCTGGAGTCATCAGGACGGAAGCAAAGTGAGGCCAATTCGCGATGGCTTCAGAATGGTGTTCGACTTCACTCGGATCCGGGCTCGGATTGTCCTCACTTCCAGCGGATCTGCGAAGCGGACCCAGCTTTGAACCAAAGCAGAGGGGCCGCGAGCGATACGAGCGCGGCGTCGCGAAATTCCCGGACCGCGGAACCTCCGTGCGCGACGAACCCAGCGCCGACTCCGACCAAAGCTGCGCCCATCAGAATCGCCAGCAGTCCGCTCTGCAGCGAGACTCCCAAAACAGTGAAGAACCAGCCATAGATCCAAAAGACTTTTGCCGCCCGCCGGAGTGCCAAGATTCCTACCCGGGGGTTTTGGTTCAAGGCATGCGGGAGCAGGAATCGAATCCACTGAAGTTCTCCCATCATCTCCCGAAACCGCGTCGTCAGGTCGAGGGTAGCCGTCGATGAGACCAACCTGGGTTGCGCCAAAGTCCGACTGTGAGGGTACTTGAGTCGCAGCGCCAGTGGGAGCACGCTCCCCAAGCCGTACCAGTCGTGGGAGCTCATCGCTTGGAGCGTGGACCGAAGGACGGAGGCTTCGAACACCCAAGCGCCCGAGCGGAATCCGACGGGTCCACCCACCCGGTTTTCGAGCTCCCGGAGGTGATCCTCAAGCCTGCCTAAGGGACCCGCTCCACGACTGGGGTCGAGTGCCAAGATCGCTCCGGATACGCCGTGGGAGAGCACGTCGGACAGGAACTCATCCCCCCAACGGATGGTGGGATCGGCTACGATGATCCAATCGGCTTCGCTCGCCTCCACCAAGGCTTTGAGTGTTTTCCAGCGACTTCTGAGTTCTGAGAAAACACTGACCTTG
>JAYVNB010000244.1:0-12132 GCA_043759365.1 Bacteriovoracaceae bacterium | reverse complement strand
TAGTGGAGCGGCCGCTGCCGAGAAAGAAGAACACGACGACGACCGCGAGCACCACCCCGATCAGGATGGACTCCTTCACGTCTTCGACGTTGGCGCGGATCCAGAGGCTTGCGTCCCGAACCAGCGTGACCTTGGGCTTACCGGGGGCGTTTGCGAGCTCCTTGTTGAGGGATTCGATGCGCGCCTTGAGTCCGTCGGCGACTGCGATAGTATTGGAGCCCGACTGCTTGAATGCCTGGATGATGAGGGATTTCTCACCATTGACGTAGGTCCGGGATTTCTCGTCCTCGAGGGTATCGATCACTTGCCCGATGTCCTTGATCGAAGTGGGGACATCGTTGCCGAAGAAATTGACGATCATCCCCTCGATGTCCGAGAGGGTTGTGAACTGGCCCAAGGTCCTGAAAACCGTCTCCTTCTTCCCTTCGTTGACTTTGCCGGCTGGAATGTTTTCGCCGGCGGATGCGAGGCGGGCCGCCACCTGTCCTGCCGAAATCTCACGGCGATTGAGGCGATCGCGATCGAGCGTGACTTGGATTTCGCGTTTGCGACCCCCGAGGACCTCAACCAGACCCACCTGCGGGATCTGCTCCAGTTTTGGGCGAATCACTTCATTCGCGACATCGTAGAGCTGGGCGGGCGGCAGGTCGGCTTTCAGGGAAAGCTGCAGGATCGGCTGGTCGGCGGGATCGATGCGGCGAATCACTGGCTCTTGGATGTCGTCGGGGAGTTTCCGTTTGGCGGAACCGACCCGATCGCGGATCTGTTGTTCGGCATACTTGATGTCCGTCTCGAGGGTAAACTCGGCGACGACCGTGCTGACCCCTTCGCGGTTGATCGACTTGAGACGCTTGATTCCGGACAAGGTGCCGATTTCATCTTCGAGCGGCTTCGAAACCAAGGTTTCGATTTCGGAGGGACCGGCTCCCCGATAAGGGGTAGTCACGGTGACAATGGGAAAAGTAACGTCCGGGAACAGATCCACTCCCAGCTTGCTCATGGCGAGCAGCCCGACGGCGAGCATCAGGAAAACGATGCACGAGATGAAAGTAGGGCGTCTGATCGAAAGATCCGCGAGATTCATTGGGTAGCCTCGGTGTTTCCATTATTTTTAAACCAAAAACCTAATTTTTCAAACGTTCGTTTGAGGCGAGGTTTTGATTCTGATATGAATTTAAAGAGGTCAGCAGATTCAAGGGTTTGGACGAAATGGCACCTCCGGGGACGGAATGGCACCGAACAGGTGGGGACTCGGTCCAGTCGGCTCCGCTTAAGTAAATACTTGTTATTTAAAGAGTCTCGGGGATTTCCGAAGTCCCAGGGAGGGTTCTCAGCAGGGTGGCATTCGGTTTGCTAATGCGCCATGTCAGGAGTATCCCCATGACCCAGATTTTTGCCGTGATCGCATTAACCCTGATTTCATTCCAGTTCACAGGAGCCGACGCCCACGCCTTCTCGCGCGGACTCAGTCACGTCGAGAACGGCCAGCTGCTGAATTGTTCCTATTCCGACAACGGTTATGAAGAGCATTGGGGTGGACACGAAAGCTGTAACGACTGTTTGAGCCATCACGCAGCCTGTACCGAGTCCTGCGACAAGAGCGTTCAGGCGTGTACAGCTCTCGGAAGCCCCCGTCCGATTGAGGTCGGTCACCGTCCCGGCGAGCCGAATCCACCCGCAGTTCAGCTGGTGAGTATCGTCGGAGCTTCTGCCGACAGCGACTCGGAAGCCCGCACGAACGCTCTGGTGGCCTGTGCCCAGGGAGGGTACTACGAGTGCCGAGTCGACAGCTGCCGCAGTGAGCGTCAGAACGTTTCGAATCGCGATTGCTCCCGCTGAAGTCGGACTCTCAAGGTCGACCTCTGAACTCAATCCTTGTACTGAGCTCGAGCCATGAAATGAGGAAGGGGGAGCGGGTGAATCACCTGCCCCCCTCCTCATTTCACATTTTTTCCCGTTTCCGGGATTACATTCCAAAGGGCTGAATGCGGCCTTCTTCGGGCTGTGGAGCCGTTTCGATTCCGCTTTGGCCAGCGCGATCCTGGTCCGGGGATTTCTTGGCTGCGGGCGTCCGAGTTTTTTCGGAGGTGTTCGCTAAGGCAGGGTGCCCGTCCGGATAAAGCTGCTTGGGTTCAGCTTCGAGCTTGAACTCGGTCAAGGTTTTCGAAAGCGCCAAGCCGTTGTTGGAAATGATGATCTTGTCGTAATCATCCGCGGTCAGATCGCGATAGACCTTGAATGCGTCCGTGAGGGGAATTCCCAGGATTGCGCGGCGAACCAATTGAGTTTTCGGGTCGCCATTGAAGCGGTAGCCGATGACCATCACCGGTCGGTCCTTGTTCTTACGATCGATCTTCAGGGCTAGGCCCTTCAGGCTTCCCTGGGGCGAGACGTGGACTTCAAGGTTTCCTTCCCATTCGATGACATGGACTGTTCTGCCGGAAGTACCAGTTCCGTCCAGTCGGTCGTAGTCTGCATCCGGGTCGGCGCCAGGACTGGCTGCCAACGCCGAACAGGTCAGGAGGGTCAGGCTCAAGGCTTTGAAGAGAAAGGAGTTCAATCTCATATGAATCGTATCGACGGTTTCCTAGGCATAGTTGAGTAAAACAGTTATGTATAGAAGTGCTCGAAATAGAAGAACTTCTTCGGGGACTGCTCGGCCAACTCCTGATAGCACGGAATTCAATGTGTGAATGCCAAGTTCAAGGGGGACTTCAATGAAACGATTCGCGATCCAAATGGCGGCAGGACTTCTCCTCTCAGGAGGAGCGGTCTCCGCGGCTCCCGTGAATCCACAGGCGATGTGGTTCAATGGGCTCGATCGGGTCCAAGGCAGTTTCCGGTTCGTTCAAGTAGCGAGCCCAGGCGGCCTTTGGCTCGAAGACTCCTTACCGGATGGCCATACTCGTAAAACCCAGATTTCAATCCAAGAAACCCCGGTCCTGCTCCGCGAAAAGTTGGTGAACTCAAAAATCGAGTTGAGGGTCAGCCCGGGTTCATCGATCCAGACAGCGGATCAAGCGCCGTCGCCCGGCCCCCATGGACAGCCTCCTTTTTCGGGTCAGCTCCGCCACTATGACGAAACTGCCCACGGCACCCTCGTTGTGCATGGACTTCCCGGCATCGGCTTGCTCGATGGCGATGCCGGTGAGTTTCAAGGCGCAGTCGACTTCACCTTGAGCGCCTCCCAACATTCGGACCCTTCAGACGTCGGTGTGTTTCAGGAGCGGTTCCAAGGAGAAATGATTTGGGGAGCGGCTGCCCAAGCGCGGAACTATGCGGATCTGTCGGCGACGAAAACCGCTTCGGCAGGCCATGCCGATCCCAGCGCTCAAATCCTCGCCAATGCCCGTCTGCTGAGGGGAGGGCGCGAGATCATCTCTTACGTCGAGTGGATCGATCCCACCCCTCCGCCGGGAGTGACCGAGCGCAAGGTTCGCGGCTCAGTGCGATTGTTCAGACTCTGAATTCAACTTCGGGGGCGGGCAAGGGAGCCTCAACCGGCGGTCTTGCCCGCCTCGATTCTTTTTTTGACCGACGAAGTCCGGTGCTTTTTGTGGCGCCTTTTCCGTCACCCGCGCTATAGCTAGGCTCTTATGGCACAAAAGTTCGCTTACACGATGCAGGGCGTGAGTAAAATTTATCCGCCTAACAAGCAAGTTCTCCGGGATATCTATCTCTCCTACTTCTACGGCGCCAAGATCGGCGTCCTCGGACTGAACGGTTCGGGCAAGTCGACCCTTCTGAAGATCATGGCGGGCATCGAAAAGAACTTCAACGGAGTGGCGAAACCCGGCGACGGCATCACGGTCGGTTACTTACCGCAAGAACCGACCCTCGATGATCAAAAGAACGTCAAAGACAACATCCTCGAAGGTCTAGGCGAATTGGCCAAATGGTTGAAGCGATTCAATGAGATCGGCGAGTCTTTTTCGGATCCCAACTTGGATCCGGACAAGATGGAGAAGATGCTGGCCGAGCAGGCCGACCTCCAGGAAAAAATCGAACACAAAAACGGATGGGACGTCGATCGGACGCTCGAGATCGCCATGGACGCTCTCCGCTGTCCTCCCGGCGAGTCCGGGGTGGTCCAGCTTTCCGGGGGAGAGAAACGTCGTGTGGCTTTGGCCAAACTCCTCCTGTCGAAGCCCGATATCCTGCTTCTCGATGAGCCGACCAACCATCTGGATGCCGAGTCGGTCCTTTGGCTTGAGCGGTTTCTCGCCAAGTACCAGGGCACGGTCATCGCGGTGACCCACGACCGCTACTTTCTGGACAATATCGCGGGCTGGATCTTGGAGCTGGATCGCGGCCACGGCATCCCGTTCGAAGGCAACTACTCGGGTTGGCTCGAGCAAAAGGCCAAGCGACTCGAAGCCGAGGAGAAACAGGAGACGAAGCGTCAGAAAACCCTCGAGCGCGAGCTCGAATGGGTCCGCCAATCTCCGCGAGCGCGACAGGCCAAGAGCAAAGCTCGAGTCGAATCCTATGAGCGTCTCGCTTCCGAGGAGGCCAACAAGCGCGATGAGGACGTCGAGATCTACATTCCGCCAGGACCTCGCTTGGGCAATCTCGTGGTCGAGGCCAAGGAGATCTCCAAGGCTTTCGGCGACAAAGTGCTCTTCGAGAACTTGTCGTTTAACATCCCGCCCGGTGCGATCGTCGGCGTGATCGGTCCCAACGGAGCCGGCAAGACGACGCTCATGAAAATGATCACGGGCACGGAGAAGCCGGACTCGGGCACACTTCGCGTCGGCGAGACCGTGAAACTGGCTTACGTCGATCAATCCCGGGAATCCCTCAATCCCGAGAAGTCGGTCTGGGAAGAGATTTCGGACGGGAAAAACGAAGTGATCATGCTCGGAACCCGCGAAGTGAATTCCCGGGCCTATTGCGCTCGATTCAATTTCTCGGGTGGCGATCAGCAAAAGAAAGTCGGAATGCTTTCGGGTGGGGAGCGCAATCGCCTGCACCTGGCGAAGCTCCTTAAAGCCGGTGGAAACGTCCTGATTCTCGACGAACCGACCAACGACTTGGATGTGAACACCTTGCGCGCTTTGGAGGAGGCTCTTTTGGCTTATTCTGGCTGCGCGATCGTGGTTTCCCACGACCGCTGGTTCCTCGATCGCATCGCGACCCACATCCTCGCATTCGAAGGCGACTCGAACGTCGTGATGGTGGAAGGCAATTTTCAGGAGTACGAGCTCGACAAGATCAAGCGATTGGGGCCCGAGTCGGTGAATCCGCAGCGCATCAAATTTCGGAAGCTGACTCACTGAGACGCTAGTCCCGCTGCTTCCCCTGGGGAAGCAGCGGGTCTCGCGTCTTAGGGAGTCCGCTTCCTTGGGCTTGGGCAGGGATGGGAGCGGGTACGGGGCGATGGGTACGGGTACGGGTTCGGATTACGAAGACTTCATGGCTTTTCGGAGTGGGCTGGGTGTCCTCCCAGGCCTTGCTTCTGTTAGAATGGGGGTGGAATGGCTACGGATGATCCACTTTTCCAGACGCTTTGTGAGCTTTCTTCGGACTCCGTCGTGCGTTGGGACGCGGACGGAAGGGCTGTCCAGGGTGAGGACGTTCCTCAGGACCTGATTCAGTCCTTGGAGCAAGCTCGGCTCAAGGCGATGAGTTCTGGTTTGCGGATCGAAGGAACGGCTGCGGTCCGGATTCAGGGTCAGTCCATTCTTTTTCATTTCGCGCTCAAAGCGACTCACGGTTCGGTCATCGGTGTGATCCGTCCAGTGGATGCCGAGGCTTGGTCAGTCTACGAAAAACTTTTTCAGCAAAATCCCGTTCCGATGTGGATCTATGACCGCGAGTCGCTTCGTTTTCTCGACGTCAACCTTTCGGCGACCCTCCACTATGGGTTCAGTCGGGAAGAGTTTCTGAGGATGACGCTCCTGCAGATCCGTTCGAGCGAAGAGGCTGGACGGTTTCAGGAAACGCCGATTCCCCATAAGAACGTGGCACTTTCGGGCGCTTGGACTCATCGAAGCAAGAGCGGCGAGGAGTTTGAAGTCGAAATCATTTCCTACGATTACAACTGGGGTGGACGCAAAGCTCGGTTGGTTCACGCCTACAACATCGAAGAACGAAAGCAATTGAAGGAGGAGCTCGATGACGCCAATCGTAAGCTCCAGGATCTGGCCTCACGAGCACTTTTCGTTCTTCCTCGACGTGGCGGGAGTCGATGATCGCAGCTTAGGGATTGGCGATGCTCCGCTTCGCAGCGAACTTCGCCATTTGGCCGATCGTTTCGCGAAGCATCTCGACTTGGCCTTCCTCGCGAAGGTCTCCGAGACCGATCTCGTGCAGCGCCAGGCCGGAGAGCGCTACTCCATATCTTTTCAAAAAATAATGAGCGGCCAAAACAGCGGTTCGCCGATTCGCGTCTTGAAAAACGTGGGAAAGCACGAGATTCGAATAAATATCGACCGCCGCGTCAATGACTGCGCCGTTTTCTGAAAGTTCGGTCGCGCGGTGAAGTCTCTCGCGGGCCGTAAGCATCGGATCGGCGATGAGGGCCAAGGTTTCAGAACGCCCTGATGGAAGGGTGACCGTCACGGGGCCTTGGCGCCATGGGTCATCGATGGTCTTGCCGGTCAGGATATTGTTGAGTCTTGAGAGCTCGGCGGTGGTGAGCAGAGCGCGGTGATCGGCCATGCTTTCGGAGACTTCCAAAGCGCGCTCGAAACGCGCTCGCTCAAGTTGTTTCCTCAGGGATTCGCGTGCGTTGGTATTTTCTCCCACGCCCTTCACCCTGCGACAAGAATCCAGCCGGGTCAAGGAGTGTCCCGAACTATCCCGGTTGTGCTAGAGTAAGGGAGATGACTAGCGGGGGCGATTCAAAGCCGAAGCCGAGCGATCCTGGCGATACCGGCGTTGCGGTTGAAGAAGGCCGCCCCCAGCTCAAGGAGCCAAGGCGATACGCGGTTCTCATCCATAACGACGACTACACGACAATGGAGTTCGTCGTGGAAGTCCTGATGCGGTTCTTTCGGAAGTCCAATGAGGAAGCGGTCCAGATTACGCTTCGCGTTCACCATGAAGGCAAGGGACTTGCTGGTATTTTCGGTCATCAAATCGCGGAAACCAAGGCCGCACAGGTGGCCGAGTACGCCAAGTCCCAAGGCTTCCCGTTGAAAGCAAGCATTGAGGAGGTCCCATGATCGGAAGGAAAGCGGAAGCTGTCTTGAATCGCTCTGTCCGTTTCGCGATTGAGAATGAGCATGAGTATTTCACCCTGGAGCATGTCCTGTGGAGCCTGCTGGATGAATCCGAGGTGGTCGAAACCCTTGAAGCTTGCAGTGGGGATCCGACCCAGATGAAGCGCGACCTCGAGGCTTATCTTGAACGTGAGATCCCGAAGGCTCCGCGTCGTCCCAACGCCGTTGAAGGAGAGGATGCCGCCGAGCACCCCGTGGCGACCCTGAGTATTCAGCGACTCATTCAACGCGCCCTATTTCATGTCCAGTCGGCCGGCAAGGACGAGATTCGACCGGTGGATCTCCTGGTCGCTTTTTTCCAGTGCAAAGATTCGCATGCCCTCCATCTCCTCCAAGGCCAAGGCGTCGAGCGGCTGGATATCCTCAATTACCTGAGTCATGGGGTGAGGAAGGACGCGGAGGATTCGTCCTCCGATCCGTCGCTCTCGAACGAGGGCGAGTCTCAAGATGAGGGCGGCTCGACGGGTGCCTCCTCCTCGGCGCGCCCGAAATCCGAGAGCCAGGATCCGCTCGCTCTCTACTGTCAGAACCTCAATGAAATGGCTCTGCAGGGGAGGATCGATCCACTCATCGGACGGCAGACCGAGCTCGACCGGATGATTCAGACCCTTTGCCGGCGCCGCAAGAACAACCCATTGCTCGTCGGTGAAGCGGGCGTGGGCAAGACTGCGCTTGCCGAAGGACTAGCGGTGCGAATTGTCGAGGAGCAGGTCCCTTCGGTCCTCGAGAGCGCGATCGTCTATTCGTTGGACCTAGGCTCGTTGCTCGCAGGCGCGAAGTTCCGCGGTGATTTCGAGCAGCGTTTGAAACGGGTGCTGCAAGCGCTCGAGAAAAAGCGCGTGATGGGTCGGCACCCGATCCTGTTTATCGACGAGATCCACACCTTGATCGGCGCGGGCGCGGTGAGCGGGGGGGTGATGGATGCGGCGAACCTGCTCAAGCCCCTGCTCTCGAGGGGCGAGCTCCGCTGCATCGGTTCGACCACTTACAGCGAGTACCGCAACGTTTTCGAAAAGGATCATGCCCTCGCGCGTCGATTCCAGAAAATCGATGTCATCGAGCCGACGCAGGACGAGTCCGTTCAGATCCTCAATGGCCTGAAGTCCCGCTTCGAAGAGCACCATACCGTCCGCTACACTCCCGAGGCGATCCGCGGATGCGTTGAGTTGTCGGCCAAGCACCTGACTGACCGATTCCTCCCGGACAAGGCGATCGACGTGATGGACGAAGTCGGTGCCCGCGCGCGTCTCGCGCGGAAGGATGAGAATCCGGATACGGCGACCGTGATCGATCTCGACATGATCGAGGATTGCATCGCTCAGATCGCGCGCATCCCCGCCAGGTCGGTCAATACGAGCCAAAAATCGCGTCTGAAGAACCTCGAGCGCGATCTGCGTCTCACGATCTTCGGCCAGGATGCGGCCATCGAAGCGATCGTCACCTCGATCCGCCTTGCGCGTTCGGGGCTTCGCTCGGGCGATCGGCCAGTGGGGAGTTTTCTGTTCGCGGGGCCGACGGGCGTAGGTAAAACAGAGTTGTCCAAGCAGCTCGCCCATTCCCTGGGCGTCCCGTTCCTTCGGTTCGATATGAGCGAGTATGGAGAGAAGCACACGGTCTCCCGGCTGATCGGAGCTCCTCCCGGCTACGTGGGCTTCGAACAGGCGGGATTGCTTACCGACGCTATCTTGAAGAATCCCCACTCGGTCATCCTGCTCGACGAGATCGAGAAGGCGCATGCCGATATCTGGAACATCCTTTTGCAAGTGATGGATCACGGCACTTTGACCGACAACAACGGGCGCAAGGCCGACTTCCGCAACGCGATTCTCCTGATGACCTCCAACGTAGGTTCGCGCGAGATGGAGCGAAGGCCCCTAGGTCTCGGTTCTCCCGGCGTGCATTCGGGCGCTGCCCACAAAGCGGTCGAGACTGCTTTCAGTCCGGAGTTCCGCAACCGCCTGGATGCCATCATTCACTTCAATGCGCTCGATCCGGTCACGATCGGACAAGTGGTCGGTAAGCAGCTCATCGAACTCGAGCATCAGCTCCTGGCCAAGGGGGTGGAGGTCGAACTCGATGCCGAAGTCCGCGAGTGGCTGGCCCAGAAGGGCTATGACCGATTGATGGGTGCACGTCCGATGAATCGCCTGATTCAGGATCGGATCAAGAAGCCGCTGGCCAATGAGATTCTATTCGGGAAGCTTGAGAACGGCGGAAAAGTTCGGATCGGAATGAAGGACGGGGAGCCGGTCTTTCAATTTACCCAAATAGCGGAAGTTTCAAAGCCTGAGTCCGCTTCAGCCGAGCGAGGTAATCGTCGCGGGGAATGAGTTTGGCGCCGAGCCGCTCCATATGAGGGGTGAGTTGCTGAATATCGATCCAGCCGAGTCCACGACCCCGAAGATGTTCTATCAGGTGGAGGAGGGCATGCTTCGAGGCATCGTCCTCTAGATGGAACATGCTCTCTCCCGCAAACGTCCCTTGCACCGAAACACCGTAAATTCCGCCCACCAATCGGTCACCGATCCAGGCTTCGGCACTGTGGGCGAGTCCCATTTGATGGAGTCGGACGTAGGCTTCCTCCATTTCAGAGGTGATCCAGGTCTCGTTTTGACGCGTAGCGGCGCACTGTCGGATGACTGACTGAAACGCTGCGTCTAGGGTGATTTGGTAAGGCTTTTTATTCCAACTGCGATGAAGACTTCGTGGAATATGGAGATCATCAAAATCTAAAATAGCGCGTTCTTGGGGACAGAACCAAGGAAGGGGTAACCCTTCGATAGGCCAAGGAAAAATACCTTGGCTATAGGCTAGAATCAGCGTCTCGGGAGACAGGTCTCCTCCGATTGCTAGCAGTCCATTTTCGTCTGAATTCCGCGGATTCGGAAAAGCTTTCACGGGCATTTTTTATATCAACTCCCATAGCTGAACTGGGTTGGCTAGTTTGAGTTTTCGCGCGACGCAGCATAAGACTTACGCAACCCTTGGGAGGGGGTTGCAGATGAAAAACCAATCAAAGGCTTTGGCCCTCAGCGTGCTGGTACTGGTTCTGACCTCGGCCACTTCCACTCTCGCCTCCACGCAGACACTCGGTTCGATGCGGACTACGGTCGAAGAGTTGAGCACCGAAGAAGCTGCCTCCTCGCCTGAAGCCCTGATCGACGAACTGAATGCTTCCAGTTTTTCCGCCAATAACGCCGAGTTCGACGTCCCCGGCACCTTGGTGATCATCGACCAGATCATGAATCTCGGCGCTCGGGCATGGAAAGTGGTGGAGGCGAACCGCCCAGTCGCGAACGCCACGGGAGTCAAGGCGAGCGCATTGCCTGAAGGAATCACCCAGTGGGCGCAATTGGCAGGTTGGAAATCCCCGCGCTCCAAGTTGGTCCACATGCAGTACACGAATAGGTTCGGAATGACGGTAGTCGACTTCACTTATCGAATCACCTACACCTACGGCGGAAGCTACAATTCGCAGGGGCAATACCTCACCAACGTGAGCGTGGTTCCTTCGCACCTTTTCGTGGCTTGGGGCTATCGCTTCAATGCTTCAGCGGAAGTGGCCAACACCGTGAACATTCAGACCTCTGCCCACCCGATCGCCGGAATGGAGATCGGCGTCAGCTGGAAAGTGGACAACGTCATCATCAGCGACCAAAACTCGAATTCGTATTTCATCAAAGGAACGGGCGAGCTCACTGACCTGTCTCGAGGAAATTGAGGTTCTCAGCCGAGGAACTCGAGGCTCGCATCAAATAAGCCTTGCCTGTTATGCCCGCCTTCTGAGATGGAGTCGGGCACAACTTTTCTGAGGTTTTAGGAGAAACTGAATGGCAACCGCTACTACTGCTACCCCGACGAATACACCGTCCCGGAAAAAGCTTCGCGCCATTGGCCGCAAAAAGCGCCAGGCGAAGATCGCTACCGAACCCGCATTCGCGAAGACTTTCTTCGAAGCTAAATCCAAGCGCGCTAACGACAAGAAGGCTGCGTTCAGGAAGAAGAAAAAAGGGAAGAAGTAAGCCATTCTGCGGGCGTAAGCCTGTTCATGGACAGCCCACCTGGTTCGCCAGGTGGGCTTTTTGCTTTTCCGCAGTGCGTGCTAAGCTGAATGGATGCAAAAAATCCTCAGTTTGGGTGCTGGGTTGGCTGGAATTGTTTGGGTCGTCGGGTGTTTCACCCCGAGTTCGGCTCAAGCCTCGTTTAATTTCAGTGGTCGCGCGGGCTTGAGCCGTATTTCAGGGACCTCGGCCGCCGGTTTTGAAAAGACGAGTACTTTAGTCGGGGGTGAGTTCACACTCGGTTTTCTGGATATTCTCGAAGTCGGCGCTTTCGTCGACCGCAACCAATTGAGTGCCGATAGCAGTCGGACCCGTACCGATGACCGAAAACTCAATTACGCTCTGGTGGTCAGGGCTTCTCCGCCGCTCAGCAGTCTCTTCGTGGACGTCCGGGCCTGGAAAGGGATTGAGCTCGGCGTCGGGTATCGCATCGGAATCGTTCCCATGCTCAGCCTGAGACCCGAAATCTCCTATCGCACTGAAGACAACGGTTACAAGTTCGTCACCGCGAGCGCGATGCTCACGCTCTCGCTCCTGTGAGCGATCAGTCCCGATTCTTCAAGGGTTGGGCAAAGCCGGGACCGGAAGTGCCTGGTGGGGTCGAAGTCTCACCAGGCGAGACCTTGGACGCGATCAGCGGTTTTTTTCGACTGTTTCAGTACAAGGATGGGCACCGGTATTCGACCGACGATGTCTTGACGGCTTGGTACGGGACTTGTTGGTGCCCCTCCGCCCGGCGTGTCCTGGACTTGGGGAGCGGGATCGGCTCCGTGGGCATGATCTCCGCTTGGAGGCTTCCTATGGCGCAATTTGTCACCATCGAGGCGCAGGACATCAGCGTCTCG
>JAYVNB010000243.1:0-12142 GCA_043759365.1 Bacteriovoracaceae bacterium | reverse complement strand
AAGCCCCGAATCCGTTCCCGGTCGGCGCTGCTCCTTCGGCGCTCTGGATCGCGGACGTCGACGGAGATGCGAAAAAAGACATCCTCGTGGCGAACACGGGCGACAGTACAGTTCAGGTCCTCTACGGCGATGGCACCGGAAACTTCCCGTCCTCCGATCTCCGCGACGTGGGCACTTCGCCAGTCTCGCTGGCCATGGATGACGTGAATGGGGATGGCTCCCGCGACCTCATCGTGGTCTGTAGGGACGCGGCTTTCGTTCAAATTCTGCCCGGAACAGCGCGGGGCACCCTTGGACTCGACTTCCCGGCCGCTGCCGGAACCATCGCCCTGACCTCGGCCGACTTCGACGGCGACGGCAAAGCCGATGTGGTGTCGGTCAATTCGTCCTCCGGCACCATCAGCCTCTTCAAGGGCAAAGGCAACGGGCTCTTGGGGACCAAGTCTGACAAAGCCGCGGGCACGAATCCTACAGCGGTGGTGGCCGCCGACTTCGACTTGGACGGGAAAATCGATCTCGCCGTCACCAGCGGACTCGGCGGAGCTGTCGGTGTGTTCAAGGGCAACGGAGACGGAACATTTCAGGGAAAAGTGGATTATCCAGTCGACAGTAGTCCAACCTCGTTGGCAGTGGCCGATTTCAACCTGGATGGAAAGCCCGACCTGATTGTCGCCAACGGCGGCAGCGCGAGCGTTTCGCTGTTACTCGGAAATGGCGATGGAACCTTTCAAGCCAAGACCGGATTTCCAGTCGGTGCAACACCGTCGGGCATCGTCGTTGGGGACTTCAACGGCGATGGATTTCCGGATATCGCGGTCACGAACAACAACGACAATACCGTCAGCGTCCTCCTCGGAAACGGTAACGGCACGTTTCAGGTCCAGGTCACTTACCCGACTGCTGCTGGTCCGACCGCGATTCTCGCCGGGGACGTCAACGGAGACGGAAGACTCGATCTCATCATCTTGGCAGTCACGGATAACGTCGTCAGTGTCCTTCTTGGAAACGGCGACGGATCCTTCCAGGCCCGAGGAGACTTTGGGTGCGGAGGATCTCCCGTCGGACTGGCGATGGGAGACTTCAATGGAGACGGAAGAATCGACCTTGTCGTGACCAACGGGCCGGCCAAGACTTTCAGCGTCTTGCAAGGAGGAGGAAACGGAAGTTTCGGTGCACCTTCCCCCTTCATCTCCAATTCCTCATTGGCCGGGATTTTCGTGACCGACATGAACGGCGACGGCACCCTCGATCTGGTTGCTGCGGGCTCCGATACGAACTGGGTGCAGGTCTGGTTGGGACGCTGATTCCAAAGGATCCCCCATCCGGATTTCTGTCGCCTTCGACCTAGGTCAGCGACGACCTCAGCGCGAGATTAATACCCGATCATTTCTATTTTTTGTTAAAATGACTTCAGTGTCTCGTGTCGGATTGAACTTCCGCAACATCGCCTGCGTACTGACAACTGCGCTTCTCGCAGCTTGTAACTCCGACCCATCCACCACAACCCTCAGCGTAGGCGTCAGGATCAATCCCTCCCACACCAGCGTCGTGTCCTACGACACCACTTGGGCCAACCTCACGCTTCTAGGAAACGTCCAAGGGAGCGGACTCACCCCAGGTGCCAAACTCGAGTTTCATTCGGACGCCGCTTGTTCGACTTCGCCTTTGGGGAGTGACTCGGTCGCCCGGTACTCCTCGGGGGGAATCGCGGTTCGCGTCCCGAGCACGGGTTCTTTCTCGATCTACGCGAACGTTACACTCGAGAGCGGGGGTAAATCCTCCTGTCAGTTCCAAGCTCCCTTCCAACTCGTGCGATTGACCCCGGACCCACCCTCCTACATTTCAGCGGATCCGGTAACGCCTTCCCGCACTTCTTCCACTCCTTTGATCCGTGGTTCGAGCACCCGGAACTCGGGGCAAGTGATCCTCTACGACGACGTCGCCTGCACCCACTCAGTCGGCGCGGGGTCGGCCCTCGATTTCACGAACGTCGGTCTGGCCGCCACCCTGGTGCCTAATCTGTCCAACCTCGTCTATGCCCGCGCCATCGAGCCTTTTGGCAACGCGTCCGCCTGCGTCCTCCTCGTCACCTACGTGCACGATTCAACCCCACCGGGCGCACCCTCCCTCTCGGCGACCCTTCCGATTTCACCTTCCAATTCGTCCACGACTCCCTTGATCCTCGGGGTGATTTCGGCGGCAGCGACGGATGTGACCCTTTATTCCGATGCGGCCTGCACGAACTCGCTCGCCACAGGAACTCGTGCCCAGTTCGCGAGCCCTGGCCTCACGATCCGAGTGACGGCCAACTCCCAGACTTCAATTTACGGCCGCGCAGTGGACGCGGTGGGCAACCTCTCGACTTGCGCCTACCTGGCTGCCTACGTCCACGACGGGATCGCTCCCGCCGCTCCAGCCTTCGCCAGTGCTTTCCCAGCTTCTCCGAGCGGCACCACGCTCTACCCCAAGATCATCGGAACTGCGCCGACCGATGCTCTCTCCGTCAACCTCTTTTCGGATGCACTGTGTACCGTCATGATCGGCTCCGGCCGCCGTTCCGACTTCGTTTCGATCGGCATCAGTGCCCGAGTCAGCGCGAACGCGACCACCTCGATCTTCGCCCAAGCCGTCGATGGCGCCGCTAACTCCTCAACTTGCACCGCCTTGACTGATTACTCGAACGACAGCATCGCGCCCGATCTCCCTATCCTGAGTAACGTCGTGCCTGCCTCCCCGAACAATCTATCGACCACCCCGACCTTGAGCGGAGTCGCCTCCAGTGACACCACAACTCTGATTTTCTACTCCGATGCGACCTGCACGAGCTCCCTCGGTTCCGGAACCGCCGCCCAGTTCAGCAGTCCTGGGATCACGCTTTCGGTTCCCGCCAACACCCAGACTTCGATCTACGGAGTCGCGCTCGATGCCGTAGGCAATCGGACGGACTGCACTTATTTCACCGATTACAGCCATTCCACTGTCCTCGCTCAGAGCCCAGTCCTGGTTTCAACCAGCCCTTCGACGCCTTCGAACGTTTCGACCACTCCGCGGATCCTCGGCAGCGCTGCAACAAATATCGTGACGGTCTGGCTTTACTCCGATGCCTGCTCGACAGTGCTCGCCCAATCCAACCGAAGCACCTTCGTCTCCTCGGGGATCCGGATCACCGCGACACCCAATGCGATCACTCCGGTTTACGCCATGGTCCAGAACAGCTTTGGAAACTATTCCGTCTGCGTGCATTTAGTCGACTACGTCCACGACAATACCGCGCCTGCGGTCCCGGTTTTCACGGCGTCGACTCCCGCTTCCCCCAACAATGCTTCCTTCACTCCAAAAATCCAAGGTACCGCACCGGCCGATGCTGCCCTGATCACCCTCTACGACAGCTCAGGCTGTTCGAACGCCCTCGGTTCCGGAACGCGCGCCAATTTCATGGGAGCCGGCATCACCGCAGGCCTTTCTCCCAACACTGTGACCAATATCTACGCCAAAACGTCGGATGCTGCCGGCAACACCAGCGCCTGCACTTCAATGCTCACTTATGCTCACGACACACTCCCTCCGACCAAGCCAGTGTTCCTGGGCGCGACGCCGGGATCCCCGTCTTACAGTCGAGCGACTTCCATCCGCGGCTCCAGCAGCTCCGATACAGTGACAGTCGCCCTGTTTTCGGATGCGGGCTGCGCATTGCCTCTGGGGGGCGGATCCAAAGGCCTTTATGATACCGTCGGACTCCCCATCACCGCTCCCGCCAATACGACCACTGGGGTGTACGCACAATCCCTGGATCTGGTCGGGAACCCCTCGGCTTGCAAACTCCTCACGAACTTCACCCACTCCGATACGGGCCCCGCCAATCTCCAGGCCTACCTGACCGCAACGGGAGCGGTGGCTTTGAGCTGGGACCCCGACTTCAATGCGAGCACCTATGTGATCAAGCGTTCACTTCGCAGCGGGGGACCCTATACGATCTTGGCTCCCGCCTATGGGTCATCCTCTTTCACTGATCAACAGGTGAGTAACTCAAACCTTTATTACTACGTGGTGGCTGCTGCCAATGCCACAGGACAGAGTCTGGACTCGAGCGAAGTCTCCCAACTCGTCTCCGTCACTGCGCCCTCCGCTCCGACCTCTCTGACCGCATCTCCCGGCAACAGCGAGGTAAAACTGACCTGGTTCGGCTCTGTCCCATCCATGACCTACTCGATCTACCGATCCACACGGCATGACGGCCCCTACACTCGAATCATCAAGGACTTGGGCTCAAGCCTTTACACGGACTCGACCGTCACGAACTCGACCTCCTACTACTATGTCGTGACCGGGAGCAATCCCTCTGGCGAAAGCGCGTTTTCGAGCGAGGCCAGCGTCACCCCTCTCAGTCTGCCCCTCGCACCGACGGGGTTGTCTGCGGTTTCTGGACCGAGCGGAGTGATCCTGGTCTGGAGTGCTCCTTCGCGATGGGCGGGTTTCAAGATCAAGCGAGCCACACAAACCGGGGGACCTTACACTGTGCTCGGTACTCCGGGCACGACTTCCTATACGGATACTTCACCGAGTGGCGGCGGCTCGCCACTCAACTACTACGTGGTCAGCGCCACCTGGGGCAGCCAGGAGTCGGCTGACTCGGCGGAAGTGACTTTCGCGAACACGGCAGGCCCCACTCTGAGTGCTAACGCCGGCGATAACCATGTTTTGCTGCAGTGGGGAAGCACCGGAGCCGTCGATTACCGACTCCTTCGGTCGACTTCGGCCGGGGGTCCTTACTCAATTCTCGCCTCCAATGCGGCCGGTCCTACCTATGTCGACTCCACCGCCATCAACGGTACGACCTACTATTACGTGGTCAGCTCGAACCTGGGAGCCGGGCTTGCCTCATTGATTTCCGGAGAAGTCAGTGCGCGTCCCGCTTCAGCGCCCGCCGCACCAGCCAACCTGGTGGTCACGCTTGCAGGAGCGATTCCCAATCTGACCTGGAGCACTTCCCGCTATGCCAATTTCTACAACATTCAAAGGGCTGCCGTCAGCGGCGGACCTTACACCTTGCTCGGATCGACCACGGGTAACGCTTTCACGGATGTCGCTCCGTTAGCTGGGAAAAACTACTACGTCGCTACCGCGGCTTGGGGACAGAACCAGACAAGCGCTTCGAACGAAGTCGTGTTCCGCAATACCGCTGCCCCTGCCGTTGCCCTGGCCCTCAGCGGAGGCAATATCCAACTGACTTGGACCGCTGTGACCGGAGCTGCGAACTACAAGATCCTGCGGTCCACGACTACCGGCGGGCCGTACACGACCGTCATCTCGAACGCCGCCGGCACTTCTTACATCAATACTGGCCTTACTGCAGCCACCGGCTACTTCTATGTCTTGACCGCCAATTTCGCGGACGGCACACAGAGTCTGCGCTCGACAGAGGTCGGACTCGGCACCAGCGGTACCGTGCCTCGAGGACTTCAAGTCACCAGCAACACCGGCACGACAGTGGGTTTGACTTGGGCGCGCGTGTCGGGCGCCACGAGCTACACGGTCAAGAACTCCACCGTCAGCGGCGGACCCTACACCGTGGTCACCAGCGGCATCACACTTCCGAAAGCGACTTTGACCGGCCTGACCGGGGGCACCACTCTCTACTTCGTCGTTTCATCCGTGGTCAGCGGCGTGCCCTCCGCCAATTCGGCCGAAGTGGCGACTGCGGTATTCTTCCCTCCTCCGGCTCCCAACCTGATCGCTGGTTTAGGCCAAGTCACGATCAATTGGTCGCCGAGCGCCGGTTCATCCTCGTCGAACCTCCAGCGTTCGACCGACGGAACCAATTTCACGCTCTTGGCCGGAGCCCTGGCCGGAAGTTCCTATACCGACTCCAGCGTCACCAATGGGGCGCTCTATTTCTACCGCGTCCAATCGGTTTTTCCGGGGCCCTTCGTCGGACTTTTTTCGGCATCGAGTGCCGGTATCAGTCCAGGGATCATTCCCCTCGCACCCTCAGGTCTGACCCTCTCTGGCGTTACCAGTTCCACCGCATCCATCACTTGGAGCTCCATCCCGGGTGCGACCACCTATACCCTGATGCAGTCTGGATCTTCAGGAGGTCCCTACACGCCTGTCCCCAGTGCCACCAACATCGGATCCAACTCGGTGAGCCTGACAGGCCTGTCGCCGGCAACTCCTCTTTATTTCGTGGTCCGGTCATTGATTGGATCGGTTGAGTCCAGCGACTCGCCTGAGCTCGGACTGTTTCCGATCGATCCTCCACCGGCTCCGATCGCAAATTCGAGCGCCGTGGGGGTCCAAGTGAGTTGGTCTGCCGTTGCTGGTGCGACAAGCTACGAAGTGCAACGCTCGCAGGACGCAGTCAACTTCACGAGCCTGGCCACGGGCATCGCGGGGACTTCCTATCTCGACGCCAGCGCTCCTGCAGGAGTGCCCCTCTTCTACCTTTATCGCCCCACTCTCTCGGGCATCCTCTCCACGGCTTCGGTGATGAGTCTACAAGTCACTTCTGGAATCGCCCCTACAGCGCCCCAAGGCCTGGTGGCTCAAACGAGCGGGTCCGGCACTGCAGCCCTACGCTGGGTTCCATCGGCCAATTCCGTCAACTACCGGATTTACCGCTCCAACGTTTCAGGAGGACCCTACTCCCTAGTCTCTTCGACCAGCTCAACTTCCCAGAACGATACAGGACTCCTCAATTCCCAGAGCTACTTTTACGTCGTCACCGCTTTGAACAGTTCGAGCGTTGAATCCTCTTACTCAACCGAGGCGGGCCTGAGCCTCAATGGGACGATCTCCGATTTGGCAGCCACTTCTTCCAATGGGCGAGTCCAGTTGAGCTGGTCCCTGGTTGCAGGAGCTTCCAATTACAGAGTGCGCCGTTCACTTCAGCCCGGGGGGCCCTTCGGCGAGATCGCCTCCGCGGTCGCAACCGGAACTTATACCGATCTCGCAGTTTCCGATGGCGTCGCTTACCACTACGTCGTGACCGCCGGGTTCGCCAGTGGCGGATCGAGCGCCGACTCCAACGAGGCCACTACGGTGGCTACTGCCCGCATGAACCTCGAAGTCCCGATCGAACTCACCGATACCGCTCTCGCTTCCTTGACCGCCACCACCACTTTTGAGCGCACGCGAACCTCCTTGGACCCGGGCGCTTACGATGGAACCGTGACCTACTCCTTTGAAGTCGTCGCCCTGAATGCCGATACCTCCCCACGACAAGTGAATTGGATCGCTTCGGATGGAACCGTAGCATCGACCTTGAACATTCCTGCAGGAACTTTCGTCCCCACTCGCTTCACTGCCGGAGCAGTCCCCAAAGTCGGGGCCGATACGTACCTCGTGAAACTGGATGGAAGCACGACTGCCTCGGAGCTCCAGGTCTTTTCAGCGCGCGCGCGAGTGCGCCAGATCGGTGCCTCCCGCACTCGGCTCTATATTCCGCTGCTCTCTTCGGGCAGTTCCCCATCCGGACTCGACGCCGGGCAGCCCGCCTTTCAAGGCAACTTCACTACCTACACGCAGCTCCCGACCGCTTCGATCTACCGAAAGGACACGAGCACTCAATCGACGCTGGCGGATTTTAATGCTTGGGAGTTCGAGGCGCTGGTCGCTGCACAGGGTGGAGCAGCGGGGAGCATCGTCCTCTACAACACGACCCGGAGCCAGATCGTGGAGGATACGGAAAGCGTGTTCTCAGGCGCCGGGATCCAGATGGTTTCCGCTCCCTTCGACGAGGGTGTGTTCAACTTCGGAGCCGCCAACGAATCCGATTTGTTCGAGACTTCGATTCGATGCAATACCGGCTGCGCGGCCGGGAACGTATCGGTCTACAAGGCCGGATTGTGGCTGACGCTTCACGACTTGAATCAAGCCGAAGTCGTGTACCGGGTTGCCCCAAGCGCCCTCGGAGTGACCAGCGCTGGCGACCTCACCTTGGAGCGTACAGTCATCGACTTGTCCAGGTTTTCAAACGGGGCAGCGCTCCTGCAAACAGTTTCTCGGACTCCGTCGCCTTCTCCAGTCAGCGTCACTTTAGAGACTGCGGCATCCAGCGACTCCTCGGGAAGCGGATTCACCCTGATCAGCGGAGGCCAGGTCGATACGACTTCTGCGACGAAAATCTGGCAACGAAGCGCAGGACTCAGCTTGCCGGCCAACGATCGGTTCGTGATTCACGTGGACCCGAACGGGGGAACTCTGGACCTTTCAGACGCGGGCATCGTCATTCAATCGGTGCGCTGACTCATTCCAGGTCAGCCCCGGGCTCCCCGGAAGTCTCCAATGCCGTCCCCTTCGACTTCTTGGGCGCATCCTCCTTCGCCCCGACTCCCGGAAGCTGCAGCGAATCCACCGGTACCCACCCTACGTTTCCTTCGCTGGTGCGCGCTTTGTAAAACCCCTGGGTCGGGTAGTTGCTGACTGCTAGGGCTTGCCCTCTGTGGAGTTTTTCCAGCGTGCGAGTGGACTTGCCTGGGCCCTCGGAGAGCTTTGCTCCATCGATCTCCACCCGAGCCGGTTGAGCGGCCAAAGCCCCGACCGCGAATCCGGTAACGAAAGCAGCCACCCCGATCCAAGCCAGCATTTTGATCATTCGAGCACCTGGGTCAGCTCAAGAGGGTTCACTTTGGCTTTTTGGACGACCGCTCCCCAGTGCAGGTGCGGCCCAGTCGCTCGACCCGTCATTCCCGCCAGCCCGATGATCTGGTTGTTTTCCACCGTGTCCCCTTTCTTGACCTTAAATCGACTCATGTGTGCGTAGATCGTGAACACTCCATAGCCGTGGTCGAGGATCACCGTGTTTCCAGTGAAAAAGAGGTTCTGCGCCATCGCCACGACTCCGGGTGCGGCGGCATGGATCGGGGTGCCGATCCGGGCTGCCAAGTCGAGTCCCTGATGGAAGTTCCGCATCTCGCCGTTGTAGAGGCGCTTGGTCCCGAACGGGCTCTTGATCGCGGAATCGATCGGAAGGTGGAACGGGCCTTTCCAGAACTTGGTCAGAGTCATCCGCTCGTAGACAGCCTTGATCTCCACAGTCTCTTTCTCGATCCGGATCATGTCCTTTCGGCGCGGATTGACGTGTTTTCCAGCCACTTTCAGGAATTCGGTCTGGTAGCCGGCGTTCGTGACATTGAAGCCGAGCTCGAGAACCTTGGCTTTTTCGCCTTCACCGATCGTGACCAGGATCTTGGATGGCCCCGCCTTGAAGCTGTGAGGAACGCCCAGTGGAGCCTGATAGACCCCTTCGCCTTTGAAGGGCATCCGATAGAAGGGGACTTTTTCATCGCCGAACTGTGCTGTCAGTACGGGCACACCCTTGAAGTCCGAGGGAAGGTGGAGATTCACGAGCATGATACTGCCGTCGACGGTCTCAGTCCGGTTCAGCTCAGCCCGGATCACGGCCGTTTCATCGGCGAAAACCCGGGGTACGAAGACTCCGGAAAGGCACGCCCACGCGGCCATTCCGAAAATCCATCGGTGGCTACTCCAGCGCCTGAACCTTCCTCGTTCCATCATAGAAAGTGACCTCGAGCCGTTCACCTACCCGGACCTGGGCTGCGCTCTTGATCACTGCGCCGGATTCGCCAGGCTCGCGAAGGATCGAATAACCCCGCTCCAAAACCCGCAGGGGAGACAGGGCGTCCAACTTGCCCATCAGCTGCTCGACCCCCGCTTTTCTCTTATCGAGTCTAACCCTTATCGCGCGCTCGAGTCTCATGAAAAGCTCGTCGGTGCGTTGAGCTTGCTCGCGCAACCGATCCTTGGGACTCACCAGCCGAGCCGCGATGTGCTTGAGCAGGGTCGCACGGTTGCCGAGGTCGCGAAGCAACGCTTTCTGGCTGCGCTCCCGTCCGTCAAGGATTCGACGGCGGGCATCGACCCAGTGGCCGGTGACGAGTTCGGCGGCGGCAGAAGGGGTAGGAGCACGCAAGTCGGCGACGAAGTCCGAGATGGTGAAATCGATCTCGTGCCCGACCGCGGATACCGTGGGAATCGCCGAACGGGCGATCGCCCGCGCGAGATTCTCATCGTTGAAGCACCAGAGATCCTCGATGCTCCCCCCGCCTCGTGCGAGGACCACGATGTCCCCGAGCTTGTGATGGTTAGCGAGCTCGAGTGCCCGGATGATCTGGGCCGGGGCGGAGTCTCCTTGGACGACGGCAGGAACGATGTTCACTTCGACGTGCGGAGCGCGGCGGGCAAGGATGTTGATCATGTCCCGGATCGCCGCGCCTGAGGGCGAAGTCACCACTGCTAAACGGAGGGGATACGCGGGCAGCGAACGCTTCCGTGCAGGATCGAAAAGGCCTTCGCGTTGGAGGCGAGCCTTCAACTGCTCGAAAGCGACTTGCAAGGCACCCGCGCCTAGAGGCTCGATCTGGTCGACGATGAGCTGATAGGTTCCGCGCGGAGCGTACATCGAGATCTTGCCGCGACAGAGGACCTGAAGGCCGTCCCTGAGTTCGAAAGGCACTTTGGAGGTTTTCTTGGCCTTGCCACCCCACCCGAAAATGGCTGCAGATATGCTTGCTCCTTCGTCCTTCAAGGAGAAGTAAGCATGGCCGGAAGCAGCAGGACGATAGTTGCTGACCTCGCCCTGTACCCAGACCTGCATGAATGAGGGCTCCAGCACTCCGCGGATCCGATTGGTCAGCTCACTCACCGACCAAGCCTTGGGGGGAGAATGCGGGCTTTCATCCTCGGTGTCCTTGGGTCGGCTGAAAAGTGGCAGCTCGTTGAGATCCATGGGGGCACCCTACTGGTTTCGGCCAGCGGGTACAATCATTAGCCCTACTACTGATGACACATTGCGCCTATTAATTTGAAAGGTACCGGGCCGGATTTCAAGCTCCTCATCGCCCACTCTCTGGCCTCCGGCAACAACAGCTATCGCTCCGCGCTCAAAGCCACGTTGGCCGGACGGGTGCTCAACGAGAAAATGTCCTGCACCCTGCTCACTGCGATTCGTCCGGCGCCCATCGCCTCTTGCCATGCCATCTACAACGGCGCGAACTTCTCCGCTTCGGGCGCCTGCGTATTCGCCGTGGGTGGATGCATTACTGGGCCACAACCCCAATACTACTCGATCCAGGCGTGCCAAGCCGCCCACAGCTCAGTAAACTGAAGTCGCTTCATTCACGGACGACGCGAAAGGCTGGGATCCAGACCGCGTACTTCAAGCGGCCTCCGCGCGGAGTTGATTGACGGAGGAGGTGCGGGTTCATAGCCTGGATCGCCTCGAGAGGCACTCCGGACTGGCGCGAGATCTCCGAAAGACGAACGCCTGGCGCGAAATGGGCTCGGCGAATTTTGGGAAACTCGTAGGCAGGGGCGATGCGCATCCCGAATGCCGAGGGATTGCGCGCGATCTGCATCGCCGCCTGGAACTTGGGGACGTATTGAGCGGTTTCTTCGGGCAAGAAACCCCTGCGAGACAACTTCCAGTAGTCGCGGGTCCCGGCCCTTCGAATCGCCTTCCGAATCCGCCCTTCACCTGCGTTGTAGGCTGCCATCGCCAGGTACCAGGTGCCCAGCCGCCCCTTCAGTTCGCGAAGGTGGCGGGCTGCGGCCCGGGTCGATCGGATCACATCCAATCGTTCATCGACTTCGGAGTCGGCGCGCAAGCCGTACATCTTGGCGGTACCCCGCATGAACTGCCAGATGCCTACTGCATGTGCCCTAGACCGAGCGCGGCTGGCGAAGCCGCTCTCAATCATCGCTAGATAATAGAAATCAGGAGGCACGCCCTCGCGTGCCAACATGTCCTGGATCAATCCCCGGTACACGCCTCCCCGCGACATGAACCGCTCGAACCGGTCCCGCTCCAGGCCCGTGTAGATCGCGATCCAATTGCGGACTTCAGGGGAGCTCTCGGCCGCAATCGAAGGAACCGCGCTACCCTTCAATCGACCTTTTCCAAGGAGGTAGTTCGGGATCGGCGTCGGGGCGGGAACCACTGCCGCCCGCACGCGCGTGGCGAAGAAAAGCGAAAGGGTCGTTGCACAGGCCAGGGCGATCAGCGCGATTGATCCCGGCTTGCGGCTGAACTCCACTACTTGCTGACCGCGGATGGACCACGGGTCGTGGCTGTATTTTCAGCTTTGGCGGTTCCCTGGACAGGACTCCCTTGCGGACTCTCCGA
>JAYVNB010000242.1:0-4011 GCA_043759365.1 Bacteriovoracaceae bacterium | reverse complement strand
CGAAAGTTGTGGATTAGGGATCGTCAAGCTTGAGCGGATAAGGTCTCGAGTGGCTCCCTGTTTGCTGGCGACTGGTCAGCTATCATAACGCCGTCTTTGTAGACAACTCCGTTCAGCACGTTCTCGACTTCGGCCCATCCGCGAACGCGGTTCCAAGTTCTCTCAGCGTCCTGAAGGAGCTTGAAAGCCATCATCGAAGCAGCAAGCGGGGAGCCAGCACCTCGAGTAACGTTCGTGCGAAGGCGAACCGTTGAGAAGGTACTCTCGATCGCGTTGGTTGTCCGCAGATGAACCCAGTGGACTGCCGGCAGGGAAAAAAAGGCCGTCAGGACGGTCCAGTCTTTTTCGATTTTCTCGACCGCCTTTGGGTATTTTTCATGAAACTCCTTGGCAAACCGTTTGCGAGCGACCAGGGCATCGGACAGCGTCGGGGCCTTCATCATTTCGTGGAGCCGACTCTTTGCAGTCGTCTGGAGACGCCTGGGCAGGGCGTTCAGAACGTTTGCGATCTTGTGGACCCAGCAGCGCTGTTCTCGGGTGGATCGAAACCCTTCGGTGTCACGAAGGGCAGACCAGAAGCCGAGGGCTCCGTCGCCGACCGCCAAGACCGGCGCGGTCATTCCGCGATTCACCAGATCCGATAGAAGGGCAGACCAGGAGTCCTTACTCTCCCGGTAGCCCGCCTCGCACGCCAGAAGCCTTTTCTCCCCTCTTTCGTTCACTCCAATGAGGACAAGTAGGCAGAGCTTTTTGTCCTCGCCTAGACGAACCGAGACATGGATTCCGTCGGCATAGACGTAGGCGAACCGCTCCGGGATCGGACGTTTCTTCCAGTCGCCGTATTCACGTTCCCAGGACTTTTTCAGCACTACGACTGCCGACGGCGAGAGCCCAGCGGTCATGTCTTCTCCGAGGAGCCCCACTAGCGCCGACTGGAAGTCTCCCGTCGAAAGGCCCTTCAGGTAAAGAATCGGAATGAGGTTTTCCACCTTAGCTGACTTCCGAAGGTAGGGCGGGAGGATCTCGCTCGTGAACCGCTGCCCCTCGCGCTCATCGCGGACCCGAGGCGCCTCCACATGGATTGTCCCGCAGCCGAGCGTTACGCTCCGCTCTCGGGCCTTACCGTTGCCAGTGACCATGGCGCGACCCCGGTCATCCCGGAAGCTACGGCACCTTTCGATATAATCGGCGGCCTCAAGCCGGAGGGCCTCGATGATCATGCGCCGGGCTCCATCTCGGGCGAGCTCATCGAGCAGAGTCACGGAATTTTCGGTCGGGGCTTGGAGAGCAGACGGGGATCGGGTAATCAGTTTCGGATGCATAGCGACGTTTCCTCCGCCCTGTCAGGGGCGTTGTGTTGGGGGAACCAACCGAGGTTACGTCGCTATGCTGCTTTCCTCAAATCCCCAACTTTCAGCAATTTCTCTAAGGATCATCCAGTCGGGCAACTTCAAGCGACCGATCGCTAAAACGATGAGGCAGTATTTCGGGTACGGCACCAATCTCTACGGCGGGCGCAAAGGATTTTCCGACCTGATGCTCTCCAAAGGACAGAGCCTGCATAACATCAGCATCTGGATGGGTCATAGCTCGCTTGAGAGAACTTGGCGAAGCTACAAGAACAGGCGACAATTTCATCTCCACTGGGGGTAACCGCCTCGTCTCTCCATCATCGCTTTGTCTTCGTCACGCTGTCGGGCATCACGACGTAGATGATCATGGCAGTATCGGGAAAAGCCGTCGGTCTTCACTGTCACCGGGAGAAGAAGCGATGAGCACGCATTTTATCTATCCCTCCGTAATTACAGCCCTGTTAACTAATTTGTGGCACTCGTTTGCATGATTTGAGCGCCAATGTTAAGTTATTAATATGAGACCCAAGACTGCACTCAATCAACTGGGCTCCCTCCTCAAAGCGCCGAGCTTCACCAGTCGCGAAGCCGCTCATCTTGGTGTTTCCGCTTCAGTACTTGCCCATTACACGAACCGCGGCGATCTCGAGCGCGTGGGCCGCGGCGTCTATCGCGTCGTCGACGCACCCGCCTTTGAGGATTTTCGATGGGAAGACCTCATCTCTGCTGTGCAGTCAGTAAAGGACGGCGTGATCTGCCTGACGTCGGCGCTCGCGATCTATGGTTTGACCGAGGAAATCCCCCGACAGCACTGGATCGCGATCAGAAACAGCACTCGCCACCGTGCCGCCGACTCCACCAAAGTAGTTCGAATGCGAAATCTTGAGATGGGCAAGACGAAGATCAAAATGAGCGGCATCACCCTCTCCATTTTTGACCGCGAACGAACCATCGTCGATGCGTTTCGCTTCCTCAGTCACGAAACGGCGATCAAGGCTCTTAAAATGGCAGTGATCAAAAAAGGGAAAGAAAAAATAGATTTTGAGAGAATGCGAAAATACGCCAAGGCGCTCCGGGTAAAGATTGAACCCTCCCTTCTGGCGGTGACGACATGAATGAAGCCGAACTGAAGGACCGACTTAAGACTATCGCGAACGAGAAAGGCGTCAGATTCAACGAGATATGGAAGCAGCTTTTGCTGGAGCGCTTTCTTGCTCGGCTGTCGCACTCAGCGCACTATGAGAAGTTCATTTTCAAGGGAGGCTTACTGTTGGCCCAGCATCTCGCCATCGGCCGCGAGACGACCGATATCGACTTTCTGTTGAACAAGACCAAGAGTGAAGCGCCGGGAATCGAAGCGGCATTTCGAGAAATCGTCTCCACAAAGTCCGCCGATGGGTTCGAATTTACATGGGCGGGAATCGAAGAGCTCGCGCAACCCCATATGGAGTACGCCGGCTACCGCGTCAGCCTCGGCGCTAAATTTTGAAAGATGAGAGATCGCATCCAGGTCGACATCGGCGTCGGCGATCGGGTGACTCCCGTCGAAGATCATTTTCGGCTCTTCGAATACAAAGGCAAGCCTATATTCGCAGGACAGATCACCCTATTGGCTTATCCTGTCGTCGCGGTTTTCTCGGAGAAGCTGGAGACGGTCATTTCAAAAGGGGCGATCAACAGCCGCATGAAGGACTATCACGACATCGTTCTGATGATCCGCGAGCCGGGGCTACTCGACCAGAAAGCGTTGAAGGCCGCCATGGCCGCAACATTCCGCCATCGAGGGACGGCCCTGGACTTTCCCATCGCGTTTGACGAAGCAGGATGCGTCTCACTCCAGCGGCTTTGGGGCAACCACCTGAGCGGCTTAGGCGTCTTTCGAGCCACTCTGAACTTGCCGGAAATGATTGAAGACGCAATCGCTGAAATCCATGCCTGGCTGGCCCGGCATGGAATCGATAAGAATGACTGACCCCAATTCGTTTTTCCCAAAAGACCCGAAGAAGCTGAGAGAACGAATCCGGCGCTACGAGCGCGCGTTCAAAGCTCCGCACCACGATGATGGCGCCGGAAAACGGTTCTTGCTCGGGCCGCTTTATCTTTTCGCTGGCGACCAGAATGGCGCATTGGCGACTTACACCTGGTACGAGAATGCTTTCCCAGACGATACCCCGGAGGCTTTCAATCACCTTTGCTGGACTCTCACTCTGCTTCGAGCAAATCGGGCCGAAGAAGCAAAACGGAAACTCCGCGAACTTGTTTTTTCCAATCTCTACGCGGTTCCTGCGATTTTAGGTCAGGATCCGTCCCCGCACCCCTTTCGTCACTTTTCGAACTGGAGCGAGCTTTCCTATATTACCGAGGGGCCGTACTCAGAATACTTCTCGCTGTGGAAGCCAGCCGAGCTGGACTGGCTAGCCCTCCAGTGGTCTGAGCCGCAGCTTCAAAGCGACATCGCCAGATTCATAGAAGTCCAAAAGCGGATCGAAAACTCTCCTTCCGGGCAGGAACGGGAAGACCTCATCGCGCGGTCACACGCAATCGAGCTCGGCCTGCCGGAGAATATTTCGAACCTCGATGATCACCGGAAGAAAGAATGACACTCGAATGGAGTCGCCTTGCGTAAGCAGGAGCCCCGCTCTGACGCCGGCCCCTAGTC
>JAYVNB010000241.1:0-4037 GCA_043759365.1 Bacteriovoracaceae bacterium | reverse complement strand
ATCCAGGTCTCCGTATCGGAGTGACATGATCGTACTCTCTGGGAGGAGCCGGAGTGCAACCGAACCGCGCTCCACTCCTATGGTGACTCCCACGCTGTGCAAAATTTCCGCGAATGGAGCCAGTCAGTTTCCTGAGACGGGAGCCACGCGATTTCTATCGCGGGAGCCACTCGGAGCGGAAGCGACGGTCTTTACCCGGTTGCGGCGTCCGCCGCAACCTTCTTGGCTTTGACTTTGCGGTAACTCTCGCCTGTGATCTTGAAGACGAGCCCGGGCCCCTCGAAGCGGACCGTGATGGCTTCGGCCAGGACCGGGTCAGGTAGGACTTCGGCCCAGTGATCAAGCGGAAGCTGGGTGGTGACGAGAGTTGATTTGCCGTACGACCTTTCTTCGATGATCTCGCGCAGGTCCTCAGCCTCGACTGCTGTGAACTTTCTCATGCCAAAATCATCGAGTACCAAAATGTCTGGCCGGATCATTTGCGCTCGGAATTTGAGATACGTGCCCGTCGCGCGTGCCTGGGCCTGGCTCTCCATCCAGTGAGTGACGGATAAGAAGAGTACGCTTTTTCCGTGCCCGCAGGCATGAAGGCCCGCCGCCTGGGCAATGAATGATTTTCCAACGCCCGTCTGCCCGATGAGCACCAGAGGACGGCCGTCATCTAACCATTTCAAGCTGTAGATCTCTTTGATCTGGGCTTTCGTGATCGACCTACGAGCCGTGAAGTCAAAGTCCTCAAACGAGGCGCCCGAACTCCCCCGGAGTTTACTCGTCTTGATGCGGTACTGGATCTTGCGCCGCTCCCGGAAGTCGGTTTCGGCCTGAAGAAGGGCATCCAGTGTTTCTAGCGTCGTCTATTCATCCTTTCTTGCGTCGTCGAGTGACTTTTCGAACACGGCCGCCATGCCGTTGAGTTTCAGTCTAGCTAACAGAGACTTCACTTGGGTCAGGCTCATAGAACATCTTTTACTCTCCAGCAGGAGGGTGGGCAGTGGCCAAAACTTCGATCACTCCTGCCGGAGAATAGCGACGAAGCATGGGGTTTCCGGGGATTCGCCTGATCTCGCGCACAGGCGAGACCCGGAGACTTTGTTTGCGGAGCACCGCGAGCTGTTCGGAAAAGTATGTGACACGCGCGCGGTCAAACCGCCGCATTTGCTCGACGGCAAGTGCGATACGAGGCTCGGCGTCGGAGCGGCCGAACTTCGCGATCACTTCCCGTGCATGTCGGATAAAGCCCTGGACCCTTCTCACGTGAGCAAGTGCATCGAGTTGAAATAGCTCGTCGATGAAGGCGTGGAGCGGCGCCGAAATGAATCTTGCCTGCGAAAGCAGCGATTGCGGAGTCGTCTCGAGGTACGCACGCGAGTTCGGGGGCAGGTGCGACGTCTCGATCCGGCTGGCACCGGATCTGGATCGGTCGCGCGCGTATAGCGCGACGCGCTCAAGACCCATAAATATCTCGACCTGATGGGGTGTGATCTTCACTCGCACTTCTTTGCCGCGGTGAATGAAGGGTACGGAGTAGTACGTGGCCTCGACCGAGACGGTGCAGTCGGGATGGACCTTGGCCCTTTTCCACTCGATCTGCTCAAACGGAATCTCCGGGAGCGGCCGAAGAGCTGCGCGCTCGTTTGCCTCAAAGCGCGCGCGGCGTGAGGTCCTAAACCGCGAGTGCGGCCGTTCGTTAATCCGGGCGGTGATCTGGGAGAGCGCTTCGTTGACCTCGGCTACCGAGCGAAACCGGTGATGACGATAGACCCACCGAAACAGCCGCATCACGAGCCCCACGCCGTTCTCAACCAGCGCTTTATCGCGCGGACGCCTGACACGCGCGGGCACGATCGCAGTGCCGTAGTGGGTGGCAAGCTCGGTGTAGGCGGGATTGAGGTCGGGGTCATACAGGTGTGCTTTCTTGACACCGGTCTTGAGATTATCCGGCACGACGACCTGCGGGGCGCCGCCGAAGAACGTGAACATTCTTTGATGCGCGAGCAGCCAGTTTGATTTCTTTTCGTTCTCGCCCGACCACGCAAACAGAAGCTGGCTGTGGCAAAGGATGCCGATAAACACGTGGGACTCGTGACGATGACTGCTCCGGTCCCACCACGGGATCTTGTCACCCGCCCAATCGGCCTCGCACGTGCTTCCCGGAGCGAACTCTCGGAGCGTTACCGTATGGGTCAGTAAATTCGGATAACGACGATGGAGGTACTTCCAGAAATTGGGATAGGTCGTAGCCGTCCCTGCGCGCTCGTCCCAGACGCTCTTGATCTCAAAGCCTCGTCCGATCTCGTCGAGAACGGCACTCCACTCGATCCCTGCACTCCAACCGGGCTCGATGGCTACCGCCGGGGCCGCGATCACTTGGCAGGCTGCGGGCCCAAGCTCGCGCACCTCGCGGATGCGGCTCCTTCGGCACCGAAGCGTGCGCGCGATCTGCCGGTCAGACAATCCCTCGCTCATTAACCGCTGAATTTCTTCTACTCGAGCCACTGTCCACACTCTCCTGGCCATGATCGGGATCCTCCTCAGGTTACTGAGGCGGGACCATCTCATGACCGACTAAAGTGCTCCAAAGTGGCTCCGGTCAGTGGCAATTTTGCAGTGCGCTCTCGTCAAGGCGGATTTACCAAATTTCGATCGACGAATCACGCTGCCATGGAACAACAGTTCAAATTCATCGCGTGTGATTTCACCCGCCTCGAGTTCCGAAAGCCGCATGAAGTGACCGTGCTCGAGGCGCTTGTTGATCAATACAACACCTGATCCGTCGTAACAAAGGGCTTTACACTTCTTTCGGTGGTTGCCCAGAAATACAAACAGATCACCCTCGAGAAGCTGGGCCTGCATCTTTTCTCGAACGAACATCGAAAGCCGGTCAAAGCCCGAGCGTAGATCAATATATTCCGAGTATACGAAAACCCGGTACCCCGCTCGAAGCTGGACACTCACGCGCGCACCAGCTCTCGATACAAACGGGCGCACTCGTCCACGGAGCTTAGGCCCTCAAACGAGAAGCCGTCCGGGGAACACAGCCGGAGGCCCGAGCCGGGCACGGGCGTCGTTCCAGCGGTGAGAATTCCAACCGTTGGAGCAATGCAACTGTCAGGCGGGGGCGGCAGTTCGACAAAATGACCTCGTGCCTTCCGGGAAGCGCGAAGGACTTGACCCTGGCTGCACCACAGAAACACCGTGGCGGGCGGAATGCCGGTCAATTCTGAGATCCGAGTTTTCGGAATCCCCAGCCGACCCAGGGCCAGAATTCGGGCCCGCACGCTTTCGGGCCAGGACCTTCGCGTGCCCGGCACTGCGGCTTCGTATTGCACCACAATCTGTCGGTTTTCGACAATCAGTTGATGGGGCGTCAAGGCATCAAGTTGGGCTGGGGTCTCAGGCGTCATGCCCCGAGCATGCTGAAGAATTCCGGATGAGAAAAGACACGCTTAATGCCCTGAAACTTACCCACATCTTTTTATCTTGAGCCGAAGATATTTGTGCTGAGACTCTCCGTCCATGACTTCATGGACAGAACAGGAGTTTGCTAGCGCGACGTTCAATGATGAACGATTGAGTAAACGGTTCGAGCAACTCGTCGCGCAATTAGGCGAGTCTGCGGGAAAGTCGATTCCTTTCGCGTGTGAGGACTGGGCGGCGACGAAAGCAGCGTATCGATTTTTTGACAACCCCAAGGTGAGTCAGGAAAGGATCATTCAGTCGCATGTAGACGCGACTGCTAGGAGGGTAAAAAAACTTTTTTCACTCGAAACAGAGCCGGTTCTTGTAGTCCAAGACACAACTTTTCTAAACTACTCTCGACATAAAAAAACCAGAGGGTTGGGTGAAATTTCCAAGTTTACGGGATCCCGGGGAGAAAGCCTCAAGGCATCGGGTTTGATCCTGCATACTGCTCTGGCATTCTCCTCAGGAGGCGTCCCGCTCGGTACGCTCAGTCAAAAGCTCTGGACTCGCCTGAAGTCGATTGGCCAGATTACCAAGTCTGGGAAAAACATGACGCGAATTCCAATTGAAGAAAA
>JAYVNB010000240.1:0-4091 GCA_043759365.1 Bacteriovoracaceae bacterium | reverse complement strand
CTCCTGCTGGCCTGGAAGCGGCAGGAAGACTGGCGTAGGCGAGGCGGATGGCTTTTTCTTCGTCGATGGATTGGGCGAGACCGAATTCGCTGTTCGGGCCGCCGGCTTGCCTGGTGACGGATTGCCCGACGATCTGGATGAGGTCCTGGACGCCGAGGTCGGGATTGATCCCGAGGAGCTTTTTCACGATGGTTCCCGCCGAGGGAGTGTGGTGCATGAGCAGGGAGGCCCGGTCGGGCAGGGTCGTGTCTTCCATCGAGTCATCCATCATGGGCGTGCGGTCCGTTCGGGGTTGAGGTCCTGGGAATATTCAAAAGAGTTTTAAACAGTCAGCGTGTATCACATCCGCGCTGGAAGTGGGAACGCTCACGATGAGGATTTTAATCCTGACTGTTCCAGTTGTAGACTCTGTAACTGCGCGTCTCCCGCGGGGGGAATCGATGGATTCGAGAGGGGCTGGACACCACTCCTGGAAGCCTCCTGGCCCCCGAGCGGGTACCGCTGCTCGATCTCGTTCAGGGCTTCGAACGGAAGCACACCGCGATGCTGGTCGTCCGCCCGAAACCGATTGATGGCATTCGCGAAGTCCTCCAGGTTCTCGGAAGCAACTGCGCTGGCAGGCTCGTCGGCACCCTGCCGCCTGACCATCATGCGGGGAAGCGCGTGCATCGAAGGGTCGTTCTTGTTGCGGAGATCGATGGCCAGGGCCATCCGGTATCCGGCTTGAGCCAATGCCGCCCGGACCTCCGCGTTCTGATCCCCGAAGGCGATGGCCAAATACGAACCTGCGCAGATGGGCGGATGAAGCGATGAGAGGGGGCGATTGTGCAGCTTAACCTCGATCTGGCGCCAGGACTCCACGATCTCCTTCATCAACTCCTGATGCCGATACTTCCGAGACCCGTCGCGGAGGGGGCTCAGTTCCTTCACTTGGCCCTGTCTTTCGATGCACTCGGGGTGGGGGGGCATTCCTGGTGCGGTTGCTCCAGTCGCGAACGAATGCGGCTCATCCGGGCCAGGAGGGCGGGCCGACCTGCTTCCGTGAAATGGGTCAAGAAGGGGTGGGTCAGGGTGGGGGAGTAGATCTTGAACAGGGGATTCGCTTCCAGTTTCCGAAGTTGATCCCAATTCATGTGTTCAGACTCGCCCGCATGCGGGGGATTGACGTAAAACCCCGCCTTCATCGCAGGCGCGCGGTCGAGGATGGGGGCGGCCCGTTCCACGTTACCCCAGTACCCGTCATCGAAACTGAGGATGACAGATTTCGGGGGAATAGGTTTTTTCGCGGCGACCCGTGCTTGATATTCCTCCATCGAGAGGCTCTGGAAGGCGTTCCTGCGAAGAAGGTCCATTTGCGCCGCGAATTTCGAAACGCGGATCGAACCGGTGACCTGGGAAGGGTCGGAGTCGGGGATGATGTCGTGGTACATCAGGATTAAGGGGGTGTTGGCGGCCGTCCTTTTGAGCCGTCCCGCTTCGGCGCCCGGAGACAGGATCCCCAGGGCCCCCATGGCCAAGAGGATGGAAGTGTCCCTATCTTGGCCTGATTATGGGACGAGAGGGTCGGGCGAGTCCAGCGTTCGGTCCTGAATACTTGATCGTTAAAGTCCTGATAGAATACACACTCTCAGTTCATAAAATAACGCGTCTCTACAATGGGAACTTGCCAGGGGCCAGGGGGAAAGGCTAGACCTTCCCGCCATGCCCGCTGAAGTCTGTGTTTCCTGTCGCCGTCCCAAAGCGACCTTTTTTTGCGAACTTTGCCAAGATTCGATGTGCAAAGATTGCATGCAGGTCCTCGCCGAGGATGCATTCGAACTCCGGGCCACGGTGCCGGACGATCTGAAGCACCTGCACTATTGCCAGGGCTGCTTTGGCACCCATGTGGCCCCTGCGCTGGAAAGTTATCGCGAGACCCTGTCGCGCGCCGAGGCGATGTACTTTTTTTTCGCAACCCAGAAAAACCGCCTGCCCGTCCTGAGCAAGGCCAAATGGCCGGTGAAAGTCGAGCAGCAGGTCGACCGCAACGAGACGATCTTGCGCTTGGCGTTCATCTCCGCCGAGGCCGGTTACAATTCGATCATTGAGGCTTCGGTTGACCACGAAAAGGTTCGCAACGAGGGCTATCAAAAGACCGTTTGGAAAGGGCAGGGAGTGCCGGCCAACGTCGACTCGGGCAAGCTCGAGCGCAATGCCGGCCGCGATTTCTGAGGAACCCATGACCACTCGCCCCCTTTCCAAAAATCCCGCTGACTTCGCCTCCCTTTCCCTTTCGCCCGAGCTGCTCGAAGTCGTGGGCGAACTCGGTTACGAGAAAATGACGCCGATCCAGGCCAAAAGCATTCCCGTGCTCTTGGACGGGCGCGATCTGATTGGTCAGTCCCAGACCGGGAGTGGCAAGACCGCCGCATTCACGCTGCCCATCCTCCAGAAGATCGACTTGGGCACCCATCGAGTGCAGGCCCTGGTCCTTTGCCCGACCCGCGAGCTCTGCACCCAGGTCGCTCGCGAAGTCCGAAAACTGGGGCGCCGCCATCCCGGGCTGAACGTCTTGATTCTGTCCGGCGGCCAGCCGATGTTCCCGCAGCTCGGTGCACTTGAAAAAGGAGTCCACATCGTCGTGGGAACTCCGGGCCGAGTCCTCGATCACTTGAAGCGCAGGTCCCTCGACCTCCGGAGCGTTGCTACCCTCGTGCTGGACGAAGCCGACCGAATGCTGGATATGGGATTTGAGGATGAGATGAAAACCATCCTGGCCGAGATCCCGCGCCGGCGTCAGACGGTCTTCTTTTCGGCGACTTTTCCAGACTCGATCACTTCTTTGAGCCGTTCCTACCAGAAGGATCCGGTCCGGATCACGATCGAGGATGCCCCCGCATCCCAACAGCCCACCATCCGTCAAGTGGTCTACGAAAGCACTCCCGACGGAAAGTTTGAGACTTTCCTGTGGATTCTGCAACAGACGCAGCCTGAGTCGGCGATCGTGTTCTGCAACTTGAAAGCGACCGTGGGAGAGCTTGCGCGGGAACTGAAGCGGATCGGCGTCGACGCCGGCCAACTTCACGGGGATCTCGAGCAGGCCGAACGCGATCGCGTGATGGCGAAGTTCCGCAACCAGAGCATCCGGATCCTCATCGCAACCGATGTGGCCGCGCGTGGGATCGACGTCGAGGACTTGGACGCTGTGTTCAACTTCGATATTCCCCAGCAGCCCGAGATTTACGTGCACCGGATCGGCCGGACGGGTCGTGCCGGCAAGAAAGGCCTTGCGATCTCGATCGCTTCGCCGAAAGAAAAAGCGAAGATCCTGCGCATCGAGCAGGAAACCGGTTTCAAGATTGAACCCAAGCAGCCCGGACTCCTCAGTCGCACCGATGAGCGGGGCCGGGAAGTGCACCGCGAGATCCTGAAGGGCGAAGCCCTGATGAAGACCCTCTTCATCTCGGGCGGCCGCAAGGACAAGGTCCGCCCTGGCGACATCCTCGGTGCACTGACAGGTGAGGCAGGCGGCTTGGACGGGGAGCAGGTCGGAAAGATTGAGATCCACGACCGCTTCGCTTACGTCGCGGTATCGACGGAGATTGCCGAGCTGGCTCTGTCCCGACTTCGCGACGGGCGCATCAAGGGTCGCAAGTTTCGGGTGGAATTCGTCCGCTAGGGGGTTTCGCGGATCCTTCGTGGAGAAACGATTGGATTTCCTCATTGGGGAGTGTTGCCAGCACAGTGAGTACTTCATGGGCGCGCCGAGGGTCGGTGGTGAACACCACTCCACGGGCAATCTTCTCGCCAGCGCCTGACGGAATACGGATCAGCGGGTGCCGGGCGCGCATTTTGTCTGCGAAGTCGCCCGCGCTTGAATAGCCCTTTGACGCGAGGTCGCGAATGCGGATGAGGCTCCAGATCGCACTCGTTGCGGGAGCGAGGTGGCGTTCCAGTTCGAGGGCCACGCGGCCCATCGTCCAGCGCGGATTGACTTCGACGACGGGCTTCAGGCGCAGAGCGCCTCCGGAGTCGCGCCAGATCAGGGCGTCGATTCCCGCAGGTCCTTGATAGCCTGCCGAACGGAGCGCAAGGCCGAGATCGCGGATCAA
>JAYVNB010000239.1:0-12468 GCA_043759365.1 Bacteriovoracaceae bacterium | reverse complement strand
CGCAACGCACACTCCGATCTCCAATCGATTCGTGCTTCACACCAAGGTGGCAGCCTACCGGAGCTATGCTTTGGGCCTTTCTGTCGAAGAGGCCGACTTTCCCGCAGAAGCCTTATACTGGGACCTCGAGGATCCTTACCACTACATCCGGACCGCGGAGAGCGGGATGGGAGAGAGGCTCGTGATCGTCGGAGGGGAGGACCACAAAGTCGGAACGGAGTCCAATACCCTCGCTCGGTTCGAACGCTTGGAGCAGTACGCCCGCGAACGATTCCGCGTGAAATCAGTTCACTGCCGATGGTCCGGACAGATCATGGAGCCGATGGATGGCCTTCCCTACATCGGTCGAAACCCGATGTCCGAGAAGCTATTCGTTGCCACCGGCTTTTCGGGCAACGGGATGACTTTCGGAACGGTCGCTGGCCTCCTGATCGCTGATCAGGTTTTGGGCCGCGAAAATCCCTGGAGCGATTTATTCGATCCCGCGCGCATTCGTCCAATGGCATCGGCCGCTTCATTCGTCGTCGAAAACTTCGATTTTCCCTGTTACTGGGTCAGGGATCGTCTAGCTCCAGCGGAGGCCGAAAGTTTGGAGGAGATCCCTCCCGGTGAAGGACGCGTGCTCAAGGTCGAGGGGAAGAAGGTCGCGGTCTATCGTGACCCCTCCGGCGGAGTTCAAGCCTGTTCCGCCCTCTGTCCTCACCTCGGCTGCCAAGTGCATTGGAACAACGCCGAAAAAAGCTGGGACTGTCCGTGCCATGGTTCGCGTTTCGATACTTCAGGAAAAGTCCTGAACGGACCTTCGATCGAGCCGCTCGAATCGGTTGAGGAGTTTAAAGTCACCGGTAAGGACGAAGAAGCGGCCTGATCAAGGAACCTTTCGAGGGGCTCGCGTCGCTAGCAGCGCACTCTCCCGATCCCCTTGGGGAGCGGAGCCGGTGCCACCGAACTGCTGTTGTCCCAAATGGGCTCGACTTCGCGAATGCTGCCCACTCTTGCGGCGAATGGTTTCTTCGATCTGCTGGGCAGCGGAACCACGACCTTTTTGACTCTTTTGCATGAGTCAGATCGGTGCAATGGCTGAGCCGCGTCGAGCGAGCGCCAGTGAAGCGAACTACTTGCGGCCCAGCGGCTTCTTGGCGTACTCGCAGTGGGCGTAGATCACGTGTCGATGGCTAGCGGGACGGAACGAGAGCTTCTGGGAGAGTCGTTCCTGGATGGCCTCGATCTCCTCTTCGTGGAATTCGAAGATTTCTCCGCAGTCCACACAGACGATGTGATCATGGTGGTCTTCATCGGTGAGTTCATAGACGACCTGTCGGCCATCGTCCTCGATCAGAGTTTCCTTCAGGATGAGCGCGTCCTGCAACAGCTTGATGTTGCGGTAAACAGTGGCGGCACCGATGCCAGGATAGGCAACTTGGACCTTTCGCACCATGTCTTGGGTCCGGAAGTGGCGATCCTCGCCGAGAATCAGTTCAACGATTTTCAGGCGTTGATCGCTATGCTTCAGCCCTTCTTTCGCAAGATGGCCTTGAAGAAGCTCGCGCCATGAGTCGCGGGGCGATCCCTTCCGTGCTTCTTCGCGCTGGGGAAGCGGACGCCCGCAGGGGAGAGGTCCTGGCTTCGGTTTCAACGCGGGCTTGGGCAAGGTGCTCGGTCTCCTGGTTCTGGCTCCGGGTTCGGGGCGCATCCGCAGGCTTAACCTGCCCTCCCGAAGCTTGGGTAGGGAAATCCCGTACGAGGTTTGAGGTTCTCGATCAGTCCAGGAATCTTGCCCGGGTTTCGGCGCTCGGAAGTGGGCATGAATCCAACTTTCCGAACCAACGGTAACGACGTTGAGCGAAGGCGCGATAAAGGAGGTCTCGGATGGGGCGGGGGATTTCAAGGAGGAGTCCCGCCCACTTCCAGGCGCCCGGAAGCCGAGAAAGAATCCTCAAGACGGCATCGCTTCGAAGGTAGACTTGGCCGCTTTCGAACAAAACGATCGTGTCTAAATCGCGGGGAACTTCCGGATGGGACTCCAGCAGCACTTGGGCGTTTTTCGATTGAAGGGCTGAAAAATGGAAAAGTCCTCCTGGGTCCCTGGCGAGGATGAACTGGACGGTTCCGTGGCAAAAGCCGCAAACTCCGTCGAAAAGGATGACTCGCTCCGCGACAGACATGGGGAAGGCCTCCCGAAAAAGATTATTTGACGCGTTGCGTATGTTTGGGGTAACACTTGCGATCCGGCATCGAGAGCCGGTTCAATCTGAAAGGGCAGGTGTTTCTTGAGAAAGCCCCTGGCAATCAGTTACTCAGTCTTGATTTGGGTGGGTTTGGCGATTCTGGCCCATCGTTGGATCTGATCACCGAATCTGCACTTCGAAGATCCTCGGCCAAGGCAGTTTGGCTTGAAACCCGAAATCGAATCCCAATCGTCCGGCTTCTTCCTGCATCCACTGAGCAGCCAAAGATGAGGCCTCCCCCCAGTTTTCTCCCAAAGCCCAAGCGTTCCAGTCGCGGCGTCTGCACTCCTCGAAGAGTCGTGGGCGAACTACCGAAGCGTAGAGGAATCCGTCTAACAATTGGGTCCGCAGATACCATCGATCCGCTTCGGCGTCGAAACGCGACTTCATTCCAGCTACTTCCCGGACCGCTAGATGGGCGATCAGCGTCCCGATGCGGTTGCCTGACGTGTTCCAAGAGGCGAATGCCGAGAGCTCCTCGTATTTCATGCGAGCTCGGAACTCCTCCATGACCGCAGGGTCGGCGCCGTTGGCATGGGTGAGGTCGAGAAACGCGTCGCGGGGACGGATCGAAGCGACGAATTCGCGCACCACGGGGCCAAGATCCCGAGAGAATTCTCCCGGACGCATGAAGCAAGCGTCCTTCTGCCCTTCTTTTCCAAAGGCCAAAGCCTGAACCCTTGCCCGAATCGATTGTCCTGGAGCCGATCGAATGAAAGGGGAGGGTCGCAGGTGTAAATCAAAATTCTCAAGGACCGGGATGTCTTCGTAATTGGAGATCCGCTCCAAGCCGTCGGGATCCTGCGTTCGGAGCTCCAGCCCTAAGGAGCCGGGCTTGACTCCTTCGGCATCCATAAAGGCCCGCATCACGAGCAGCGATCCCAGTTCGTCGGCGCCCGTCAAAATCAAAGTGGTAGCGCTTCGAGCCTGTTCGGAGCGGCTGATGGCTTGGGAGAGGATGCGCTTCTCACGGCGGTGCAGCCCGAATTCCGCGCAGTCTTCCTGACCGAACAGAAGGAACGCAGGCCTCGAGCTCATGTGAACCGCCGCTTGGTTCATTTTGTGGTTCCGGGCCCGGACTGCCAGGTACTCTTCCAGGAGCGCAGTGGGGATTTTGAGCTGGAGCTTCTCGAATTCGGTCTGGAGCTTCGGATCGAAGTTCACTTGATCCGCGAGGACGCAATAGCGGAAGATGTTCCTCCAATCCTCTTCGCTCTGGGAGCCGTTCAGGGTGACGGAAAGTCGGAGGAGCACGTGCGAGACGTAAACTCGGATTCCCGGATGGAGGGAAAGGAGTGAGTCCAGCCGATTTAGGCGTTGCATCGCCTCGTCCTCGCTGATCTCCATTTTGCGGGAGCGGATCAAGCCCCCGTAGAGGTACTGGTCGAGACTCAGCACCAAAGCATGGGATTGAGGAAGCGTCGCTTCGACCCAGGCATGGACGCGCTCATGATCGAACCTGGCACTGAGGCTGGTGACCGTCTCCACGGGGGGTGATGCCACTTCGATGCCCCCGATTCTGCAAAGGTCGAACACTTGCTCCCGGTTGCAGGGGCGGTCGTCCAGCGGAAGAATGGCGAGCTTCAAGGGTTTGGCGGCACTCATGCGTGTTGGACGAACGTCCTCGTGGCGGCTTCGATGCTCTCGGGAGTCGATCCCGCGACGATCACTCCGATCAGGATCCCACTCACTCCCGTGGCCTTGAGACGAGTCAGATCCTCAGGACGGATTTTTTTTTGAGTCGGGACGAGGACTGGAAGTCCCGAGCGCTCGACAATTTTGGCATAAGTGCCCAGATCGTCTTCGCTCAGCGCTTCCCCGTAGTGAGCGGGGTCGATCATCGAGGCTTCGATCCAGGCTCCCGGCACCGCGCAGATCTGATCGACGTCTTGTTCGGTAAATCCTTTTTCGAGCGCGAGAATGGGACGGATCCCCGAAGTGAAAAGGTGGGGTTGCGCGAACTTCAGATAAAGATTGAAACCTTCGAAACCCATTTGCTTCAACTCGGCCATTTCCTGGGCGTTCGGAAGTTCGTCCTGCCCAATCATGATCGCTTTGCGGGCCGGGAGTTTCGCCAGTTCCAGGAGAAAACCCCGCTCGCTGGAGAAGCTGCCGAAACGGGTGCCGCTCGCCCGGTGAAACGCGTTCAGGTGGACCTTGATGCCAGTTGCCCCCCCGCGAATCGCGGCCTCCGCCAAGGTGAGATCGTTTCTGGGCAGCGAGACCCAAACCGGAAGGCGCGCGTCTTGGGTTTGGGGAAGCTGTTTGGAACTCGTTTTCGGATTCATTTCATTCCTCTCGATTCATTCTTCCGATCCGTGATGACTGAACAGCAACACGGCAGGTTGGGTTCCCGGCACTTCCTTCGCTTCCATCTCCAGGACTCCGGCAAAATGATCCGGCGACTGGAGTTTCGATAGGTCGATGATTCGGTCCCCGAGGAGCGCGTGGATATAAGGATAAGTCACACCTCCGTCCCCGTAAACGGTATGGGTTTCAAGGTGGGTGTTCAAGTCGGAAACCAGGGTTTCGGCCCGAGAGTTCAAGAGCGCGCACTCGCCTAGGCGAAGGCGGACGACCCCACGGGAATCGAAAACCAGTGCAGACTGGCGAGTCGTTTTCCAAAGGCCGAAAATCCGGGACTCCTCGGAGGAGACGCGGGCGACTTGGAGCGATTCAGATCGGGCTCGCTCCACGAGCCGGGGCTTTCGAGTCAAACCCAGAGCTTGCTGGGCGATTTCGAGAACGGCGTCATCCGTCCCCGCCGCGGCTGGGGAGTTGGCCGATACCGGGAGCGAAGAGCGTTGAAACTCCATGGACCCCTGTGCTTCCGCCCGGACGAGGTTGCGCTTGGTGTCGACTTCTAGAAAGACCTCGATTGATGCCGGGTCCGCGCCTTGGCTGAGGACCTTCTCGCGAGCAGCAGTCCGGATCTGGTGGATATCTTCCCGAGTTGGGTTGACGAGAGACTTCTCAACCGTCTCGCGGATCATGCCGAGCGCCACGCCGATCGCCGAAATCACTTCAGCATCGCGAGCGATTTCGTACTTCATGCCCAGGGACTTGGCCAAATGCGGGACAATCGCGGACGCACCGCCGCCGCCGCCGACCAAGGTGACCCAGGAGGGCTCCAGCTTGTACTCCTTGAGGAGCTGCAGGACGGTGGCTCCAATCGCATTCGAGCACGCTTCGAGGATCTTTTCTGAAAAAGCCTCTAACCCTCCCCACTGGGGGGATGCGAGTTTTTCCTGCCAGCCCGCTGGGAAGCCGCTCGAAGCGCGAGCGGCATCGCCTGGGGGCACCAGTCCCAATGCATTCGAAGCGCAGGTCGGCGTGAATCCCACGCGTTCTGCGCCCGCTCCCGATGGGGAGACTGGGCTCGTAAAGACGAGATAGTCGGAAGGATCGCCCTCTTTGGGCTGCACGAAGCAGGGCTGCAGGGAGGATACTCCCGTCGCACCTAAGCGCGCAGTCTCGAAGGCTGCGTATTTGACCCCCGCGATGTGCGCGCTGCGGGGACCGACTGCGACTACTTCCGATCCCTTCACGCGTGGGATCGACCCACCCCCGACTCCAAGCGTGCGGCAATCGAGGGTCCGAAGAAAAGTCTTGTTGCCGCCGATCGTGGCCGAACGCGTGATCGCGCGGCCGTTTCGGATGACCGAAATGTCCGTGGAGGTGCCGCCGACTTCTAGGAACACGCCGTCAGTGATGCGCAGGTATCGGAGCGCTGCCGCAATCCCTGCGGCAGGGCCTGAAAGGAGGGTGAGGATGGGCTTGCGTCGCATCTCCTCGATGGACATCACTCCCCCGTCCGAGCGCATGATCATGAAAGGCGCGGCTATGCCGAGCTTGCGGATTTCGCGTGCCGTGACGTCGGCGACCTCCATCATCTTGGGCAGGATCGAAGCGTTGATCGCGGTCGTCCGCGTGCGGACGCGCACGCCGTAGAGTTGCGAAACCTCGTGGGTGGAAGTGGCCAGGAATCCCTCGGCCCGGACGAACTCCGCGACCGCGTTCTCCTGTGCGGGGTCCTCCACCGAGAACGCGCCGCTGACGACGACGACCCGGATGGCGCGCTTTCGCAAGTCGTTCAAGAAACGATCGATTCCCGACTGGTAGCCCGGATCAGCGGGGTCGATGTGATGGGCGAACGTTTCGAGGTAGCGGCCGGGAGAAAGCGGGATTTTCCCGAGTCGGGCGGCCCGACGGGTGAGTGCTCCTTGGCGACCGGAACCGATCGAGAGGATACCGACCTTTTCGACATCGCCTTCCAGGAGCGAATTAGTGGCCTGTGTCGTGCTGTGCGCGACGAACACCACGTTTTCTGGGGTGATTCCGGTTTCTTCCATCAAGAGCTGGAGGGAACGGACCACGCCTTCTCCCACGCCGTTGGCGGCGTTATGGGTCGTGGGAACCTTGGTTTTTCCGGCGAGGACGAGGTGCTCCGCTTCGATCGCCACCGCGTGGGTGAAGGTACCGCCGACGTCGATCCCGATGCGATATTTCTTCATGGTCCGGTTCCCTTCAGTCATGGGTTCAGTAATACATCCAGGCTGCGATCACGAGTCCGGCCGCGGCCATCGCCCAGGCGTAGACGATCGTCTTCTTGAGGAATCGGATCACGTCGACGCCCAGGTAGTTGGCGATCCAGACGTTGTAGGTGTTGGTGGGGTCTGAGATCCCTTGAATCTGGCCTACTGAGATCAGTGCGGCCATGATCGCGGCTCCGGGGATGAGCCGGGTTTCCTGGATCAAGACGACGAGGCCGCTTCCCATCCCCCAGATGTTGAGGGGCCCGCGGTAGAGGGCGAGCGGCGCAAGAGCGGTGAAAAAGACCAAATAACCCAGGCGCGTGGCTGGGATCACTTGAGTCAGTGCAGGTCCTAGGATCGCTTTGACCTGGGGATTCGCCACTGACTTGAGGAGCATGCCGATGCCGATCATCAAGGCGATCGCGGGAGCGACGCTCGTGATGCCATCGAACATCGAGCGGGTCAGAAGACGGGCTTTGGGGCCGGCCGAACGGGGAGCGGTCAGCACACCCCAGACGATGGCGAGAAAAAGGGTGCCGAGGATCGGAAACTCGAACTCGAGGAAGGGCTTGAAGGCGCCGCCGATCGGCGATCCGAGGTTCTTGAAAAGCGGAAAAAGGACCAAGGCCGCGATCGGGTTCAGAAAGATCAAGATCACGGGAATGAGCGGAGTGAAGAATGCGAGCGAAGAGATCCGGGCCTTGGGCTTGGGAACCGGGAGGGCGAGCTTGAAGGAGGAGCCACCTTCGCGCTTCAGTTCGACGATGATAAACAGGATTGAGATCGCGAGCGCGACCGGAAAGTACCTGAGATTGTACTGAAGGATGTCATGGGTGCTGAGCTTCAGCACGTCCGTGTAGAGTGACCAATTGAACAGGTTCAGCATTCCGCCCAGGCTCACCGCCAAAAGGAAGATGCATCCCGCCAGCAACTTCGACATCCCGAGTGAGATCAGGATGGGAAACACGATCGAGCCCACCATCACGATGGCTCCAAGGCCGGCGAGGACCGTGAAAAGCACGGTGAGGATCAACATCATTGCGATCGAGATGAGCAGAGTGCGATCGCCGAGGAACTCCGCAGTGTTCCGGATCAGGACTTCCACGATGCCGGAACGTCTCACGAGTTCCGCTAAAGTAGCCCCGAAAATGATCACCAGGATAGGGCTGCTGAGTCGCAGGGCGCCTTGTGAAATGATTTCATCCAGAATCGCGCCGAACGGCACGTGCGCTGCAATCGCGATCAGGATCGCCATGGCTGGCAGACCAATCAAAGTATTGAGCTTTTTCCGGTACATCAGCACCACGGAAACCAAGAACAAGGCGATGATGATCGCTAATCGCATGGAGAGCACACCTATGGCATCGGGTCGCGCCAGTCTATCTCCTTTGTTGTGACTCCCATGGACCGGTGGTAAACCCGAGTAACTCACTTCGTCAGGGCAGATGGGATTTTGGATCCAGGGGGAAGAATTGAATGTTCGGACGCGATTTCTTGCCAGTTTTGACTGCGTTGATTCTGACAGCATGTGGAAACGCCACCGGGGGAAGCGGCCTACCGGGACCTCAGGCCGACGGTACACTCCCTTTTGTGGAGCCGCCCTCGACAGTCAGTCCTGAGGAGTGGCATCGCCGCCTCGGACCTGCGCCGATCGCCGGGGCCCAGGAGCTTCATCGGGTCCTCATCCACAACATCCAAGGCGGCGAAATCCGGGGATCCCGGGATGGAGGACGAACCTGGACCGTTTTCGGGCATATCACTTTTCCTATTCGAAACGGGATCTGGCATGCGCGCAAAGACGGTGTTTTCGCCTATCAGTTTCATCGCGGTCCCAGCACCGTCTTCGCAACGGCGGTCAATGCCGTCCATCTCCGGATGTCGGATCCGATCGGTTACACTTTGCCGCCGGATCTTCACACGCCTTTGGTCGATCCCCATGGACTCTCGATACTTCCGAAAGACACCCACGTCGACAATCCCGACAACGGGAGCGGGCACTCGGCTTATACAGACATCGCCCCGGGTCAGCTGCTCTACAGCGGGGATTGGACCCCGAAAGTGGGTTCGGAGGTTCTCTTGGGGGATGGGACGCAATTCGCTCCGATTCCCTATGACCTTCCTCCGAACGACACGGATCTCGATCGTTCCTTCCTCTTGATCGTGACCCGCGCGGACGCGGCACCGATCCAATACCTCCAGATCGACAACCAGGTGGGTGGCAGGGTCTCGTTCAAGCGGCAGGGTGCGGCTGGCCTGGTCCAGGTCGCAAAAGTGATCAGACCGATCGTCGGTGTCGGGAGGTTCCTCGGTTCGGAGTTCATTTCGAAACCCGGTGTGCTTCGGGCGAATCACGCAGGAGTCTTCGAGATCGGGACGACTGACGTCAATACGGATCCGAACCTCCCGGCCGGGATTTCCGACGATGATAAACGGGGCGGCTTCCAAATCGTCCCTTCCCATCATTTCCAGGACACCTCCTTGAGCAGCGGGGGCGATCACGCGCAGGTCTACCTCGTAGTCGGACCGATCCAAGATCCGCCCGATCTCCTCCGGTACGACCGCGGGGTCGACGGTCAGGCTCCCTTGTTCAAAGGAAACGCGCGCGCCAACACGGGTAAGACTTACTTCAGGTTTCGAGGGGACGCCTCTTGGTACGAGATCAGCAATGCCCTGCGGATGGACAAGTTCAAGCGCGCGGATGGAACGGTCGTGAGACACCTTCGCGGCAAAATCCTCGACGCTTTGACCGAAGTCACCCAGATCCGTTTCGTGTTCTAGTCCGGAGTCCAGGATGAATTTCGAGCAAGCGAAGTACTTCGGAGTCGGGGAGCGGGGGGTGGTTGCCTCCCAGCAGCCCGAGCTTCGCGTCGCGCTCGAACGTTTGGCCGCGCTCGGACGTGAACTGCTTCCTCACCTCGCGGTTACGATCGATCGTTCGCCCGTGATGGAGGGCCCGGATGCTTTTTCGGCGCGGCTGGATCATCGCGATCAACGGATCTGGATCAACGGGTTCGTGCTCGATCGGGCACCCGGTGGGCCCGAGTGGGCGCGGGAGTTCCTGATCCAACATGAATTGCTCCACGCGCTCCGGATCCGGGTACCTGAAGCGGTGGAGCCCTTGATGGGATTCGGATTCACTGAAGAGGAGGCCGCCGACCTTTTCGCGTACTCAACCACCGGGAAAGGCACTTCATGAACGCGGCCCTGAAGTCCCCTTTCGATTTGATCGTATGCGGAGGAGGGCCAGGTGGCGTGATGGCCGCGATCGCAGCCGGCCGACAGGGACTTCGGGTCCTCCTGATCGAACGCTACGGATTCCTAGGCGGGATGAACACTGCGGGGCTCGTAGGCCCCGTCATGACTTTTCATGCCGGCAACATCCAGATTGTTCGCGGTAATCCGGGTCGCATCTTCGATGAACTGGAAAGGCTCGGGGGCTCGCCTGGCCACTTAATCGACCCGATCTGGGGGACGACATCGATGACCCCGATCGACACCGAAATCTACAAAAGCCTACTGATGAAAGAGGTGGGCGACGCCGGAGTCGAGCTTCTGCTCCATACGATGGTGATCCAAGGCGTTCGCGAGGGGGAGCGGGTTTCGAGGGTCGTGGTGGCCAACAAGCGCGGGATCAGCGAGTACTCCGCGCGGTATTTCATCGATGCCACGGGTGATGGTGATTTTGCGGCGGCCTTGGGCGCTGCGTTTCAGATGGGTCGTGGGAGCGACGAAGCCACCCAACCCATGACCCTCATTTTCAAGATGGCGGGAGTGGACATGAAGCGGGTTTACGAATCCATTCGCGAAGAGCCCGCCAACTTTTACCTGGGTTTTCCGCTGGAGCGGTATTTAGCCCTGCCTGGACGGGCAGTTTCCGGTTTCTTTCGGCAGGTGAGGGAAGGTCGGGAAAAAGGCAGTTTTCCCTTGGACCGGGATCGAGTCCTTTTTTTCGGACTCAACCGGCCTGACGAGGTCACGATCAATACCCTTCGAATCAATGGAGTGAACGGAACCTCCCCGGAGGACTTGACCCGAGCCGAATCCGTCTTGCGTCGGCAGGTGCCCTCGCTGGTCGGATTTCTCCAAGCATCGATCCCAGGATTCGAAAAGTCCCACCTTACGGAAACCGCCGCTCAGGTGGGCGTACGTGAGACCCGCCATATCCTCGGCGACTACCTCCTCAAGGCGCAGGACATCCTCGGCTTGAGTCAATTTGACGATGTGATTGCCCATGCTTCCTACCCGATCGACATCCACAGCCCGGACGGGAGCGGGATGGAGATCGTGGACCATCGCAAGCAAAACCCCGACTCCTACTACGACATCCCCTTGCGGTGCCTGCTCCCGCAAGGTTTCGAGAACCTTCTCGTCACTGGGCGTTGCATCTCAGCCGAGCATGAGGCTTCAGCGTCGAGCCGGATCTCGGCGACCTGCATGGCGCTCGGGGAAGCTTGCGGGATGGCGGTGAGGACAGCACTCGACGACGGTCGGACTTCTTTACGCGACATCGACGTACGGAAGCTCCAGCAGCGCTTGATCAACGAAGGGGCCTACCTGACGCCGCCTGCGTGAGTCAGGCCAGAGGAGTGAGTCGGATTTCCTGGGCGAAATAACCGGCGTTCAGAATCGCCTTTTTGACACCCGCCTCGTCAAGATCCTCGCCGTCATGCACGGTCACGATGGCTTGATGCTCAGAGAGGGAAACATCCGCGCTCGCCACACCGGGGAGATCCGAAAGTTTTTTACGCAACGTATTGGCGCAGGCGTCGCAATGCATGCCGTGGATCTTGATGGCATAGATCCTCCCCGCGGCGTGCGCTCCAGAGAGGAGGGAAAAAGATGCGAGGAAAGCGAGAAGGAGTTTCTCTTTCATGAGGGTCACAATACCTGTTTTCAGGGCAGAAAGGGAGAGGCCAGCGAAGAACGCAGGGGGTGGGGGCGGGAATCGCGGAACTCATCGAGCCCCATTGGATCCAAAACGGGGAGGGCGAAGCTGCTAGTCATTCCCGAGCAGCCGATTCCAGACTTTCAAGAAGTCCCCGTAGTTGGAATCGGTTTCGCGGCGCAGGGTCGAGTGGTGGATGCGGTGCCTGCCCCGTGTCACGATAGCGACCCGCAGAAGTGGATCGAGCGGCTCAAGCAGCCGTGATGAAGATCTCCCTCATCTCCGGACTTTCAAATCGACGCGATCTCGAAAGCGGGCCGATTTTTCTCGGAGGTTATTTCCAGCGGCAGGCTGGAGATCCAAGGGATCTTCCTTGGTATATTTAAATAGCGATGATTGAGGCTTCGAGATTGGATCCCCACAGCCCGACTACGATCGCCGGACTGCCCGTTCATGCGACAGTGGGGTGTCTAGACTTTGATCAGAGTTTATGTAAAAAACCGAGTGATTTCGAGGCTCAAGAGTTGGCTGCGGACTTGCTATATAGGGAAACAAGAAGACGGTGATCGGAGTCCCCCCTCCTCGCTGTCTGTAGTGTGATGATGCTCAGCCTCGGACCAATACCCCCCCCCTCCCCCCGTTGGTCCGGGGCCCCCCCCTTACAAAAATTCTTCCGAACCGATTTAAGCCCAGCGAATCCCGCGCGTGACCAGCGCGGATCTTATCTCAGGCTCGGGGTGGCGGACTCGTCGGGATGGCGACGCTACTTTCGCTCACTGATCGTCAACCGCTGCGATGCCGGGAGACTTCCTCCGGAGAG
>JAYVNB010000238.1:0-4122 GCA_043759365.1 Bacteriovoracaceae bacterium | reverse complement strand
TCAAAGGCGACACGCTTTACGACATTTCCAAACGCCTGTTTGGAGACTGGCGTTTCTGGCCGAAGATCTGGGCGCTCAACAACGGCAACATCACCAATCCCCACATGATTCGTCCCGGCAACACCGTTGCCTTCAATGCCGGCACGGGAACTTCTTTACCATCGATCGGCATCAGGACAGATGGACTCGATGCCAGCGGACCGACGCTGGCCGAGCAAGGTACGCAGGCTACGGCGGGTGGCAAGGGGCTCGAGGAGTGGCGCAAGCTCGAGGGACGACAGAGTTGGGAAGTTCAGGCCCCACAGCCCCCTCCAGAAGTCGATGAACAGGGGTTCGATCGGCGCAGCAAGGTCGCTTTCAAGCCGTTCAATGGGTTTGACCTCACTTCGATCGCCTCGACGGAGGAAATCGAGCCGCTCGGCGAGATCATTGGGGGGCGCACTCCGGGACTTTTCTTCACGATCAGCGATACCGTCTTCATTGAGAGTCATGCCGAACTCCAGGTCGGGCAGGCCTATGCGATCGTCCATGAGCCTTATGAGCTCTACTCGAGCGAGTCGGGCCGATCCGGTTTCTCTTACCTGATCCAGGGCAAAGTGCGGATCATCGGCGTCAAGGACGGGACCTTCGTCGGAACGATCGAGTCCAGCAGCAGCTTCATCGAGCGGGGGAGCAAGCTCATTCCCCTTCCTCCACGCGTGAGTTCCATGACAGCGGTCGCGGGACCCTCTCCGGTCGAGGGCAGCGTCATGGTCGACAGGACTGCATCCACGACCACGATCGCTCAGCACAAATTCGTGTTCATCGACCGCGGAACCGATGATGGGGTCCGGGAAGGCATGGTTTTCCGCGCGTTCCAGCACAAGGATCCTGCGACGGGCGACACTGTGACCGAGTCGGACTACATCATCACTGCCGATTTGATGGTCGTGCAGGTCAGCGAGCGGAACTGCTCGGCCATCGTCACCCGGAGCTTGAATACGATCCAGGACGGGGAGCGGGTGGTCCTCTTGACTGATGTGACCGACCTTACTCGCAAACGCGGAGTGCGCGAGAAGAGCTTGAGCATCGACAATACCCACGACAAAGAGCTCGAGCACCTCGACGCCATCGACGTCAGCGGCGGACTCGGGAATAAGGAAGCGAAAGAGCTTCGCGAGCTGGAAAGCTGGAAACAGAACGGGGCTCCGCTCGAACCGGGAGCTGATGGTAAGCCTGCCATCGACGCAGCGAAAGTGGCCGGCCCTGCGCCGGCTCCGGGCGAGCTCGACGAGTTCCCCGCGAATCCTCCCGGAGACGCGCCGGCACCCGCAGCGCAACCGGCCGCAGCGCAACCGGCGCCACCCACAGCGGCGCAAAACCTGGAGCCTGCAGGGGCAGCACCGCTTCCCGAGACTGCGCCTAGTCCCGGTGAACTCGATGGGCCGGCGGGGACTACTTCTCCGGCGCCCGCTCCTCAGTCATCCGCTACCGAGGCACCGGCCCCGCCTCCTGCCGCGGGCAGTCCGGCTCCATCGACTGCTCCTGGCCCAGAATTACTGGAATTGGACAGTCTACTCAATCAGTAAACGCCCCAGGCAGGAGCCTGAGGCGAAGTCGAAGCAAGAAAGAAGAAGGCATTCAGGATCGATGAAGGTCGTCCACGTCAAGGAAGAGCGAAAGCATATGGCAACCACTTTCGAAATGACGGTGAGCTGTGCTTCCGCGCGTTCGGGCGCCGCCGAACGCTTACTCAGTCGTGCCCACGATCGCATCGCCAGCCTAGAAAACGAACTCACCGAGTTCCGCACGCAGAGTCCGGTTGCAAAGCTCAATCAGGCTCCGGTCCTCGAGCGAGTGCGATTCACCTACGCTGGGATCGAACTCCTCGAGATTTGTGAGAACCTGCGGCTCCGGACTCGCGGAGCGTTCGACTGCACGGCCAAGAGCGGGCCGGATGCCATTCAGCATCCCAGGCTAGGATGGGATGCCGAGACGCTAGAAGTTTGGCGCTTGAATCCGGGAGTGCGACTGGGGTTCGGTGCGATCGGCAAAGGCTACGCCCTGGATCAGGTTCGACTGTTGCTGCTTCAAGAGGGTTTCGGGGATTTCCTCCTTTCCGCAGGCGGCTCCAGCCTGATCATCTCGGGATTCGCAGCGCCTGGGGATCCTTGGAGTTTCGGTTGGAGTTGGCAAAAGGACCGGGATGGACTGCCACTCGGACTTCCCCTGATTCATTCCAGCGGTAAACCGGTCGCTATCGGCGTCTCAGGCGTCGAGGAGCAGGGCAATCATCTCATCGATCCCCGCACCCGGAGCCATCTGGATTACCTTTCGCTCAGTGCACTGATCGGTCACGACTCGGCTGCACGCGCCGACGCACTCTCAACCGCACTGTTCATCACTGGCTTTGACCAAGGATGCGAATGGATGGCTGAGCTGATCGAAAGTCCGGCGGCGGCGGTCATCGGTCCCGATCATATCCCCCGTTGGAACGGTATTTTTCAAGGCTTTTGGGGCGGAATCGCTTCAATTTTTCTGGCGGTCGGATTGATTTCGGCTCCTTCTCCCTCCCATGCCGGGACGAAGGCAGTTCCCGTGGTCGCACAGCGGGTACCGGTCACCGCCCCAACGGCCGCTGTGGTCGCCGAAGAAAGTGTCAGCCTCGATGCAGCTTCGGCAAGTCTGCAAAACGGGGAAGGGGAGATCGACCTTGGAGGAGGCGACTCTCTGAAAGACAGTTTCCTGCCGTATGTCGTCGAACGGAATTCCATTTGGGCGATCCCTGCCGGCTTCATGTTTCTTTTCGTCCTCATTCATCTCAGAAAATCGAAACCCCAACATCGGCCCCGTCCCGGGTCAGGTCATTGAAAAGGAGACTTTCCCCATGAAACCCCAAAAGAGCCTCGCCCTAGCCACTGCTTTGATTCTCTGGAGCCGGATCGAGCAGGCATCTGCCGTCGAATTCGAGCCGATGAAGAGCGCGCTCGTTTCGCTGCTGGGAAGCCCCAAAGTCATGAAAAAGTCCGTTGACGATGGGAAAGGCCATAAGTCGGACGTCTTCTATCTGAAGGGCGCCAGGGGCGCATCCAAAGTCGCGGTGATCGAGAGAGGCCTGTACGAGCCGGATTGCACCCATACTTGGGCGATCGGGCTGGATGCGACGTCCGGAAAGGTGACCCAGATCCGCACCATCGAAATGAAGTGCCAGCACGCTTTTCCCTGCAAGGCCTCTTCGTTCCTCGACCAGTACACGGGCAAGGGTCCGGCCGACATCGCTAAGCTCTCCGGGCAAATCAACACGATCGCCAAAGCGACCGCCACCGCCAACCTGACCACTGATGCAGTCAAGCGCTCGATCAAGGCCTATCAAAAAGTGAAAGGCACGCTTTAATCGATGTTTCCGGGAGTTCCCACTCGTCACGTTCGCCTCGTCGTCCAGTGGACGGTTTTCATCACTTGGGTCGCGTTGATTCTTTCGACGCAGCATCCAATGGAGAACTGGCTCACGCGCAAGATCCCGGTCTCGATCATGCTCCGCCTCGATCCGCTGGTGATGACCGTGGTCATGGGCGGAATGAGGATGGGCGTCACCATCCTCATGCTGGGTTTCGTGACCCTGGCCGTGAGCCTACTCTTGGGGCGGGTATTCTGCGGCTGGGTCTGTCCTCTGGGTGCGATCTTCGATGCTTACGGGTGGGTGCTCCGGCGTCTCCGAGTCCGGTTCTTCGGACCGTCCCCCTCCTGGTTCCGCGCCAAGTATTACCTCTTGTTCGCGATCCTCGTGTTCGCGTTGATCAGCGGTGTGAGTCCGTTGATGGGGCTGGATCCAATCGTGCTCCTCACCCGGACGGCGGCTGTGGTGATCAATCCGCTCTGGCGCAAGCACGAGGATCTGTTTTGGGGCCCGGGTGCATCGATCGGTAATCATGGGTACCTTTTCGACGTCGCGAGCTTGATCCTCTTCATGACGATCATGGGGGGGACGACCCGGGTTTCACGCATCTGGTGCCGAACGGCTTGTCCCCTCGGTGCCTACCTCGCGATCTCGTCGCGGAACGCGATCTTGCGGCGCGACACTAGCGGCTGCGTCCACTGCAATATCTGCTCACGCCATTGCCCGACGGGTGCGATCAGCTTTGA
>JAYVNB010000237.1:0-12569 GCA_043759365.1 Bacteriovoracaceae bacterium | reverse complement strand
GCAATTGCATCCGTGATTCCTCACAACCCAAAATATGTGAGGGATTCCCATGGCGCAACGCCTGAAGAAGCTGAACAGCCAAGTCATTGTCATCACTGGAGCGACCAGCGGCATCGGACTGACCACCGCTCGCATGGCGGCGACCCGGGGCGCAAGAGTGGTGCTTGCCGCCCGCAATGAAGAAGAGCTGAAACGTGTGGTTTCGCAGATCCGGTCAGAGGGCGGCAAAGCAATCTATGTCGTGGCTGACGTCGCGGATACCCAAGCGGTACAGGAAATCGCGGATCGGGCGATCGAGGAGTTTGGAGGTTTCGATACTTGGGTCAACAATGCAGGTATCTCCATCTACGGCAAGCTGACCGAAGTGCCGATGGACGAAAAGAAACGACTCTTCGAAGTGAACTTCTGGGGCGTGGTGAACGGCTGCCGTTCGGCGGTCAAGCACCTCCGGGGCCGGGGTGGGTCGATCATCAATTTGGGCAGCATCCTGTCTGAGCGCGCGATTCCGATCCAGGGAATGTATTCGGCCTCCAAGCATGCGGTGAAAGCTTATACGGATGCCCTGCGGATGGAGCTCGAAGAAGAGGGCCTCCCGATTTCAGTCACGTTGATCAAGCCTTCCGGGATCAACACGCCTTACACGGAACATGCTCGCAACCACCGGGAGGAGTTTCCTACGCTTCCGCCTCCGGTCTATGCTCCGGAAGTGGTGGCTCGCGCGATCTTGCGTTGCGCCGAGCACCCGATGCGAGATGTCATCGTCGGCGGAGGAGGTAAGGTTTTCTCCTGGATGGAAAAGTGGATCCCGGGCCTGACCGATAAGATGATGGAACGCACGCTTCCGTCCGCCCAGATGACGCGATACCGGCCCGATGGCCAACATGAAAACCTCTTCTCTCCTCCCGCGCGTGAAGGGAAAAGTCAGGGCGACTACCCGGGTCACGTGATGAAATCCAGTCTCTATACTTCGTCCGTGCTTCATCCTTTCGCGACTTTTGCGATCGTGGCTGGCCTAGGGACCCTTGTTTTTGCCTGGTCCCGGCTGAAGCGCGAGGAACATGATTGGACGCTTCGGACCTCAAACCGCTTCAACGCCGCTTAGGCTGCGCGAGGTCCCGAACTTCGGTTTCGGGCCTCGCGTTGCAAAAGGTGGATTTGGTCGAGGAGTCTGAGGATGATCGGAAGGCCCTCCTCATTGACTCCGAAAAGTTCCTTGAGTTCGTGAATGAGGTGACAGCGAGCCAAGTCTTCTTCGTCGAAGCACGGACCCTGCTCGACGGCCGGCGTGATCCATTCGTTCCGGACATAGGTGATGATGGTGGTCTCATCAGTGCCGATGTTCTGAGCGACCTCGATCAGGGTGTAGTGATGGGTGGAGCCCGTCTTTTCGGTCATGCCGCCTCCGGTTTCGGGTGAGGGTGACGGGCTGTCCATTGTCGGATCGCTTCCCTGAGTTCCTCGTCGATTGTTTTCGGGAGCATGATCTTGATGCGAACATGGAGATCGCCCCGATTGCCACCTTTGGAATCGACAATGCCTTTTCCCTTGAGTCGGAGTTTCGCGTCGGTGCTGGACCCCATGGGGATTTTCAGCCGCACGGAGCCTTCGAGGGTGGTGACGAGCACTTCACCTCCGAGGATCGCATCGTCGAAAGGGATCGGCAGGTCCATTTCGAGGTCGAGGCCGATTCGGGAGAACTGAGGGGACTCTTCGACATCGATCTGGATGTAGAGATCCCCGGGTGAGCCTCTTCCGTTCCCGGCGCTCCCCATTCCCGCGAAGCGCAATTTGGCGCCGGACGAGATCCCTGCTGGAATCTGGATCTTGAGCTTTCTGCCATCGGGCAGGGTGATTTCAGGATCGGCACCCAGCGCCATATCCCGAAATCCGATTTTAAGCCGGTAAATGGCATCTGCACCCGGACGATCCGCGGAGCGGCCGCGTCCTCCCGAATTCGTGCCACCGGTTCCGCCGAACGCGGACGCGAAGTCACTGAAATCGAATTCGTCCGAAAACCGCGATCCGTAACGTGCACTCGGGTCCGCTTGGGTCTCCGAGTAGAAAGGTCCTCGTCGGGAACGGTGGCCCTGCGCCGCTTCTGCAGCCGCCGCGGCTTCCTCGGCCTCCCCTCGCTCATGTTTCGCGCGATTTTCAGGGGTTTCTATTTTTTCGTAAGCGCCTTGCATCTGCTTGAACTGGCGCTCGGATTCCTTGCTGCCGGGATTCAAATCAGGATGATGTTTGCGCGCGAGTTTGCGGTAGGCGGCTTTGATCTCATCCTGCGTCGCGGATTTTGATACTCCCAGAGTCTGGTAGGGGTCCTGCTGCTTCATCGAGTGGGGTCTCCGGCTGAGCAATCAGTACACGAAACATGCCGCAACCCGCGTATGAAATCAGCGGCGTGTGGAGGCGCGTTTAAGTCGATCCCGAATGGCATGACTCAGTCCGTCAATGTCCGAGTCGCACTCCTCGGCGATCAGAAAGTCGGCGGCGGAATCATCGAGTTGCCGAAGCATTTTGAAGAGATTGCGCGCGGCTTCTAGGGTGGATCCCTTCTCGCTCAGGATCCTGAGCTCTCGAGGCGCGATTCCATAGCGTGCTGTAAACCTTTCAGTAGCTTCGCGGGGAGAGCCTCGAAATGCGAGGAAACCCGGGTACTGAAGGGCGTCTTCCACGGAGAGTGCCCGAGGTCCCCTGGGGAGGGCTCGAGGCCAGAGGAAGAGTCCCTTCCGTGGGGCATAATGAGACTCGAGCATCCCGGGCGAAGCTCCTGGGATCTGGGGACTCGGATACGAGGAGTGAGGATCTCGAAGGATCACTGCACAGCCAGCAGCGGTTTCGATTTGGCTCAAGGCCGTCCCGCCGGGCCGTAAAATTTCCATTTTTCCATCCGCATGGATCGCGAGAACGGTTGATTCGACACCGACCTCACAGGGGCCTCCATCGAGAATGAGCTCGATGCGGGTGCCCAGCTCTTGCTCAACGTGCCCGGCTTCAGTCGGGCTGATGCGTCCGAATCGGTTGGCGCTCGGAGCGGCCAAAGGAGTACCTGCGGCCAAGATGAGGTCGCGTGCCACCGGATGCAACGGCATCCGGATGGCCACCGAGGGCAGGGCGCTGGTGGCGAGGTCAGGCACTCCCGGTGACTTCGGTAAAACGAGAGTGAAGGGGCCAGGCCAAAACGACTGCAGGAGAGTCGAGGCGCGTGATCGGGCCAGGGTAGACAGCAGGGACGGATCGATGAGGCCGATGTCCGCAAGGGCGCCGACGAAATCCGTGGGACGATTCGTCCACGCGACATGAGCGATCAGGGGGTCGAAAGTTGGACGTTCCTTGACGCTGAAAATACGCGCCAATGCGGACTCGTCGAATAGACCGCCGGCCAAGCCATAGACGGTTTCGGTCGGCATCCCCACGACTTGGCCCGCTTTCAGGGCCTCTGCCGCGCGTTGAATGTTTTCAGGAGTGGGCTTCAGGACCTCGGCCATTCAGCCTCCGAACCGCTTCCAGATTTCTTCCATCTTCATTCCCCGAGATCCCTTGATCAGAACCGAGTCCTCGGGACGTAGTCCGGCCTCGAGAGCGTCGGCGAGCTCCGAGTGTGTCTTGAAGTGCCGGGCATCGCCGCGAAATTTGCCGACATTCCGCGCTTCGTTCAGTTCGTCCAGCAGCCACTTCATCCGGGGACCATAAAGCAGGACGTGTTCGATCTTGCTCTCGCGGATCTGTAAACACAGGTCTCGGTGGAACTTCTCCTCGCCGTCTCCGAGTTCAAGCATATCGCCCAAGCAGGCCCAGCGAACTCGGCCAGGCGAAAGATGAGTGAGCAGCTCCAGGCCCGCCGCAGTCGAAGGCGGGCTGGCGTTGTAATAGTCGCAAAGGACGAGGTTGCCCTGTCGCGACTTGCGGACTTCGGAGCGACCTTCGACTCCTTTGAAAGTGGCAAGGCCGGCTTGCAGTTCCTGAGGGGTGAGTCCCAGGAGGATGCCCACTGCGGAAGCCGCGAGCAGGTTCATCGCATTATGCTTGCCCGGCAGCGGCAGATCCATCGAAAACGGAGGCGCACCGTCGAGAGCGAGCTCAAGTCGGGAGCCATCCCCGGAGAGCTTGCCCAAGAGATTTCGACCGACTCCAGGGGAGCCTCGACGGCCTTCCATGGAGTAGAAGATCCGCTCTCCCGCTTTGAGCTCCGTGGCCAGGGGCCGCACCCAGGGGTCATCCAAATTGAGAGCCGTCATGCCGGAGCGCGTATCGACGTATCGGGGACAAATCGTCTCCTCGCGCGCGACCGTCTCGACGTCCTTGAGGAACTCCAGGTGCTCAGGTCCGATGGGAGTCAGGACGGCTGCAGTGGGATCCACCAAGGGCATATGCTCCGCCATCGCTCCGATTGCGTCGATTCCGACTTCGATCACGGCAGCCCCGTGTTCTGGGCGCAACCCCAAGAGGGTCATTGGGATTCCCAAATAGCCATTGAAGCTCCCTTCTGTCTTGAGGAGCGTCGACCAACGTCCGCGAAGCAAGGCGGAGAGGATTTCCTTGGTCGTCGTCTTGCCCACGCTTCCAGCGACGGCGATCACGGGAATTTTGAACTGTTTCCTCCACAAGGCCCCGAGGCAGCGAAAAGCGTCCTGGGAGTTCCCTTTGACGCGGTAGGCTCGCGCGGGGGCCGGGACAGTCGTTCCTTCCTCGCAAAGAATGCCTGTGGCTCCTTGTGCCACTGCTTGCGCCACGAACTCGTGGCCGTCGAACTTGTCCCCTTTCAAGGCGACAAAAAGACAGCCGAGAGTGATTTTTCGGGAGTCTGTGACGATCTCCGGATAGTGGATCCGATCGTCGCGACTGGGTGCTTCTGTAATTCGGCCTTCGAGCGCCTCCAGTACAAATGATTCGCTAAAAACCGAGGTCGGGAACGAGGACGAAGGTTCCGGTTTCATCGGACTCAAGTTAACATGGGCGAAACCCTCATGGAAAGCGTGGAACTGGGCGGAAAGATCGGGATTTTGGGAGGCGGGCAACTGGCCCGCATGCTCGCGCTCGCCGCTCAAGCGATGGGCTTCGAAGTCCTCGTGCTGGCCGGGTCAGCTCAGGATCCTGCTGCCCAAGTCTCGCGGGAGGCGGTTTTCGGCTCTTGGAAGGATGCCGACGTGCTCGCTCGCTTCCTGGCCCAATGCTCAGTCGTGCTTTTCGAGAATGAGTTCATCGGCACTGAGGAACTGAAGGTGGCGACAGCGCGTTGCATGACTCCTCCTCCTCGGTTTTGCCCGGATTTGGACGCGATCCGGGAAGTGCAAAACAAACTCCGCCAGAAGCGTTTACTCGAGCGGCTCGGGATTCCCACTTCGCCCTTCGAAGCCTGGGTGGATCATCCCGAGTCTTCCGACTCGAAGATCCTCGAATGGATCAAGCGGGTCCGTTTGAAGCTCGGAGGGGCGCTCGTTTTGAAATGGGCGGAGCTCGGTTATGACGGAAAAGGGACTTGGATCTCCCCTGATGCTTGGACCCGGAGTGCGGAAGAGCGCGCCGTGAGTTTCATCCGTTCAGCGATGTTGAAAGGCGTGGAAGTTTTCGCCGAACGAAAAGTCGGTTTTCGGAAGGAGCTTGCGATCATCGGCTGTCATTCGGTGGGGGGGGAGTTTCGAGCCTATCCGTTGGTGGTCACGCAGCAGGAGGAAGGGATCTGCCGAAGGACCTTCGGGCCGGCTTCGGCCTATGGAGTGCCAGAGCAGCTTGAGAAGCAGGCTCGTGAGTCGGCCCGACGGATCGCCGAGGCCCTCCCGCTGCACGGCACCTTCGCCATCGAGTTCTTTGAGACGGGAGAAGGCGAGCTCTGGGTGAACGAGCTGGCTCCGCGAGTCCATAACTCCGGTCACGCCACCCAGAATGCGTGTGCCACAGATCAATTTGAAAATCACATCCGGGGCGCCTTAGGGTTGGCATTGGGAGAGACCCGCGCGTTTTGTGGGGCTTTCGGAATGCTGAATTTCTTAGGACCAGACCTTCCGGTCGCGGAAGGGACGGGAACTCCGGCACGAGTTTCAGTGCCGATTCCATTTCCACCGCTGACGGCTTGGGCCCAATTGCATTGGTACGGTAAAGCCGAGCTGCGCGCTGGGCGTAAGATGGGTCATTGGAATCTCACTGCGGATTCCGCCGCTGAGCTGGACCTGCGAATGAAAACCTTGGAGACCCTGGAACTGAACTGGGTCCGAAGTCTGCGGAGGAACTGAACATGCCCAAAAAGAAAACAAAGAAGATCCCGGTCAGGACCGTGAATCCATTCGCGCGAGTGGCGATCGTCATGGGAAGCGACAGCGATCTTCCGGTCATGAAGGGGGCTAGCGAAGCCCTTTCCGATTTGGGGATCGATTGCCGGATGTCGGTCGTCTCCGCCCATCGCACACCGATCGAAATGGTGAAATTCGCTCAAGGTGCCCGCAAGCAAGGCATCCGGGTGATCATCGCGGGTGCCGGCGGCGCGGCGCACCTTCCTGGAATGATCGCCGCCCTCACAGAGTTGCCTGTGATCGGTGTGCCGGTGCCCGTCGGTCCCCTCCAAGGAGAGGACGCGCTGCTCTCGATCGTCCAGATGCCCAAGGGTGTGCCCGTGGCCACCGTCGCAATCGGCAATGCCTACAATGCCGGACTCCTCGCGGCCCAGATCCTCGGCGCTGGTGGTGAACGCTCCGACGAAAGCCTCCTGGATCGTGTTGCGGCCTACAAAGAAGGGCTTCGGCGCAAAGTCTTGGCTAAAAAAATCAGTACGATTTAATCCACTCGGCAGATGGGCTTCGGCTCACCACTGGACTGGCCGGATCGTCGGGCCCACGATATGCCCTTCGTCGTCATGGCGGGGGTCTTGATCGAACTGATGAGTGAAGTGGGCTCCGTACCAAAAGACCAGATCCTGATTATCGACGCTTTCTCCGTTGACGAATGAGCTCAAGGCCACCTGCGCCGAGCCGGTGACGGATGAGTCGTCCATCTCGCCCGGATGGTAGGCGAGTATCCATGCGTCCCCGCGCCCGAACTCATCGGCTGTGGAGTCTTTCTCTCCGGGGATGACCTCGTACGCGCTTCCGGTGATGGGGTCGCTGATTCGCCATTTTTGCAAAGATGCGTTCCTGAACTGTCGCGCTTCTTTCGAAACGAGATTCCATCGGGTTCCATCCCAGGTTTCCACTCGGTTCTGTCGGTTTCCAGCGACATCGAAGTCCATCCGCCAGTAGGCATTGTGGAAGTGGAGGTTGCAAGTGCAGGAGTCTTGGATCGCAGCGAAGCCCCAGCGTGGACGGATGGATCCGTCCTCGTGAAAGCGGTACTCCGCTTTGTAGCGGTACCATCCCGCTTCGAGTTCAGTGACCAGCACAGTCTCCGGGCCGTCCGCGTAGATCGCGACGCCCCGAAAATTGCCGGTGTCGCTGCCACTTTCGAAGATCGTACGCGCGGGAGTGGGTGTGCGGATGATTCCTCCGGAGAGCGAAGTGCCCCCGTTCACTTGAAATGCGCTCTCGGCGTATTGCCAGTCCCGATAGGGGCCGCAGACGTTGCGATCGTATTTCACGTTGAGGATCGGGACGTGGAGCTGCGCCAACAGGAGTTTTCCTTTGTACCGGATGTTCCTCAAGTCGATTCCGCTCCCTTTCGGCGCACTCGAAGCGGCGGGGCGCACCACTTGGAAGTTCCAAAGGGTTTGCCCCGCTTTGGCTACGACCACATCGGCTGAACCTTGGACTCCTCGTCCCGTCACCCCTTGGCCCGCGGTAGGGGGAGCGCAAGCTCGCTCATTGGCCAATGTCGTCGGTGGCGCTCCGTTGGGATACCGGAGGATCCGTCCGCTCGCCAAGTTCACTCCCACGATTTCGTGGTGCAGCGGGGAGTTCGATTCGGGAAGGATCCCCACTGCGATCACCCGACCTTGCGAAGTCGGGATGATTCCCGGCATAGCGGAGTAAGGATGCCATCGTCCCAGGAGCTGTGGGTCTCCGAAATGCCGGTCGGTCCGTATCGTCTGGATCGCTTCGTTCATCTCCTCGGGTGAAGGTTCGATGACGCGTGTAGGTTCTCCGATACGCGTGACGTTCATGCGCGAGAGGTCTCCTTGAACCTCGATCGCCTGGTCGGCAGTGTAGTCATAGAGATCCAAAACGAAAGAAGTGGAGGCGCCTCCTTCGGTCTCCTTGGCAGGTGCGGTTTCGGCCGCATCGAATCCAAGGACGCGGATGCGGCGTCCTTCGAGCCGGGGGCGGAGCTCCGGGCCATCCAGGAGGATCGCAATCAAAGTCTTCGCGTCAGTCTCGGAGAGTCCCACTGCACGGGTTTGGATATCGAGGCCAGCCGCTCTCGCCCGAAGTGGCGACGCGAGAGCGAGTAGCAAAATGGGGAGCACCGAGCCGAAAGTCGACTTTCGTTTCATGTCCGGCGAGGGCTACAATTTCCGAGCCAGGTTTTTCAGGAGGGAGCGTCACTCACGAGGACTGAGATCGAGTCCCGAGCCGGTGTCCATGCCGGCGAGCCGAAAGAGGTCTGCATAGAGGACTTGGTTCATCAGGATGTGGGGGGCGATCCGCGCGTACATTCGGGAGCGCCAGTTCCGGGTATGTCCTTCGACGACCGCGTGGATCCGGGTCCCGCGCGCACCCGCCACCAAAGAGATCGGCTCCAGGGAGACCTCCCACTGGAGGTCGTCGAATTGAGCGGGAATCCGGTTCGTCGAGTCACGGACCAGCTTCAGGCGAATGCTGCGATTCGGTTCGTAGCGGACAACACGGGCATCGAGTTCGAATTTTTTCCAGGGTTTCCCTTTTGGCTCCATCTGGAAGCGGACTAGCGAGCCGGTCGCGATCTCGACTTCCGGGCCTTGGTCTGCGAGTCGCACATCGACTGCTTCGTGATGCCATTCGCTCCAGCGACGGTAACGGCTCAGGGAGCGGCCGAGTTGCTCCACGGGGAGTTCCGAGACCGCTTCGCGCTCAAATCGAACGATGCGGTCCGGAGGGCTCGCAGCCCAGAACCCGATTCCGAGAATCAGTGCCATGACGAGCAGGAGGGAACTGAGGAGCTTTTTCATGAGTGAGTTGGGAGTCTAGCACAACCCGGCGTCTATGATAAGCACGGGGGATGCCCGTGCTCCTGGCCCAAACTTCCGAATGGCTCGTCGTTGCCAAAGACCCCGGTTGGCTGACTATCCCGGGACGAGATCCTTCCAGAGGTCCGCCCGTCCTTCTGGGGTGGCTCAGGGAACATTATCCCGAAGCCATGACGGTTCATCGCCTGGATCGCGAAACGAGCGGGGTAGTTCTATTCGCGCGCAGTCCTGAAGCCCATCGCAAGGCCAACGGGTGGTTCTCCTCCCATGAGACCCGAAAGTACTACGATGCCTTGGCCGAGGGCACTCTCACGATTCCTATGCTCCGGATCAACGCTCCTGTCGAAGGATCGGCGTCGCTTTCCCAAGTCGACCGCAAAGAAGTCTATCGCGGCTGTTTTCTAGCTCGGGTCCGCATTGTAACAGGGAGGCGCCATCAGATCCGGGTCCACCTGGCCGGTGAGGGACATCCGATTCTGGGCGATCTTGAGTATGGAGGACGAAAAAATCTCGAGCAAGAGGGAGCGGCTCCGATGACTTTCGGAAGGGTCGCGCTTCATGCTGGCAGGCTCGAGCTTCCGAGTGGCGAGGTTTTCGAGGCGCCTTGGCCAGTGGATTTCGCGGGCTGGGTCGATGAATTGCGCCTGCGGTCTTCCCGATGAGCCAAGCGTTGATGATGCAATTGCAGAAAGCTTGGGCCTGGCGTGAGGGTCAAAATGCTTTCGAGGGCAACGAAGCGGTCCGGGTGTTTCATGGACCAGGTGAAGGGGAGCGCGAACTGCGCTCCTTCGCGATCGATCGCTTCAAGGATCACTATTGGATCACGGAATGGCAGGAGGATGAAGAGAAGCCCTCGACTCCTCACAAGCTGGGCAGGACGCAGGTTCTGGTGGAGATTCGGGAATTTCTGAAAACGAAAGGGGCGATCTCTGCCGTGGCTCTGGGACGACCCAAGCAGGGCGTGCCCGCCGTGCCTGAAGCGCTTCTCGGAGATTCGGACCCGAACGGTTTCGAAATCATCGAGGAAGGTCTCCGATTCCGGATCCGGCTTCGGGAGACGCGACATCCGGGTTTGTTCCTGGATCACCTTCCGCTGCGGCGCTGGCTTCGCAATCATTCGGCGGGAGCCCGGGTGCTCAACACCTTCGCTTACACCGGCAGCCTTTCAGTCGCTTGCGGAGTCGGGGGTGCTGAGCACGTCGCGACGCTTGACCTCTCGAAGCCCACGGTCGCGTGGGCCCGGGAGAACTGGCTCTTGAACGATCTCGCTGAGGATTCCAGCCGTTTCATTTTCGGTGATGTTTTCGAATGGCTTCCGCGTTTGAAGCGCGAGGGCGAACGTTATGACGTCGTGATCCTGGACCCGCCTTCTTTTTCGCGGGGAAATAAGGGAAGCTTCTCCACCGCGAAGGATCTCGTACGCCTGCATCGATTGGCGATCGAGCTCCTCAAGAACGATGGCAGGCTCGTCACTTCGATCAACTCGGCCAACATTCCGGTCAACCGGTTTGAATCCGATCTCGCGCAGGCCGCGCACGAAGCAGGAGTCCATTTTCAGGTGGCGCTCAGAATCGACCTTCCCGAAACATTTCCCACCCGCTTGGACCGACCCCAGGACCGTTACTTGAAAGGGGTCATCCTGCGCCGGATTTGAAGCCGGAAGTCGCCAAAGTCGCCATGTCAGCAGGAAGCGGAGCTTCAAAGGCCATTTTTTCCCCGCTCATCGGGTGAGGAAAAACAAGGCGATGCGAGTGAAGGGCGGGGCGTCCGAACGAATCGGAAGCGCTGCCGCTGAACCGGTTGCGGTATTTCAGATCACCCAGAAGCGGAAACCCCTCGAACGCGGCCTGGACCCGGATCTGGTGGGAGCGGCCGGTTTCAAGGATCAATTCGATCAGAGTGATGGGGTTTCCTTTCCAGGCCGAGGAAGTGATCGGCCTCGCGTTCAACGAAGCTTCCTTCGCGCCCGCGCTCCCAGCTGCGACGACGCGGACCACGTTGGTGCGCTCATCCTTGCGCAAGTGATGAGTCCAATACTTGGGAGCCGCGAGCGCACCATTGACCCAGGCAAGGTAAGAGCGATGAAGCTCCCCTTTTTGAAGGCTCTCCGTCAGTCGGTTGGCGGACTTCGTCCTTTTGGCTACGACGAGGATGCCGCTCGTGTTGCGGTCGAGGCGATGGACGAGCCCGACATAGGGTCGATCCCAACGGACGCGCAACCAGTCGACGAGATTTTCGTCCCCGGTGATCTCGCCTTGGCTGAGTAACCCGGCAGGTTTTGCCAGGACGATGAGGTGAGGGTCTTCGAAGAGAACCTCGGGTGACTCGGGTTTGGACATGGACTCGTTCTCAGAACTATAATCTAGGATCAATGCCTCAGGCCAGGACCCAAAACGGAAAAATCGGCCCGCCTCGGACCCTTTCGGGTCGCTCGTTGAAGGGGGCGATTCTGGTGGCGCTCGTCGGGCTCGGCTACGCCTGGGGTCTCGGAACCTACAAAAAGTCCCTCGTCCAGGACTTGGCCACCCGGAGTGCGGAGGCTTTGGTCCAGAACCACTCCTCCGTTCTGAGCCTGTTTCAGGCGAGCTTCTATTTCTTCTACGAGGATCAGTTCCTTCCTGGGATCCAGAAGACCCTGGCTCAGGTCCCGCATCTGAAGCGGATCCAAGTCCTTTCCAGCGGAGGAGCCCTCCTTTTCGACTCGGCTGAAGCCCAAAGGTCCGCGGTAGGGGGCAACGGACCCGCCCTGAAACCTTTCGATCGGAAAGATGTGGTTCTGGGGCTTGCTCAGGAAGGACCTTCGGTTTTCCTGGGAGGATTTGAGGCCCAGATCCTGATGCCGGCGGGACAATACGGGATTCTCTACACTTTCGAAGAAAACGCGATTCGCAACCGGCTAGGGGTCGCGCTCGCCTGCGGATTGCTGCTTGCGGTCCTCCTCGCTTGGGTATTCTCAAACTTCCGCAGGCTCAAGTCCCGGCCGACCGCCCAATCCGCCAGTGAATCCAGGATCTGGGGCCTCCGTTCGAAGTTCCTGATCACCATCGTGGTCATTAACCTGGTCACCTGTGCCATCGTTTTCGTAACCCTTTCGGCCCTGCAGACTCGCGAGGAAACCAACCGGATCCGGAAGGAATCGGTTCTTTTTTCGCAGTTCTCGACCGCTCAAGTCGTCTCAGACTTTTCCGGCTTCTTCTATTTCTATTACGCGGACAAGTTCCTGCCGGCAGTCAAGACGATCATCTCGACCAACGAGAACTTGGTGGGACTGCGGATCATCTCGCGCCGGACCGGGGCGGTGCTTTTCGATAGCGAGACGGCCCTTTCGAGCCCGCAGCAAACCGTTCCCATTTCGGATACCCCGAAGGCCGAAATTGCGCCGGAGCTTCTCGCCGACCTCAAAGCGCGCGACATCGCGACCCGTGAAGTGATGAGGGGAGGGGAGAGATTCCTTTCGGTGATCAACACCTACCGCAACGAG
>JAYVNB010000236.1:0-4176 GCA_043759365.1 Bacteriovoracaceae bacterium | reverse complement strand
AAGAGAAGCAGCCCAATCAATGCGTGCGAGCAACCCCGAGGCAGTCGCCCGGAGATCCCGGCCCAGCGCAATACCCGGACTGAGCAGGCCACTGCGACCACACTGAAAACCAAAGCGAAAACCCAAGCAAAACGCGCCACCGAGCGGAACTGTCGAATCGCTGGCACATGGGCGAAAACCGGAGCCCACGATCCCTTGAGATGGAACCCGAACGAAAAAAACAGTGCCAGGACACCGGCGAGCAAGAGGTGGGTGAGTAGGCTCAAACGGGACCCGAGGCGCTTGCGTCGCATGAGCAGCGTGACCGCTCCCCAGAGAACGAGCCAGAGGAGCGGTAAAGCGCATAGGCCAAGGGGGATGATCCCTTCAAAATTCGGGATCGCAAACTGACTGCGCAGGCCAGGATCGATCGCTCCGAGCAAGTCCCGCCAACGCGCCAGGAACACCCCCGCGAATGTCGTGTTGAATACGGCCTCGGCTGCTCCTCGGTCGATGATCGGATCCGTGAGCTTCATGAAGGTGAGAAACGCCGCCAGCGGCAGCAGCACCTGAACGAGGATAGGAACGATGCGGCGTTTGCGCCTCCAGGTCAGACCGCACCTCGCCTGCAGCCCGCTTTCGAGGACCAGACTCAAAAGTGCCAAGATCGGGATGTAGTACGGATGAATGAAGCCCCAGAACAGGGAGTTCAACGCAATCGCGATCCCCCAGCTTTTCATTGCGGCAGGTCCGGTCCAACGCTTAACCTGCAGCCAGAGCGCCAAGGGCAGCACTGCCACATGTCCCAAGGCATAGTGGCCTCCCCATCTCAAGACCTGAGGGGACATCAGGGCCAGGCTTGCACCGGCGACCCAAGCCTCGGAGGCCGAAAGTCGAAGCGCACGGAATACGCGGTAGAGCAAACAGGCCGCGATCGGCATCTCCAAAAAAAGCAGGCAATTGTGCACTCCTAAAAGCACTTCCACGGAGGGACCGTTCGTGCCTCCCAGACCGAGAAGCCGCAGGAGCCAAACGAGCATGGGTTGCCCATCCGTCATGACCACGTGGTCGCCAAACGGAAAATTGAGTCCATGGAAGTGGGTCGCGCTCATGCCGAAGCGCAACTGGTACAGGAAAGTGAAATTGTTCTTGATCGCGTCACCTGACGCTCCCAAGAAAATCCCGGGAGTTTGGACCAGGTCCGCGATGGAAGCGAAGTAAGCGAGCGCGAAGAAGGTCACCCAGGCGACGAGACGCAAGCGCTCGACTCTCCTGGTCGTTAAGGTCCAGTCAGGCACGCGGCGGCCCGCTCAACCGCGGCCGATGCCGTAGTAGGTGAAACCGAGCTCCTTGAGTTGGGCCGGATTGTAGATATTGCGCCCGTCGAAGATCACCGGAGACTTGAGTGCCTTCTTCACTTTCGCGAAGTCGACATGCCGGAACTCGTTCCACTCCGTCACCAAGACCAAAGCGTCCGCTCCTTCAAGGGCTTCGAATGCGGACTCGGCGAACTCCACCCGATTCTCCAGCACCTTGCGGGCATTCTCCATCGCCACGGGATCGAATGCCTTCACTTGAGCGCCGGCGCGGACGAGTTCGTTCGCAATCGTGATCGCGGGAGCTTCGCGCATGTCATCGGTGTTGGGCTTGAATGCGAGGCCCCAAAGAGCGAACGTCTTACCGCGAAGACCGTCTTTGTAATGGTCCTTCATCCTCGTCACCAAGTGCTTTTTCTGCTTGGCGTTGGCGCTCTCGGCCGCAGTCACGATCTCGAGAGGCACCCCTTCCTTGCGCCCGGTGGCCATCAGGGCTTGGACGTCCTTCGGAAAGCACGATCCTCCGTAGCCGGCGCCCGCGTAAAGGAAGTGCTTTCCGATGCGCACGTCGGTGCTCATCCCGCGACGGACCTCCTCGACATCACCCCCGACCTTCTCGCAGAGTCGCGCCAGCTCGTTCATGAAGCTGATGCGGGTCGCGAGAAACGCGTTGCAAGCGTACTTCGTGATTTCGGCGGAGACGGGATCCATCCAGAGGATCGGATTTCCCTGCCGGACGAAGGGACCGTAGAGATCGGCCATCTTGAGATAAGCGGACTCGTTGTCTGTTCCGACGACCACTCGATCCGGCTTCAGGAAGTCGTCGACCGCGGTCCCTTCCTTGAGAAACTCCGGATTGCTCACCACATCGAACGCGTGCCGGGTATGGGGACGGATCCATTCCGCGACGACTTCGTGCGATCCGATCGGCACGGTCGATTTGTTCACGATGATCTTGTAACCGTTCATCGCCCGCCCGATGTCCTCGGATGCGGCTTTCAGGAAACGAAGATCGGGCTCTCCGCTCGGCAACGGCGGCGTCCCGACGGCGAGGAAAATGATCTCGGCGTCGCGGACCCCCTCTGCAGCCGACGTCGTGAAGTGAAGGCGGCCATCGGCGACCCCTCGCTTGACTAAAGTCTCGAGACCCGGCTCGTAAATCGGGATTTCACCGCGTTTGAGCGCGTCGATCTTGGCGGGATCGATGTCCACGCAATGGACTGTGTTGCCTGTATCCGAGAAACAGGCGCCCGCTACCAATCCCACGTAACCCGTGCCGATGACCGCTATCTGCATATGAGAGAGTTTTTCCCAAATTCAGAGGGTTTATGCTACCTCAAAAACTATGCCGCGCCCCCGCATCACGGTCACCCTCATCACTTTGAACGAGGAGAAAAACCTCGCTCGTGCGCTGAAGAGCGTGGTCTGGGCCGATGAGAAGCTCGTCATCGATTCGGGAAGCACTGACCGAACCGTCGAGATCGCGCGCGAGCACGGAGCCCAAGTGATTCAAAATCCTTGGCCCGGGTATGGCCAACAGAAGAATTTCGCGCAGGATCATGCCGCAAACGAGTGGATCCTCAACCTCGACGCGGACGAGGAAGTCAGTCCGGAGCTGCAACGCGAGATCATCGGAATTTTAGAGAGCCTGGACTCCCATCAGCGTTCGATTTCGGGATTCGAGATTCCACGCCGAACCTGGTTCCTGGGCCGCTGGATCCTCCATGGTGGATGGTATCCGAACCACCTGATTCGCCTGGCGGATCGCAGGCGAGGCCGCTGGACCGAACCGCAGGTCCACGAGGCCTGGAAGCCGTCCGAGTCCAGGGATGCGTTCGTAGGACGACTGACTTGCCCCCTGCTCCACTACACTTTCGCCTCGATCCGTGAACAGGTCCTGACCAATCTTCGCTTCTCAAACTTAGGCTTTCAGGAGTTGCAACGGCGAGGCAAGCGAGCGAGCTTAGGGAAACTGGTTTGGAAGCCGATCGGAAAATTCCTTGAAACCTATCTGTTGAAACGGGGGTTTCTCGATGGCCTGCCCGGGCTGATCATCTCAGTCAACGCTGCTCACAGCATGTTCCTCAAATACGCGTATTTTTTTGAAGCGGAGACTCCCCACGAATGAAGATCCTCATCGTCGATAACAACGTCGAAAAGCCCTACTGGGGATCACCCAGCATCTGCCGTTTCGCCGTCGCAGTCGCCGGAGCGACGGTCCATGTGAGACGCGCCCCCGAGGACGACCTTCCCCCCGACCTGATGCAGTTTGATCGCGTCGTACTTTCCGGCTCCGGTACTTCCTGTCTCGCGCAAGCCGACTGGATCGACAACTTGGACTCGGCGATCCGCAAGTGGGTCGAGGCCGGAACTCCCCTGCTCGGAATCTGCTATGGTCACCAGTCGGTGGTCCGGGCCCTCGCGGGCCGACAACACCTCAAGACCGCCGAAAAGGCGGAGTTCGGCTGGAGTCGCATCGAGCGAACCGAGGAGTCCCCCCTTTTGGCAGGCCTTCCGAAGAGTTTTTGGTCTTTTTCCGCCCACTTCGAAGAGGTCTGTACGCTTCCCCGGGGGTTCAAAAAATTCGCTCAATCCGACTGGTGCGGGATCCAAGGCTTTCAGTTGGAAGGTAAACCCGTGTTCGGAGTGCAGTTCCACCCCGAGCGCAACATCGAAGAAGGCGAAGACTCGTTCCGAGAACGGCGCGAGCAGGGCGTTCCGAAAGTCCTGCTTTGCCCCGAGGAGAGTGAAAAGCTTTTCAACGCCAAGGTCGGAGAGACGATTTTCTCGAACTTTTTCGCGTTCCCTCGGTGATGCGCGCCATGACTCAAACGAATCAAGCCGGTCGGATTCCCGCCCCCCTCAAAGTCTTGCTGAAGAT
>JAYVNB010000235.1:0-12682 GCA_043759365.1 Bacteriovoracaceae bacterium | reverse complement strand
TGGCTCACCAAAACTTCCGTTTCTCCGAAGAGGGTAAAAAAACCTCTATTCCCCCACTTGAATGATCCCCGGCTCTCCCTAAAAGCCGATCCGATCTCGATCGAGCCAACTTGTCCCAGATCTTCGATGAACACCTCATCCTCCGAAAGACTCTGCTGACCGTCCTCCGATCTCAGGGACCCATCGACGAGTTCATGCGCATCCAAGGCGCACGGCAGGATACGCTCAGGGCGGAAGTGGAGGTCCATCAAGAACGCCTTCGCTTGATCACCCAAAACGCGCCGATCGTCCTTTGGTCGACGGATCGAGCAGGCAAAGTCAATCCATCAGAAGGCCGGGGCTTAGAAGTCCTGGGCAACGCTCCGGGAGGCGATGACGGAAGGAGAATTTCAGAGCTTTATCCAGACCCGCGCGAGGCCGGCTCCCAGATCCGCCGCGCCTTGAGCGGCAAGGAGTTCGAAGCCGATCTCCGAGAGGGAGAAGTCGGGTTCCATTGCAAGTACTTTCCTCTTTATGATGCGAAGTCACAGCTGAACGGGATGGCCTGCGTCTCGATCATCATCACCGACCGGAAACGGGTTGAAGGCGAACGCGTGGACTCCATGCCGGCCATCTCGATCTTGGAAATTCTGAATCCACTCGAACCCCAGATCCACAAACAGGCCAGGATGATCGACCAGCTCCTTGACTTGTCTCGTATTCGCGCAGGGGGACTCCACCTCAATCTCGAAAGCTTTGACCTCTGTGAAATGACTCAGGAGACCACGAACCGGCTACGTGAACATGCCAACTCCTCAGGCTCCACCCCTGACGATCGAGGTCTGCGACCATCAAACTGTTTTCATGGACCGGCTCCACATCGATCAGGGCATCGGGATCGACCCAGAAGCCGATGAAAGGAACTTTGAACGCTTCGAGCGTGCAACCCCCTCGAAACGAGCCGAAAGTCTGGGAATCGGGCTCTTCATCGTGAAGCAATTGGTGGAACTCCATGGAGGCTCCGTCCGAGTTCAAAGCAGTCCAGGAATGGGCGCTCAATTTACAGTCAGACTGCCTCTGAAAGAGGACTCTGACCTGCGGCGGGTTTCGGAAATGTAGGAAAATCTCTTGCCCCCCTGAAGTTCGTGATTGAGGATTCCCAGACCCTGGGAGGGAACCCGAGATGATGCCGAAAACCGTGAGCCGATGGACTTTTCGCGCAATCTTAGCCGTGCTTCTCACACCAGGAGCCGCCCAAGCCGCTGTCGGCGACGATCTGGCTTTGGCTCCGCCAGCTTTCGCCTATCAAGGATCGCAGGCGGTTTTCGTCGATTTCCAGGACATGGCGCTCCGACTCATTGTCGACGTGCCCCACCGCAAGATCACTGGCGAAGCGATGATTCACTTCTTCTCCGCTCAATCGGGGCATCCCGTCTTCGACCTCGTCGCAGAACCCCTCTCGGTTTCCCTCAACGGGACAATCACTCGAGCTCCCCTGATTTCCGATCCCGACCACGTGACCTCATTCCGAGCACTCGACTCCGAGGTGGAGGCGGGATCCACCAACACGCTCATCATCCGTTACGAAATGAGCACCCGGCATGCGCGTTTCTCCGCTCAAGGAGTGAGTCTCGGCTTTTACACCAATGATTTGGGAGATCGGGGATTCCTCGAACAATACGCACCTTCGGGATTCGAATTCGACCATTGGCGCATGTCCCTAGACCTCACGCTCACGGGTGCCACTCATCCCCACCGTTTTTTCGCCAATGGTCGGACTTCGGAGGCTACACCTTCGCACTGGCTCGTAGAATTTCCGGAGTACTTCAACGCCTCCAGCTTTTTCGTGGTTTTGAGCGACGCTGAAATCAAAGTCCTCGAAGGATCCTATTCGGGTTTGGAACGGAACATCCCAGTCACGATATTCACCTTACGCAGCTCTTCCGAATCGGTGGGCGATTTAATGACTCGCACTTTGGAGAACCTCCGCGAGTTGGAGACTCGGATCGGACCCTACCCGCACGAACGACTGATCGTAGACGGCGATGGAGGAGGCATGGAGTACTGCGGAGCCGTTCAAGCCGATTTCCACAGCCTCAAACATGAACTCAATCACCAATGGTTCGCCCGGGGAGTCATGCCGGCCAACGGCAATTCGGGATGGATCGATGAAGCCTTAGTCACTTGGATCTCCGGGCCTCCCGCCTACGGCGCAAGTGGCCGACTCTCCGGAGGCTCTCCTTACCTTCGCCAGACTCCTCTCTCCGCCTACTTTTACGGGAGTCGATTTTTCGCAAAACTAGACGGCCTCTTGGCTTCGCGGGGAGGTTTGATGCCGATCCTGCGAGACTGGTTCGCGGCGAAGCGTCTGCAATCCATCACTACTTCCGAGCTCGAAAGCTTCATCGAAAGTAGCTCAGGAATGGACTTCAGGGCAGTTTTTCTCAGCGACGTCTACACCGACCCGAATACGAGTCCTGGTTCTTACATGCGAAGCTTCATGCAAGATCTTCGAAATGAAAACGGGATGTTCCGGAGGTCTGACAAGGTGCATTAAGAAAGGTATCAATCTCCTTTCATACCGCTATCTCGAAGGAGAAATTGATGCCGAGCCCTGCTCCCCTGCTGATTCTCGGCTTGCGACTCGTCCTAGGATCGAGCCCGGTCTGGGCTGCACCGACTCCCGCTACCCAGCCCCCCGCGACGGTTTCAGTGATCCCAGTCAAAAAAATCGAACTTTCCGAATACCTCAGTTATCCAGCCCGAGTGATTCCCAAGGTCAACACCGTGATTTTTGCCGAGACCGACGGAGTCGTCTCAAGGATCCAATCCCCTCTGGGTCAGGCCGTCCGCGTCGGCGCCCGGATCCTCGCCATTTCCCACACGGATCCAGTTTACCAGTTCGCCCCATTCCAAGTGGCTTCTCCGGTCGCAGGGGTCGTCAGTTCACTGGAAGTCACCGAAGGTTCACAAGTCTCCAAAGGGCAACTTCTGGGAGCCGTAACGGATCCCCGGAAAATTCGCTTTTCAGTCGAAGTACCCGCTTCAGACTTGGGTTACCTGGCCCGCGGAATGAAAGGTGAGTTTCAAATCGCCGGTCAGGACCAAAGGATTCCGGTCGTGATCCGTGGAGTCAGCCCGTTCGTGGATCCTGCGACCGGCACCGCCAGCTGCGAACTGGAGCCCAACTCGCCCGGCACTCTGATCGCTCCCGGACTCATCGGACAAATCGACTTCAAGGCGAACCTCCATGCGGGTTTCTCCATTCCCGAACACGCCATTTTTTACAAAGGTGATACCTCCTTCGTTCAAATCCTCCACGAGGGCAAAGCGAAACTCGTCGCCGTCAAAACCGGTCGACGGCAGAAAGGCATGCTCGAGATCCTGAGTGGGCTCGAGGAAGGGACTCTACTCTTCCCCACTTCGGGTCTAACTGGCGCTCGCCCTCCTCGCCTCAGTTGGGATTTTCTCCGCCACCCAGCTCCCGATCTCCCTATTCCCGAACAGCACAAAGCCCCGAATCGGCATTTGGATCGGGTACGGGAGCACCACACCCCAGGAGTTCTTGAACTCCTATGGGCTTGGCCTCGAGGACCAGCTGCGCAATCTCGACGTCAATGGCGTCGAAGTCGAGAAGCTCACCGCCACGTACGACCCATCCGGGGCGAACCTGAACCTCACTTTCAAATGGGGCTCCGATCCGCAAACTGCGCTCCGGAAAGTGAAAAACGTCGCAGAGCCTTTTTCAGTACGAATGCCCGAGGAGATTCGTCGCAGCATGCATGTCGGGGCGAACGAGGAGAACGGTGGGTTTTTCGCGCTCAGTTTTTATTCTCGCTCTCGAAGCCTCGACGATCTCTACGACCTGATTGAGCCTCTGATCGGCCCCCGCATCGCCCGAATCAAGGATTCCGCCAACACTGAGCTCTGGAATCCCACCCAGAAGGAGATTCGCGTCGAGCTTGACCCGGGGCGAATGGCTCTTCTCGGCCTGCTTCCCAAAGACGTGGAACGTGCGGTTACCCGCACCATGAGCGGGACCAATGGGGGTTCCATCACGGTCGGAGTGAACAACTTCGCGGTTCAATTGCCCCGCTCCACATCGAATCTCGACGGACTCTCCAAAGCGTTGGTGGCCACCCCTTCGGGTCAATTCGTGCATTTGTCGGATGTCGCGAAAGTCGACTTCGGCATCCGAACCTCCAACTCCAAGAGCTTCAAGACCAGTGGCGCCCCGAGCCTGATCCTATTCGGATCACCCAGACCGGGCGGCAACGTCAAGCGGATGGCCGAGGACTTTTTCCAGGCGGTTCGGGAGATTCAGCCCAACCTTCCGCCCGACGTTGAAACCAAGGTCCTGGTCGATCCTTCCGAGTTCATCCGTGCCTCGGTCAACAACGTCTTCCACGAAGTGGCGATTGGGGCGTTTCTCGCGGTTGTCGTGCTCTTCTTCTTCATCGGCAGTCTCCGCAACGTGATCACTGCGACCATCGAGATCCCTCTCTCCATGGTTCTCGCTTTCATTCTCATGCGTCTTTCGGACATGAACCTGAACTTGATCTCCCTGGGTGGCCTAGCGCTCTCGGCAGGGATGAACGTCGACGCTTCGGTCGAGGTCATGGAGAACATTTTCCGGCATTTCGAGGATGTGAAAGGCCCTCTCAGTTACGGAGAGAAACTCAACATCATCGCCCGTGCCGTGAGCGAAGTGAGATTTTCGGTCATCGCCTCGACCATCACTTCCCTGGTGGTTTTCATCCCGCTCGCCTTCACCTCGGACCTCAGCTATGCGGTATTGGGCGACCTCGCCAAGACCGTGGTCTTTTTCCACGGTTTCAGCATGTTCGTCGCCCTCATCCTCGTACCGACCGTACGCCTCCAACTGATGTCACGAAAGGGCGGAGAGAAACCCGTTCATTCGCCGATCGAACCCCAGATCCGCTGGCTCGAGGAAGCCATGGGACGCACCTTGGGCCGATTCCTAGCACGACCCAAGCTCCGCCTCGTCACCTACGGCGGGATCGCTGCTGCCCTTCTCGTTCTCGCCCTGCTGGTCCTGCCGAAACTTCCCAAGGAGATCATCGGCAAGCCGGACACGGATTGGATTTTCCTGAGCCTACGCACGCAGGGCAATACGCTCGTCAAGCAGATGGAAAGCACGGCGGACGAGATCGAGAGCCGGCTCCTGGACCGATTTGGAACTCAGGTCCAGTACACTTTCAGCCAGATTGGTAGTCCCAACAACGGGTTTTTGATGGCGCGAATGAAAGACAAGAGCCAGATGAAGGCGCTGAAGGCTGAATTCGAGAAATTCTTCGTCAACACGCCCTCGATGAAATTCTATGTCGGCGTCTGGAACCCGGCCGAGTTGCCGATCCCAGATCCGGCCCCGCTCAAGATCGCGGTACGCGGCGGGACACTTCAGGAGCGGGCTCGCATCACCCAGGAAGTCCAGAACCTGATCGAGACAAGTCAGATCTTCTCGCGAGTGAACGCAGAACCGAGCGCCGAGCGCGCTGAAAGCATCGTTCTCAAACCGAATTACGAGCAATGGACCCAGCTCAGTCGCAGCACTTCCGGGCACATCGCCCCCGAAGATCTCGCAGACCTCGCGCGGGTGGCGTCTACTGGACGCAGGATCGGTGACTTCGAAGTGAAAGGGAGGCTGACTTCGGTTTACCTGCGGTATCCGGACGGAATGCTCAAGTCTCCCGAAGATCTCGCTTCGCTTGCAATCGGCGTAGGATCCAAGATCGTCCCGTTCAAGGCCTTGGCTGCAGTGAGTGTCGAGGAAGTCCCCCCCTCGCTCTACCGCGAGAATGGATGCGAACTCTTCGCCATCACTGGCAGCGCCAATGACGACTTGAATGACGCCATCCGTCAGCTGGCTTGGGCCGTCGGACTTTCGATCCTCTTGATCTTCCTCACTCTGGTGATCCAATTTGGCAGCCTCGTCAACGCAGCTCTCGTGCTCGTCGCGATCCCCCTCGGCTTCATCGGCGTCCTCGCTTCACTCTTCGTTTTTCGAAGCACTCTCTCCCTGAACTCAGTGCTCGGTGTGATCCTGCTGAATGGAATCGCGGTCGCCAACAGCATCATTCTCGTGGATTTCACGCGGAGGAAGTTCGAGCAGGGGATGACTCCGGAACAAGCCGCGATCGAAGCCGCAAAAAAGCGCTTGCGCCCGATCCTCATCATCTCCCTGACGACGATCCTGGGAATGCTCCCCATCGCCCTGGGTTACGGAGAAGGGGGTCGAATCCTCCAGCCCCTCGGCATTGCCGTCAGTGGTGGGCTTTGGGTTTCGATGAGTTTGACGATGTTCGTGGTCCCCGCCCTTCAAGTCGCCTACCTTCGGCGATTCGGCAAGCGCCCCCTTCTTGAGGAATCTGCCACGGGAGCGACTCTCGCCGGAGCCTTCCAGTTCGTTGCCGCTGCTCATCGAGTGAAGGGCATTCCGGACAGTTCTCCGAGGACTCTCCAATGACCCCGAGGTGGGCCCTGGCCCTCGCGGCACTCTCCATCGGGTCCCATGCGTGGGCCCAAGGCTCGAACCCCGCAAACGCCGTCGGCCTTGACGAAGCGATCGACCAAATCATCGCAAGGAGCACGGGGATCGCCACCCAGGGAGCCAATCTAGGTGCAACGCGGGCCCGCAACCTCCCCATTCGGCTTCGATTCCTTCCGACCTTGTCGCTTGATGCGCGACGGACCTACAGCGGTGGGACGAGCCTGCTCAACACTCACCAAGATCAAGTAGAAGGAGTGGTCGGGCTCAATCTGTTCAGGTTCGGAGCCGATCTCGCGAGTTGGCGCGCAGCGACCGACGACGAGCTCTCTCAGGAGGCGCTGCTCCAGGACCAATTCATCAAGACCGAAAGCACAGCGGTCGGCGCACTCGTTCGCTTCGTCCAAGGCCAACGCGAGATCGAAGTGTACTCGCGCATCGTCGAGCTGCAAACCCAGGTCCTGAAGATCGCCCACGCGCGCTACGATCACGGACTTCTTCCGCTCCAGGAAATCGATCGCGTGAGCATCGACCGGAACAATGCGGTTGCCCGACTTGCCGACGCGCGCGCGGGACTCTCGACTGCCCGAAGCCAACTCGTCGCTCTGCTGGGTGAGACGACAGTCCGCAAGGACTGGTCCTGGAAGGACAGGCTCACGTCTTTCACCCCACCCCACCTCGAAAACGTCGAGAGCTTGCTCGGACGACCCGATGTCCGTGCGGCGGCGTCAAGACTCGCTGCCGAGGAACAACGCCACTCCCGGGACTCGCGCCTGATACTTCCCTCTTTGGATGCGGATCTCACCTACGGACGCTACGGAACAGGCTCCTCTGAGCTCCAGAAAACCCAGTGGACCGCTGGCGTGACAATCCCACTCTTCGATCAACTCACCCGATATTCGACGGCTCGAGCCCAATCCTACGTGCGCGCCGAAGTGGGTTTCAAGATCGCATTGGAATCCGCGGTCAATCGCGAACGAACGCTGGGCACTTCGGGTAGGATTTTTGACGAGAACCTCAAACGGTTTCAAGCCGGCAGGATCAACGCAAACGACCTGGCCCTCGACCAGAATCGCCTTTATGAGGCGGAGCTCCTGGCAGTCCAGGGTTGGGCGACCGCCCATCTTCAGTTCGCAAGGGTTTGCCACTCGATGGGTCAGCGCATCCGCGACTGCCACTGAAGATTGAGAGCACTGACCGCAGGGGTCAGACCGGGACGACGTCGAGAAGAAAGCTCAAGTCCGAACCCGGTGCAATTTCGCGACCGGCATCGCCGCGTCTGAAAAGCTTAGCTCGCCCGGCTTCAGTTAAGCGCGCGCAATTCGAGTCGACCTCCAGGATGGAACCTTCCCAAAGTCCCAAAACGGGAGTGTCATTCATTTCGTGGAACTCCCGGATCCGATCCTCGCGAGTTTCTCCCGCGTAGGGAATCAAGTTGCCGGCGGCGTCCTCGAAGTGCAGCGGACCCGAAAAAAAGTGTGGATTAATCTGAAACGGCACTAGACCGAGTGCTTCAAATGTAGCCGGTTGAACGATCGGCATGTCGTTGGTCGTCTTGAGCGTAGGACAAGCCATGTTGGTTCCCGCGCTCACTCCGATGTAAGGAATCCCACACCCAACCCTTGCGCGAATCCTTTCAATCCAGCCGTTCCTCTGCAATTGATCGAGGAGTCGGAAGGAGTTCCCTCCTCCGACGTAAATGGCTTCGGCTTGATCGATCGCCAGTCCAGCATCCTTCACCCGATGAATCCCAACGAGCTCGCGACCCGCATCAAACCCCCGCTCCTTCATTTTCTGCAAGTAAGCGTCGTGGTCAGCTAAGGCATGCGGAATGAATAGGACTCTCCGAACGGGACCCAAAAACCGGTTCAGTTCCCCTATCCAAGCGGCCGTGCGCTCGACCGTGCTCATTCCGCCGCTTCCGAGGAGTAGTCTTGCCATCGACTGGATCCTATCGCCATCAATCGGAGCCCGCCAGCAGGATCAGACAAGGCTCATGTTTCAAATCCGCACTTCAGCCGCAAAAAGATCTGTTCAAAGAAATGGAATGAGAAAACGGCAAGAATGCACGCCAAGGACCCACCTACTGTCCCCAATAAAATCCACCCGAAGGGAGCATACCGGGTGAGAGGAAGCAATAACGGGGAGATCAACCAAAACAAGGGCTAATGAAATAGATAAAAACCGTAACTATACTTTCCGAGCGTCCGCAACGGGGGAAAGGCAAGGGCCCGCTTGAAACCCTCGCGAAGAGCACATCCTTTCCCTCGATTACGGGGACTGTGGAGGAGCCGTACTCGTTCCTCCCACTGCGGATGGACCCGAAGAAACCTACGGATCTCTTGACCAGTGGAATCGCTCGATCCGTCATCTACGATGATGACTTCCAGCTGCATCCCGGATGCAAGCCTCGCTTGACAGGCCGCTTGAAGTACGGCGTGAATCGAAGGACCTTCGTTGTAGACAGGCATCACGACGCTGAGACGACGGGACTCGGGGGAGTTCGTCACGACCAAGTCTGCCAAGGACGGAAAATGCGCTGACAATCCCCGACTTGCACAAGAGCACTTTAGGCAAGGATTGCACAATGAACAATACCCCTTCTGGGTTCGGCTACCGTCTCTGAGCAACCTCCCGGACCCACATCCTACTCCTCCTTTGGCTGGCGTGGATCATTTTGCTCTTTGGATTCCAAGAACTCGCTTCCTTTCGTTTAGCACTGAGGGGTCCGGATGCCTCCCTGGATTGGACGAGCTTGTTCTCGATGCCCGACGAGTAAGTGACCAACTACGACCAGTGGTTCCACGATGTCCCCAGCTACCGACTCTTGCGACGCCACGAACGGATACGATGACCCGAAGTCTTGGGCGATTCCAAAGGATTTCACATGGGACGCGCGCAAGCCCCGGCACGAAGTCCTTTCCCTCAGTGCCAGGCCGGAATGGGTCACGGGCAACTATGGGGCATTCCCGCTCTATCCCTGGTCCTTGCGATGGGTCGGTGGCCGCTTTAGGGTCGCCGGCCTAAATCCGATTTTCGCTAACCTCTGCGCAGGGATCTTGATTTCGCTTCTCGGCAACTTGGGAGCCCTTTTCGCACTCGCTTCACTGGGCAGAAGCCTTTTCGACGAACGGACCGGAGCCCTAGCGGCCTTTTATCTCCTCATTTTTCCGTCCGCGGTCTGCCCGGCAGCTGTGTACACGGAAGGCCTGTTTCTCGGTCTCTCCTTTGGGGCCGTGGCGTTGATTCAGGCACGAAAACCAGGCTGGGGATAGATCCTGATCTGTTGTGCGGTCTGGACGCGATCCATCGCAGTTCTACTTTGGATCCCGCGCTTGCTCGAAGTGAGGCTTGGGCCAGCGGAGCCGGGATTTCTCGGCAGTTGGCTCAACAACCTTTCACGACGAATCCAATTTTCAATTCGAAATCCGATCTTGGGCTGTTTTGCAATCTTGGGACCCGTTGCGTCCTTTGCAACTTGGTCAGCTCTCTACGGAGCACGATACGGGCTGGTTCGATTGCGACTCCATGAGCGCGCGATTTTCGTACCGATCACATCGGCTCGCTAAATCTGGATGAAACTGAACTCATTTGCCCTGGGTGGCCCTTTTATCCATCCCCATGTCCAAGTGTATTAGGCGCTTCAGTTCCGGCTACTCGGGATAGCTGTAACGTCCAGTCTCTGACTTTGGCGGAAAAACCGAACTTTGGCCCTCTACAGCTTAGCGATGGCCATGACTCCCCTACTGGGAGGGCAATTCGTTTCAATGGCGCGCAATCTACTTGCCGCTCCCGCAGTGGTCCTCGTTCTGGCGTCAAAAGGAGCGCGAAGCTGGGCGTATGATTGAATGTGGACGATGGGGTGCCTCTTCCTCCTATTCCATTTCGGCGCTCTCTTTACTTTCCGCCTCTGGATTCCCTAAGTCGTGAAATTCGATGTCCCGGTCACGATTTCTTAGACCAGGACCCGCACCAACCCTGAGCGGAAACCACCCCCGAGGTAATCACATTGCATCTGCCCCAGCCGTCATTCAGACGGGTGAACTGAACGCAGGACTGGCAAAACTGACTCTTCGAAGAAGGCTTGCCTCGTTCCGGAAAGCGCAAAAAATCCGTTTGCTTCGCGTCTTGATGAAAGCCAAGTACCGTAGCGACCGAATCTGACTCGGAAACGGGAGCTTCTCCGGTCGGCACAGGAACGGGACGCTGCTCCGAGGCGAATACTTCGACACATTTGCCGAGTAGGCTAACGGACGGAAGTGTCGCCCAGAGTAAAGCCGTTTGCCTGAGAAAACTCCGGCGGGATGGTTCATTCACTTCAAACGTGTCCTCTTAGGGCCAAGTGCGGCGAGCCGCTCTTGGCGGATGCAGTGGTCGGGGGCGCAGTTCCTGCCTCCCCCGACCGCTACGCGAATACCAGAAATAGGCGCTCGATCAAATCACATCAAAGCGATCAAGCATCATCACCTTGTTCCATGCGCTGACGAAGTCACGCACGAACTTCTCTTTTCCATCGGCGGCAGCATAAACTTCCGCGATGGCACGAAGTTCAGAGTGCGATCCGAAAATCAGGTCAACCGGGGTCGCGGTCCACTTGGTCTCACCCGACTTACGGTCCACACCTTCGTACATTCCATCCGAGTGGGCTGATTTTTTCCATTGAGTCGACATATCCAGCAAGTTCACGAAAAAGTCGTTGCTCAACGTCCCTGGCTTGGCCGTGAAAACACCCTGCTTGGAATGTACTACGTTCGTATCCAATACGCGCATGCCGCCCACGAGAACGGTCATCTCAGGAACGGTCAAAGTCAGCATATTGGCTCGATCCACCAGCATCTCCACCGGAGACAGAGTGTTGCCATTTCCGTAGAAGTTCCGGAATCCATCGGCTTTCGGCTCAAGTGCGGAAAAGGAATTCACATCCGTTTGCGCCTGTGAGGCATCCATACGACCCGGAGTGAAAGGAACCTTCACGCTGTATCCGGCGGACTTGGCTGCCTGCTCGACTGCTGCAGCCCCCCCCAAGACAATCAGATCTGCCAGAGATACTTTTCTCCCGTTCTTCAGACCTCGATTGAAGTCGCTTTGAATCTCACCCAAACGGCCAAGCACTTTTGCGAGTTCATCGGGGTTGTTGACCGCCCAATCCTTTTCAGGAGCTAGGCGAATGCGAGCTCCGTTGGCGCCCCCTCTCTTGTCGGTACCCCGAAAAGAAGCAGCAGAAGCCCACGCAGTCCGAATCAATTCAGATGAAGTCAGACCGGAACTGAGGATGTGCTTCTTCAAGCGGGTGATGTCGCTCGCTCCCAACAGCTTGTGATCGACTGCGGGAACCGGGTCTTGCCAAATCAGTACTTCACGAGGAACCTCTTGGCCGAGATAGCGTGCAATCGGACCCATGTCCCGATGGGTCAACTTGAACCATGCCTTAGCAAAAGCGAGTTCGAAGTCCTTCGGTCGGTCGTGAAAGCGTTTCGCGATCGTCTGATAGCTCGGGTCGAACTTCAAAGCCAAATCCGTCGTGAACATGATGGGAGCATGCCTCACCGTTTTATCATGGGCGTCCGGCACCAGTTTCGCCGCTGCTCCATCTCTGGGGACCCACTGGATGGCACCAGCCGGGCTCTTGGTCTTCACCCACTCAAAAGCAAAAAGGTTATCCAGGTACTGGGTCGTGAACTGAATCGGATTGACGGACCAAGCCCCCTCCAATCCGCTCGTGATCGTGTCCACGCCTTTGCCGCTGCCGCACTTGTTGTGCCAGCCGATGCCCTGTTCTTCGACGCCCGCTCCTGCAGGTGCGGCGGCAATGCATTTGGCCGCGTCCCCATTGCCATGGGCTTTTCCGAAAGTGTGACCGCCCGCGATCAGGGCGACCGTCTCTTCGTCATTCATGGCCATCCGACCGAATGTCTCGCGAATATCCTTCGCAGCTGCCAAAGGATCCGGATTGCCGTTGGGCCCAACGGGATTCACATAAATGAGGCCCATTTGAACGGCCGCGAGGGGCTTGTCCAATTTTCTGTCCCCTTTATACCGCTCGTCGGCGAGAAACTTCTTTTCAGGTCCCCAAAAGACCAAATCAGCTTCCCAGGTGTCCATACGTCCGCCGCCATAACCGAAGGTCTTGAAACCCATCGACTCCAAAGCGACGTTCCCCGTCAAGACCATCAAGTCGGCCCAGGAAATCTTGCT
>JAYVNB010000234.1:0-4193 GCA_043759365.1 Bacteriovoracaceae bacterium | reverse complement strand
CCGCTTCTGATTCTCTCAGGCGCGCTCTTGTCGTCGACTCGGGCTCAAGCGGGGGATCAGACCTCGATCTTCAGTTTGGGGATCCACATGTATTCGGGAGAGGCCAAGAAAAGCGCGACCGGCTCGAGCGGCTACTTGCTGCAGTTTCAAAACGAGCGCAAAAAAGGTTTCTTCCGTCCCACTTTCAGTGCGGAACTGCAAAGGGCCACCGGCACCGCATCCCTCGCCACCGCCACCTCCTCGTTCACGCTGTATGGCGCGGGGTTTCTGGGCGGGTTCAATCTCTTTTTCATCCAGGAGGGCGGATTTCAGCCCTTTTTCGGGGCATGTCCGGTCTTGGCCTGGAACCTCATGAAGCTCGGATCTCCTCCGACCGGAGTCGACGAAAACACCCAGGGACTGGCTTTCGGTTATGAGCTCCACGCGGGTCTCGATTGGCGCCCCGGATCGGCTGATGGCCGCGCGATGAGGATTCAAAGCACCTACTATCAGGCTTCGAGCACACTGGCCAAAGTGAGCGGTTTTCAACTGGGCGGGTTTCGGTTTTCGTTGGGATTCACTTTTTGAGGCGTCGTCGAATTGAGGGTTCAGAAGAGCAGGTGTTCGGTAACGGCAGGGTCGATGGAGTCCGAGGGCATCGGATAGAGGCATCTCCAGACTTTGGCCCATCTCGTCCAAGGGCCTACGACTTCCGCATCGACGACCAGTCCGGGACACGAAGGCGTCGATTTGTTTCCGTATGACAAGATGCGGTCCTGGATGGCGGAGTTTCCGAACTTATTCGAGCACCAAAGCAGTCTCTTTTCGATGTAGCTTGGCTGCAACGACTGACTTGTGCCCTTCTGGAGCGCTCTGAGGTTCCTTTCCAATTCCCGATTCGCGTTGGCTTCCGCTTTGTACTTCGAGTGACCTGCCCCGAAAGCGTAGCATTGTCGTCCGGTCTCGGTGTCCCACACGGTTCGCGTGAGACAAACCTGAGTTTCTGGCCATGGAGAGGCGAGAACGAACGACTCCTGTTCCCCCAACTGACGACGCTCGAGAATTCCGGTGTCCCCATTCCACCAAGTGGAAATCAGCCAGCGTTCTCGGGCTTCTTGGAGTGCGTTTGTTCTCGAGCGGGTCAAGCTGCCAGGAAATGCGGCGATTCCGATACTGGATGGAACTGCGTCGAAGTGGAGTTTTTTGAAGTCTCTGCCTTTGTCGCTGAGGTTTGAGAATACGGCCCAGCGCTCGAGAGCTTCGGAGAGGGCGATGAACGTACTTTCCAGTCGGGATGTGGAAGTTCCGGTGCCTGCGGCACTTCCGTAAAGGCCTGATCCCTGGACCGCGCCGTCCAATGAGGGATGCAGCGAGGCATAAGTTTCGTAGAACAATTGCCCGTCGAGTAGCGAATGTAGGCGTTTTTGGGCGATTCGCTGAATCGGGTACTCCGACGTTCCCAGTAGGGAGCGGTATCGCCAAGTACTGCTAAGCAGACTCACTGCTTAAATCGGATTCGGCTGAGGTCGGTGGGGGGTTGGACTAGGTTGAGTTGCGTGAGATCGAGTAAATCCTTTGTGAAAATGAGACTTGAAGCAGAGTGCCCTATGGGCCAAATGATCGCATCATCCAAAAGCTGTTGATCAATTGCGGCGATATCTAACGACTCGTTTTGAAGAAGATTGTGTATTTTACCAGTAGGGTCGGGAAGCCGAATGCCTTCCTTCGACTCGAACATGAAGCGAATGTCATCAGACGGCGATTCCAGCAATATTCCAGTCATTCTGCCTATCAGATCTGTTTCGTAACTTTGAAGATTCGGGTCAAGTTCATGGAGTTGATCCTCGGTTGACGGATCAGTAAAAATTCCGTGGAGACAACTTAGTTTTAGAAGATCCTTAAAAGCCTTATTGAAGACGGGGGTGGTAGTCGCTGTACTTTTGTTGAGTCGAATATTGAGACGGAATAATCCTTTGGGTTCTTGACCTTGATTTTTGGAGGACTGATAAGGGGAGCGAGTGATTAAACTGGGTGGAAAGAAGGATGACGGAGGGTGCAGTCCTTGGCTCTCGATCGACTCGTAAAACTTTGTTCTAAGCCATCGCCTTGTTTCAATTTGGTGGCAGGGACTGTCGCGACGGTTCCAAGAGTTGCAGTGAATGTAGCTAGTGTCACTTAGAGGTCCGGTTGCGGCTTCACGGCCCCGGTCGACTACAGTATGAGAACTGGCCAGAATTAGGTCCGCCTCATTTTTTGCTTCTGAACTCCAGCGCAAGCTGTAGCGATTGATTTGCCTAGGACCAAGCTGTCGCCAGCGTTCGAGCTGGATCGTCCTATCGTCAAATGACAATAGTTTAAGCGGTCCAGATGCACGTATCGCCTTCGGGTTGATCCAATGACCATCGTCGGCATCGTAATCTTCAGGGGAGACTATCGCGTACATGCCGAAACTTATGAGTTCTAACAAACGCGGCATGGGCTTTGAAAAAGTAAGGGTTACAAGTCGAGAGACGCCATTTTGTTCGACGCCAATACCCTCGATATTCTGTATGCCTTTCATGCTTTCATAGCCAATAAGGTGTTCCAGGACTCCCGCTTTTGAGCCCTTGAGCTTGAGGATATATGCTGCTCTCGAGAGACTTTTTCTGATCACCTCAGCCGTTAACGGGGAGCCGTCGGAAAACGTCATGCCTTCTGGTATGAGGAAACTCCATTTTTTCTTGTCTGAAGTTGAATACCACTGGGTTGCTAAGTCTCCTTGGAGACCAGAGGAAGGGTACTGGCTGACCAATGATGAGTAAACGCCCCTAAATGCAATATGATGGACTGCTGCATCGTATTTTAAGGGATCAGTACTGTAGGGGTTCTGATAGGTCCAGACGTTCAGAATCGTTTTTCGCTCTTGATCGGTCATCAGGAAGCTCCCGAGTCCAAAACCGACGGCCAGAATAACAAACAGTATCCAGCAGAGCTTTGGATTCATGTTAAATGATTTCTGAAGTTGCCGGGTTTATCAGAGTTAGCCGCCGGTGACGCTATTTCCACCCGCAGAGTCCGTAGGGGTACCTTCGCGCACATTTGAAAGTGCGTACTTCTCCAGGCCCACTGGAGCTTTAATTCCTGCCGCAGAGAGGACCGCTAACAACAACAATGCAAGCGTTTTCATAATGCATTGTGTTATATTACTTGGCTCATGATGTCAAGCTGGCGAATTCCCTCTGAATCACTTCGAAGTCGCTTGAAAGCAGACCTACTTTGGCTTTTCGCGGTCACCTTGCTCATTCTAGTTTCTCAAGTCGTCTTCCTTCGGAGTGAAATCAAAGGAGAAGCCGAGCAATTCGCGCAAGACTTTCAGCGCAACCATTTTCATGAGCTTACCTCGAGCGATATTTCAGCTCTCACAGTGCGCTTAGGATCGTTGGCCTCCTCTGACCCGATCTCATCGCTTGAAATCCGTTTCAAGGGCACACCCTATTTCGTGCTCCAAAAGGATCAAAAGTGGAGGGAGCGTTTGTTCACGGAAGCTCTTCAAATGCGTTCCGGCGACGGGACAGTCGACATTCAGGTCGTCTTTCGGGCCTCGCAGCAGAAGCTTTTGAGCTCCATTTTCTATTTCAGTCTTCAATCATTCCTGCTCGGAGCGCTTTTTTTAACGGCACTCACGTGGGACCGAAAACGATATCGCGAAAGGGAGAGATTCCAAGATCTGATGATTCGAGTCGTCCACGACATGAAACCGTCACTTGCGGCATTGAATGTGGCCGCATCGGGAGACTTGCCCCAAGATGACCGGCGCAAGTTGATTCAAGTAGCGGTGAATGGACTGTCCCAAGTCTCGGGAAATCTGCTGGGAGCTTGGAGGTCCGGCTCTACAGGGGAGTGGTATCGGATCGAAGGTGAGGCGATTCTGGATTCAGGCCAACTCGAGATCTCGCAATGGATCGATGAATGCCAATCCAACTTTCCTGCACGAGGGGTCGCCTTGGAAGTTTTGGAGCCTTGGGTGATCCCCCGGCTTGCGGTCGAGGAGGTGCCCAGGGGCCTGATTCGGAGGACTTTGGGGAACTTGGCCGCCAATTCAATCGATGCTGGCTCCCGTTCTCTGCGGATCTCGGGGAAGGTTTCCCGTGAGCACTTTTTCATGACTTTGGAAGACGATGGAAGCGGGATTCCGGAGACGATTCTACATTTGCTGGGCAGAAAACCCGTTACCG
>JAYVNB010000233.1:0-33266 GCA_043759365.1 Bacteriovoracaceae bacterium | reverse complement strand
CATTGGCCCCGCTCAGCGACTCGATTTCGGACGGGGTGAGCGCCGCTGAAGAGCAGACGATCATCGGGACCTTGGACTTGGCGTCGGCCAACCATTTGGCGATGGTTTGGCTCGATGAAGGATTCTGACTGATCACCCACTGGATCTGGTTGTCGGCCGAGAGTTGCTCGATGGCATCTCCTGGACCCTGCGCCGGGAAGATCCGGGCACCCAAGCGACTCTCCAAGGAAAACGAAAGGATTTCGCGGGCCTCTTTTTTTTCAAGTGCTATCAGGATGCGCATCTACGAATAGCCTAACCAATTGATTCAGTAGGATGAAGACCCAATTGCATCCAGCCGGAAAATCAGCGAGATTACGCCCGTGATCGATTTCAATTCCACTCCATCCGGTCCCTTTCTTCGTCTGGTTCAGCCGCCGCCGTTCGACGATCTACCCGAGTACGTCAAGAATCTGAACGACCGGCAACGAGAGGCAGTCCTCATCACCGAGGGACCGTTGATCGTCCTCGCAGGCGCAGGCTCGGGTAAGACCAAGATGCTCACTTCGCGCATCGCTTATCTGATCGACGCACTCAAGGTTCCCGCCCATCACATCATGGCGGTCACCTTTACCAACAAGGCAGCCGCCGAAATGCGGGAGCGGATCAGTCGCCACCTCGAACACAGCAGCCATTTTGGCTCGCCCGAGATCGGCACTTTCCATGCCGTCTGCGTGCGCCTGCTCCGTCGCGAAATGCCGAGCACGCCTTACACCCAGGCCTTCACGATCTATGATGATTCCGATCAGCTTAGCCTCATCAAGGGCGTCGTTTCGAAGCTCGGCATCGACGAAAAGAATTTCAGTCCCAAATCCTTTCAGGCTGCGATCAATCGGTCGAAGTGCGATGCAATCGAGCCCCACGAGATGGAGCCCGCTCAGCACAACTTCTTCGACAAGCAGCTGAAGCGGGTTTACGAGCAGTATCAAAAAGACCTTTTCGCGAACAATGCGATCGATTTTGGCGAGATTTTGACGATGACCTACCGCCTTCTTCGGGATAAGTCCGACGTGCGACTGCGTTATCAAAAGCGGTTCCGGTATATCCACGTGGACGAGTATCAGGATACGAACCGGGCTCAGTACCTTCTCCTGAGTCAACTCGCCGGGGCCACTTGCGGGGGGCACCAGAACATCTGCGTAGTGGGCGACGAGGATCAGTCCATCTACAAATGGCGTGGTGCAGACATCCACAACATCCTCGATTTCGAGAAAGACTATCCTGGCGCGAAAGTGGTGAAGCTCGAGCAGAACTACCGCTCGACCCAGACGATCATCACGGCCGCGAGCCAAGTGATCTCCAATAACCGCGAACGAAAGGACAAGAAGCTTTGGACCGAAAACGAGGTGGGGATGCCCATCCTTCGTTTCCAGCTTCCCGACGAGCGTGCGGAAGCGGAGATGGTGGTCGGAGAGATCAAGCGTCTGGCCTCGCACGAGGAGCGGTCCTACAAGGACTTCTCGATCTTCTACCGAACCCACGCGCAGAGCCGGCAGTTCGAGGATGTGTTCCGTCGAGAGAAGATTCCTTACCAGATCGTGGGTGGCCTTCGTTTCTATGACCGCAAGGAGATCAAGGATATCCTGTCTTACTTCAAGGTCATTTCGAACCCAACCGACTCCGTCAGCTTGAAGCGGATCATCAACGTTCCCGCGAGGGGGATCGGCAAGACAACGCTCGACAAGCTCGACGCTCTCCAGATTACTTTAGAGAACGAAGCGTTTGAGACTCCCACACTTGAAGGCGTCGCGGGCTCTGCGAGTGCATCCTGGTGGGACGCCCTCCAGAAGGAGTCGTTCCTGCCTTCGGTCACTTCGGGTGGAACCGCCAAGAAACTTTCCGGGTTCGTCCAGTTCATCCAAAAGCTCCGGTCCGAATCCTCGAGGCTCACGGTTTCGGAGCTCTACCATCTCATTCTCGACGAGACCGGGTATGTCCGTGAGCTTCGCAAAGAGGCCACCGAGGAGTCCTTTGCCCGCATCGAGAACTTGGAGGAGTTCGATACGCTGCTCCAGGAGTTTGAGGAGGACTTCTTTGAGCAGATTCCTGAAGAGGAGCGAGCGGTTCGTAAAGCTGACTTGCTTCCGACTTTCCTGGAACAGTCTTCGCTGTCTTCCGAAGTGGACAGCAAAAACAAGGAGATCGCAGTCTCCGCAGTGAATATGATGACTTTGCACTCCTCCAAGGGTTTGGAGTACCCAGTCGTGTTTCTACCTGGAATGGAGGAGGGGCTTTTCCCTTCGGTCCGGGCTTGGGAGGAGGTTTCCGACGCGGATATCGAGGAAGAGCGGCGCCTCTGTTATGTGGGGATGACCCGAGCGCGTGAAATCCTCTACCTCTCCAGCGTGGTAGTCCGCCGCATTTGGGGAAATGTGACTTATCAGGAGCCGGCCCGCTTTTTCGCCGAGATGCCCCCTGAGCTCATCGAGTTTCGGGATCACTCCCAAGGCGTACCAGGAGCGAAGTACCGAGTGGGTTCCTCGAGGCAGTTCGGCGGCGGGGGCGACGGTGGCTGGGGTGCATCCCGAGCCAGCGACGACGACTTCTCCCAACTCGGTCCGGAAGAGGCGAGGATTGGTGGAAAGTCCCAGGGATTTTCCGCTGTCGGCGATGCCAAGGTCGGGCAAGCGATCGCCCATCCGGATTACGGGGCCGGAAAGGTCGTCAGCAGCGAAGGAACGGGCGAAGAGCAGAAAGTGGTAATCGACTTCGGAGGACGGGATCGAAGGAAGTTCCTCGTTCGATACATCCGACAGTATTTGGCTTGAGATCCGCATACATCGGCATTGACCAGACAGGTGCCGCCCTCTCCGGAGGGAGTCGTGCGAAACCTCTCCCTTGCGCAGTCTTGTCCCAGGGGCGCCTGCAGGTGGGATTGCTGCAAGCCATGACTGAAGTCAGCCTACGGGAATGGCTCGAAACTCGGATGCCCGGGATGATTTTGAATTCTGCGGTGGCGATCCTCGTGGATTGCATTTTCGGATGGGCCGAGCCATTCGAGGTCGAACCCTGCGGTCCAGATCATTTCGGGAGCCGTGCGGTATGGAAACTGTTTCAGAGGGCGCATGGGTTCGAAGGCGGGAGTGAGCCTCGCTATGGCCGATCAGTGGCTGAAAGGTTTTTCGACCAGCTGCTGTTGCGCCATCGAGGGGGTCAGCAGTCGCAGGTCATTGCTAGCGTGCCTTTTCCCCGCCGGACATGCGAACTTCTTAGTGGTGCGAATTCGGTTTTCCAATCTCGCCCTTTCCAGAAGAACATTCAGACCGGAACCTTCCGGATTTGGCGCGAGATGGGAGAAAGTGGATCGGCATGGGCGAATCTCTGGCCCTTCGATGCGCCCAATGACGCTCGTCTTGATCGACCCTGGGTGTTCGAGTCCTACCCGAGCTGGCTCTGGAAAGAGTTGCTGGGACTCCGAGTCCGTGAGCCACATCAACTGAGAACTGCCGTGATGGAGCGATTCGGAAGTGATCCGGCGGATCGCGCTACCTGGGACCGAATCGAGGGATCCCCGGACCTGGCGGATGCCGTGGTTCTGGCGATTGGAGGCTTCATCCTTGAACGGCAGGGAAGGCTTCAGGAGCCGTTTCCTCACTTTCGGGAACAGCGCGAAATTTCCAGCGAAGGTTGGATCGTCGGAGTCAGTTCCAGTGGTGCGCGAGCGCAAGGGCCGATAGGATAGCACGCTCGGCTCCTGGAAGTGATGGATCCCCGAATCCATCGCCCGCAGCCCAGAGGGTGCCGGCAACATCGAGCTGGAGAAACGGGTCTGCCTCCGTCACCCGCGTTTGGCTGTATCTCCATCGATGGACTTGGGCCCAGGCAGCGTCTGAAAAAGTTCCACGGACCTTCGCCAGGATTTCTTCGTCGGACTGATCCATCAGCTCCCGACTGGGTTCTGTTTCCAGGCGCATCACTCGGGGAGGATGGGCGCTGAGCAGAACGATGCTAGGTACGTATTCAATGCGCTTGAGTCGCTCCCTTGCGGCCGGGATCAGTAGTTCCTGATTCTCCAAGCTCATGCGCTCCAATATCTCGAGGATCTGCGGAGCGGGGCAGGTCAATAGCACGTGTCCGCAGGTGAGCGCGGGGCCGGGTTCAACGCATTCCGCGATCCAACTCCGGCTCGAAGGTGCTAGCCTCAGGCTCTTCAGTCTCTTGCCGAGCTGGATTTCGAGACCTAGACTCATGGTTTTGGGAAGTGAAGTCATCGACGGTGACCCGGAGTAGGTCGGCGCACCCTCCCAGGTTTTACCAGTTCTCCAGAGGGAGCCGTTTTCTTCGTGCTCACGCCAAAACCCAGCGAGCGCGGGCGAAGCGGATTGCAGTTCCCGCGCCCCGTGGTCGAGACGCGCTTCGGTTCCTCCTGTGCCTGTATTTAAGCGACGCGTCGCCAGTCTACCGCCTACACCTCGGCTCTTCTCCAAGATCACGGGCGAAAGATGGTGCAGTTCCCTGCCCAGGGTCAGTCCTGCCAGGCCGGCTCCGATGATCAGTGGCCCCATTGGATCAATGTGCTTTCGAGAAGTTCCAAAGTGGCGATCTGTCGAAGGGTTCGTTTGCCCTTGTGCTCGGCGAAGTTGAAGTGGCCTCGGCCTCCCAGCCAGATCTCGCAGTCGCTGGGAAGCGTTTGCTCGAGCCGTGCTACGTAATCTTCGTAACCGAGCTTGAGTTCACCGGGTGGGAGTGGCGTCGTCCCGAGAACGATCGCTTTCGCTCCCAGTGCTTTTGCGGATCGAGCGAACTCGTCAGGAGGGAGGTTTGGCCCCAGATAGTGAGCATGCAGGCCTCGGGTCGCGCAAAGGATCGCGCTCATCAAGGTTCCGAACTCATGTTGGTCTCCCGAGGCCGTGGCGAGGGCGATCGGCGCGGGCTCCCTGTTTGAAGCCGACAACCTGTGGTTTGACTTCTCAAGCACGCTTCCCAGCTGGCCCCGAATCACGGCCGAGAGAGCGTGCTCCTGCGCGATCGAAAGCATTCCCCTCATCACTTGCATTCCGACCTCCGCTAGCAGCGGTGCAATGACTGACAGGATGTAATCTCTCGGTTCGTAGAGGTCGCGGGCGCTCTCGAGTACCTGCGAGAGTTTCGGGAGCTCGAAGCGTTCTAGTGCGGACATCAGTCGTGAAAGGATAGGGTTCGGAGAAAGCCCTCCGACGGGTTCGTTTCCAGCACCGCGTTCCCGGGCTACGCTACTCTCAAGCAGTGTCGCCAGTTCGCTTTGGGGCAAGTTCGCGATTCCACCGATGGAGAATCCTCGGCCTACCAATTCACCGAGCTGCCGAAGGCGACTGACATCCTCGCTCGTGTAGATGCGGCGACCCGTATCGGTTCGTCTCGGAGTGACTGCTTGATAGCGGCGTTCCCAAGCACGAAGGGTGTGCGCGCTTATCCCTGAGAGGTGGGCGACCGCTTTTACTTTGAGATGCTCCGAATCCGACATTGCGCCTCCTGGGTGAGCCATCATAATGAACAAATGAGACTTTGTCTAATATTTGACTCAATAATCGACTTAGAAAAACTGTTAAAATTTAGACAAATGCTGTACTGAGTTCAAGAGAGGTTGAACCATGATCCACCTGCCAAATTCGACTGTGAGAGATTTAGACACGTTGAGTGACCTTCTTCGAAGGGCTTCATTCTCCCCCGTAGCCGTCGGCTGTGATCCGCGCGCATCCCGGCAATCCGCCGGTCGGTTGTTACTCGAAGCCGCTGGAGAGGACTTGAGTCGCGAGGGATTGCAGCGCACTCCCGAACGGTTCTCGAAAGCCATGGCCGAGTTGGTGTCCGGGTATGGCAAGTCGGTCAAGGAAGTGGTGGGTGAGGGCGTCTTCGCCGCGGAAGGCAATGGGCTGGTCGCGATTCGCGACGTCGAATTCTACAGCCTGTGTGAGCACCATCTCCTGCCGTTCTGGGGTAAAGCGAGCGTGGCCTATTTTCCGGGAACCAAGATCCTGGGTCTCTCCAAAATCCCTCGGATCGTCGATCTTTTCGCTCGCCGATTCCAAGTGCAGGAACGATTGACCGAGCAAGTCGCGGACGCTGTGCGAGAGCTGATCGAGCCGCGTGCAGTCGTGGTTCGTATTCAAGCGTCCCATCTTTGCATGATGATGCGAGGGGTGGAGAAGCAGTCATCGCACACCTTGACGGAGACCGGACGCGGGATGGAGAACCTGAGTGACATTGAGAAAAACAGACTTTGGAGCTCCGTATGAGGATTTTGCTCAGCGGCGCGACGGGATTCCTCGGTCGGAAGTTAAGTAAGCGACTTTTGATCGAAGGTCATGAGCTGGTGATCCTCACCCGAAACGCTGCACGAACCAGCGCTTCGTTTCCCTTGCCCGCGAAATTCTATGACTGGAACCCTCTGAAAGAACAGCCCCCGGCCGAGGCCTTCGATGGCGTGGGGGCTGCGGTTCATTTGGCTGGGGATCCCGTCGCAGAGGGACGATGGACGCCGGATAAAAAAGCCGCGATTCGGAATTCTCGCGTACTCGGAACCCGCCATCTCATGGCGCGGATCGACTCTCTGGGGAAGTCCGCTCCGAAGGTTGTTGTTTCCGCTTCCGCCATTGGTTTTTATGGTGATCGAGGCGATGAGTGGGTCAATGAGTCCTCGCCAGTGGGCGACGGCTTCCTAGCGGATGTCTGTCGAGAGTGGGAAACTGAGGTTTTTTCGTCGGGTTCAAAGGACACTCGGCGCGTCGCCATCCGGGTCGGGATTGTTCTGGGGAGGGATGGGGGTGCTTTAGCGAAACTCTTGCCGGTGTTCCGTGCAGGACTCGGTGGACCCCTGGGATCTGGGACCCAGTGGATGAGTTGGATCCATGTCGATGACTTGGTCAGTCTGATCGACTGGGCGATTTTCAAGGATAAGGCGCAAGGCGCCATCAATGGTGTGGCTCCTCAGCCAGTCACCCAGGCCGACTTTTCCCGGGAGCTCGCTCGCTCCGTATCCCGTCCTTCCTTGATCCCGACGCCAGCCGCAGCCTTGCGTTTGGCGCTAGGTGAGATGTCGAGTGTCGTGCTTACGGGACAGAGGGTAGCTTGCGACAAAGCCCAGAAACTTGGCTTTCAGTGGATCTATCCCGCGCTGCCGGAGGCTTTGGAGAGTTTTTCCCCTCGGGATGAGGAGATGACCGCTGAGCAGTGGATTCCCCAGCCCATCGAGCCCCTTTGGGATTTTTTCTCCGCTGCGCGCAATCTTGAAGAGATCACTCCTCCTTGGTTGGGTTTCCAAGTGGTGGGCATGTCATCGCCGGAAATCGGCGATCAGACTCTGATCGACTACAAACTCAAGATCCATGGATTTCCGATTCGCTGGCAGTCCAGGATCCAGAATTGGAATCCTCCGCGCAGCTTCGTGGACACGCAAGTCCTTGGTCCCTACGCCAAATGGCATCACACCCACTCTTTTCACCCGATGGCGGGAGGGACTCTGATCGAAGATCGCGTCCTCTATCGGGTTCCAATGGGAGTTCTTGGAAAAGTGTTCGCAGGCGGGAAGGTGCGGCGCGATGTGGAAATGATCTTTGAGTACCGTAAAAAGATAATCGCTGAGAAGTTTGGGAAGTGAGATGAAAAGGATCTGAATGGTGGAGAACTCCTGGGATTTAATCATCGTAGGTGGGGGCCTTTCTGGAAGCCTCGCTGCGTTGCGTATCGCTGAAAAGCATCCGCACTGGCGGATCCAGCTGCTTGAAAAGGGCTCGAGCCTGGGCGGGGATCACACGTGGTCTTTTCACTCCACTGATCTCGGCGAAGCCGGGTTGACATGGATCGCTCCCCTGATCTCTCGTTCCTGGCCACGGCACGAGGTCAGGTTTCCAGCTTTCTCGCGAATCATGGAGACCGCTTACCATTCGATCCGGTCCACAGACCTGCACGCACGAGTGATTTCACTACTGGGCGACCGGGTGAAGTTCGACGTTTCGGTCGCGACGCTGAGCGCGTCCGAGGTCGTGCTTGATGACGGTTCAAGGTTCGCCGCCCGAGTCGTCCTCGATGCCCGGGGTTTCGCGGGCCTCCCGATCGAGGATCGGGGCTACCAGAAATTCATCGGGCTGGAGCTCGAGGTCGCCGAACCGCATGGGGTCCGTTTTCCTGTCTTGATGGACACTTGCTGCGAGCAGAAGGACGGCTTCCGATTCATCTACCTCCTCCCATGGAGCGAACGCACCTTGCTCGTGGAGGATACTCGATACAGCGATACGTCGGATTTGGAACTCGAGCAGATCGAGCGCGGGATCCTCGACTACGCGAACTCGCAAGGTTGGCAGATCACGCGCGTCCTGCGACGGGAGCAAGGCGCGCTCCCCATTCCGTTCCACAGCACGCGCAGCAATACCGACCATCCATTGGAAGTGGGGAGCGCAGCGATTTCGATCGGCGTCCGAGCCGGTCTCTTCCATCCGACAACCGGGTATTCGCTCTCGGAAGCAGTGGCGCTCGCGGTAGCGTTGGCTTCAATCTCGGAGCCCTCGTACGATGGCTACCGCAGTGTAGTCGAGCAGGCGCGGCGACACTCCCGTCGAGAAGCGCGATTTTTCCTCCTACTCAATCGAATGCTATTTCGTGCGGCCAAGCCGACCGAGCGCAGAGCGGTCTTCGAGAGATTCTACCGACTTCGTCCCACTCGCATTTCCCGCTTTTATGCCGGCCGATTGCACTGGTCCGATTCTTGGGCGATCCTGCTCGGGGAACGACCCCCGGTTCCCGTGTTGAAGGCCATCGCCTGTTTGTTTACCTCAAGAGGAGAGGTCGCATGACTTCCGTTGCCCAACCCGATCTGGTTCCGCTTCCTGCGGGGATTGAGCTCGAGCACCTTCTGCGGCTTCAAGCTAAGCCAGAGATCGTCGATCTTTTCGCTGCGGCCCTGATGGGCCCCCTCGAGGACTTCTTCCAGCGTCCTGGAAAGCGAGTGAGGGGGAGTCTGGTCGAAGTGGGGTTCATGTTGGCCAAAAGATCGGACTTTTCGGAAGCCACTGCGCGTGAAAAACGGATTTGCGAAGAAGTTTCCAGCGTGTTGGAAGCGCTTCATGCAGGATCCTTGGTTGTGGATGACATCGAGGATGGAAGTCGAGTCAGGCGCGGGGAGGCGACCTTGCATCTGAGATATGGGCTTCCCATCGCGCTCAATGCCGGGAATTTCCTCTATTTTTGGTCCTTGAATCAGATCTCCCAGCTGGGCTTGGAGCCTCAAAAAGAAATCGAGATCCAGCGCCTCTGCCATGCCGCACTTCTTCGGGCGCACCTTGGTCAAGCTCTGGATGTCGGCGTACCGATCAACCAGCTTCCCCAGGATCGCGTTTATGCGACATCACTGGCCTCGATCGAACTCAAGAGCGGGGCATTGATGGCGCTTGCGATCAGTTTAGGCGCCATCATCGGCGGAGCGACTCCGGAGAGACTTGCGCTCCTGGATCGGTTCGGTCACCAGTTCGGTGTCGCTTTGCAGATGTTCGACGATCTCGGTAACCTGACCGCAGACCCGGCGATTCCCTACGAGCATTCCAAGCGTTTCGAGGATTTGTACCTCAATAGGCCCTCCTGGGTGTGGGGAGCGGCGGCGCGGAATTTCGACGAGCGAGAGTACCGTGACTTCGTTTCTGCTGTGGGACACCTCCCGAACGAGTCATTCCTGATTCCTTGGCTGGAAATCCATGAATTCGTGACGGTCGCGCGCGGCCAAGCCAAAGAGTGGCTTGATTCGGCGATCGTCGAGCTCGAAGCCGGGTTACGGGGAGAAGTGGGTTTCGAGGCGGCCCTCCTGCGCGTGAAGGAACTCGGCAAGAAGGTCGCTCATGCCTATCAGTGACTCGGGAGCGCGGAGCGCTGCGGTCATCGGGAGCGGTTTCGGTGGATTGAGCTGCGCTATCCGCTTGCAGGCTCAAGGAGTGCGAACGACCGTCTTCGAAAAACGCGATCAACCGGGTGGACGTGCCTACGTCTATCGGGAACAAGGCTTCACTTTCGATGCCGGACCGACAGTGATCACGGCGCCCGAGTTGCTGGAAGAGCTTTTCGAGCTGGCGGGTCGTAAGCTCTCCGACTACGTGACGATGATGCCGGTCTCGCCTTTCTATCGGTTATTCTGGGAGGATGGATATTGTTTCGATTACTCGAACCTTCCCGGGCAAATTGAGGATCAAATCCAGGCTCGGTCTCCTTCTGATCTCGCTGGGTACCGCAGGTTCCTGGAGTATTCGCGTCGGGTCTACGACGCGGGGTATACCGAGCTGGCTCATGTGCCTTTTCTGAGTTGGTGGAGCATGGTCCGCGTCGCTCCCGAGCTGATCAAGCTGCGGTCCGATCGTTCCGTCTACAAAACGGTTTCGAAGTACGTGAAGGACGAGCACTTGCGTGAAGCTTTCAGCTTCCATTCTCTCCTCGTCGGCGGCAATCCCTTCGAGACTTCCTCGATCTACACCTTGATCCACTATCTCGAGCGTAAAGGGGGAGTGCACTTTCCGTTGGGTGGCACCGGAGCTTTGGTACGGGGGATGGTAAAACTTTTCGAGGATCTGGGAGGCAAGCTTGTCTTGAATGCCGAAGTGGACGGAATCGAGACTCGCGACGGCAAGGCGACAGGAGTCAGGATCGGGGCGGACCGCGAGGTCGAGCCGTTTGATCTGGTCGTCTCCAACGCCGAAGTCATGCATACCTACGGAAAGCTTCTTCGAGATGAGCCACGCGTTGATAGAACGCGGAAAAGGCTTGAAAAGAAGCGCTTCAGCATGTCTCTTTTCCTGATCTACTTCGGAACTAAAAAGCAATACCCTGAACTCGCGCACCACAATGTCATTTTCGGTCCTCGGTACAAAGGTCTCCTTGATGATATTTTCGGAAAAACCGGCAATGGGCTGGCCGAGGATTTTTCCCTTTATCTGCATGCGCCGACCCGAACGGATCCCGGAATGGCGCCTCCAGGCTGCGAAGCGTTCTATGTTTTGTCGCCGGTTCCCCATTTGGGACACCTCAACATCGATTGGAGCAAAGAGGGCCCGCGATATGCGGACCGAATCATCGATTATCTCGAGGCCCGATACATTCCGGGTCTTCGAAAGGAGATCGTGACCCAGAGGATATTCACTCCCGAGGATTTTCGGGACACGTTGAATTCCCATCTCGGAGCGGCTTTTTCTTTGGAGCCGGTTTTGACTCAAAGCGCTTTTTTCCGCACTCACAATCGCGACGAGAAGATCCCGAACCTCTATTTCGTGGGAGCAGGGACCCACCCGGGAGCTGGCGTGCCCGGAGTCGTGAATTCCGCCAAAGCGACAGCCCGCCTGATCCTGGACGATCTGACTTCTATGGGCCCTCGTGCCCCTCGAGCGGAGCATGCAAGCCAGCCTTGAGGACCACTCCCAGACTTCGGGAGATCCCGAAGTTAGAGCCGCGCTCGAAGCCTGTCGGGGGATGATCCGAAAGGGCTCGAAAAGCTTTTCAATGGCGTCTCTGCTCTTTTCTGAGCGGACGAAGGAGGCTGCTTTTGCGCTCTACGGCTGGTGCCGGCATTGCGACGATCAAGTGGACGAGGCTCCGGACGACTCGAGTCGACGCGATCGCTTGGAGGCGCTTCGTTGGGCGACCTCAGGCGCATTTGGAGTTCAAATCGATGGGTTGTCGAAAGCGCGAGTATCGACGTTGCCCGTCTTCACAGCGCTACGGCACGTGGTGGCTTGCTACGGGATTCCTGAGACCTATGCGCGCGACCTCATCGAGGGCATGGCCATGGACTCGAGAGGGGAGCGCTACGAGAATCTCCAGGAGCTGGAGCTCTATGCCTACCGAGTGGCAGGTGCGGTCGGTTTGATGATGTCCCACATCATGGGAGTGAGCGATGAGCGCGCCCTTCGTCATGCCTGCGACTTGGGGATCGCGATGCAATTGTCCAATATCGCGCGCGACGTCCTGGCAGATGCCGCCTTGGGCAGGGTCTATTTGCCGCTTTCCTGGCTTCGAGAAGAAGGCATCCTGGATCCGAGTCCGGCCTCAGTGGCCAACCCAGCCCAGCGAGACCGGGTTGCCCGAGTGGTAGGGCGACTGCTCGAAGCGGCCGACCAACGGTACCAAAGTGGCAATCAGGGGCTTCCCTACTTGGCCTGGCGTTCAGCATTGGCTTGTTCCGCTGCATCCTCGGTCTACTGTCAGATCGGGCACGCAGTCCGTAGGCTGGGAGCGCGCGCCTGGGATCGTCGGACGGTTGTTCCAATGGGTTTGAAGCTTTTCGCACTGGCGCGCGGAGTTTTCAGGGTTTTTCTCACTCTTCCTTCGCGGCTCGTGCGCCCTTGGTCGCGACTGCAGCTTCCGGGGACTTGGAGGTATACGTCATGAATGGAGCGAAAACCGTTTCCCCTTCCTCATCGCATCGCTCGTTTCTCTCCGATGCCTGGGCCTATGCTTGCCAGGTCAGGCTCTTCACGCGAACCGACTGGTTCGTTTATGTCGCGTGGGTAGGCTTGATGATGGGTCTCCTGATCACGGTGGCGGGATTCGTGTTCGTCGGTTGGAGTCACGGGGTCTGTTATCCCGAGTATGTTTGGAGTGTGCCGTTGGGAACTGCAATCTTCATCGGCGCGATCGCTTTCGATACCATCGGCCACCGAACTGCCTACAAGGAGGAGCTCAAAAAAGGCGAAGCCCTGGTCCACCACATCACCATTTTTTGCGGCATCATCAGCATCGTCCTTCTATCCATGTGTTACGACCACCGGGAGCTCCTGCGATATCCAGCGGCCACTTTGATCCTGGTATCGATTTTTTACAGCGTGATCGATGAGGGGCTGCATTGGCATCGTTACCTCAACGGAAAATCCGATCGCATCGAGATGTGGAGTCACGCCTTCATCTTCATCGGCCATCTCCTGATGGTCCTGAGTTGGTGGCATTGGTACGAAGAGGGTTATCCCGGGGTGGCGGAGACCCTAGAGGCCTTGGCCGGAAGCTAGTGATGGTTGAGTTAAGTATCCGATTATAATGTAATTTATAAAGTGTATTATTTTAGTATGGTATTGTTTTCGGTCGTTTGTTACAACGCTTCGCACTATGAGAGCGCTGCTTTGTTTCCTCATCTTGATGGTTTCCTCCTTCGCCCAAGCCGCGATTATCCGCTGCCCTAAGCAAGCCCAAACGGATCCTTGCGGTCAGTGTGAGTCCCAACTTGTGGCCGACACACGGGCCTTCCTTGAGGAGATCAAGAGCGGGCGATCCGTGTTTCGTCATGGGGATGACTTCCTGCAGGCGCTCAAGGTCCGTATTCCAGTGCTGTTCAACAATTATGTGATTATGGAGCACAGCGAGAGTGCCCAGCGCTCCAAGCCGGGATCTCCTCGGATCCTATTGAAAAGTCCCGACTCCGAAGTACTGATGGGCTTCGGCACCAGCCACTTCGCGGCGGGATACGAGCGCATCGAATTCATTCTCTGGTCGGGCGAAAAGGGGGAGTGGGAGTTCGTCGAACTCATGTTCCCTGAGGATATTCCGATTGCGGAGCGGGGCGGCTATCTCTCCCAAAATGGTTACGATCGCAGACCCGTCGTCACTTCAAATCCCGCACTTTGCCTGAGCTGCCACGCCAAGTTTGGCGGCGATCCGAAACCCAATTGGGATGCCTACTACCTTTGGGCGGGTCAGCTTCCCATGCGTCAAGATGTCTTGGTTGAAGGCACCGATGAAGAACGGCGCTATGTCGAGTTTTATCGAATCCGTCAGCCTCGGGATCCTCGCTTAAGTCTGTTACGGGTCCCCGGCGATGTGGCCGATTACTTGTCCCGGAGCGCCTACGGTGAGGAAGTGCAATGGATCGACAATACGGGCCCAGGTCATGGTCCCCGTCACGGTCGAGGCGTTGTAGGCGTCCTGCACCGGATCGAACATCAGGGCGGCCAGAAGTTCACGAGTGACAACAGCGGTCCAGGCACTATCCTGTTCAATCAACTCGAAGCGCGCAACCTCTGCCGGATCTCGAAAAAGATCCAGAACGCTCAAGTCCGGGATGAACCGCTCTACCCGAAGATCCGTTACGCGGTCGCTGGGGCGATCGAGCCCTTCGGGTCCACCTTCGAAGGCGATGAAAAGCGGCAGGGTTGCCCGAACTTCAAGGAGTTCTTTCCGCCTTGGTACGCAGGTCGTGCCAATCGCTATTTCTCTGCGCTGCCGCAGACGGTGGGGCCCGACCAATCGCCTGTGCCTTCGATCTCCGGGTCCGACTTCAAGTCGCTCTATTCGTCCATCCGGAGCAGCACTCAGGCCCGTCAGGTCTTTCACTTCACTGAAAAAACCGGGAGAGTCCGCAAACATTGGAAAGAGAACACCGGGCTCGGCGCATCGAATGGAGTGGATCGGGAGTGGAATCGGTTCGAGGACGTCCTCGGAATCAAGGACCGCGAAATGAGTCTGGGTTACATCTCGAAGCTCCGTATGGTGCTTGAGCCTTGGGGCGTCGAGATGAGGAACTTCTCCCTCTCGAACCTTGCCGATACTATGACGTTTGGCGACTTTTTCCTCAATGATCAGATCCGCGACCTCGAGCTCACGCGTTCGGTGCATGCCGAATACGATGCGACACGCGGTCGCAACGAAAAGTTCTGCGACTGGGCCTCCAAGAGAAGTAGCAGAGCCATGGGTGAGGAACCCGCTTTCGAGCCGGTTGCTCCCGCAGTGCCGGCGCCGATTCCAAGTTCTGTTCCCCGCTTGACGAGCGTGACACCCGATCCCGCGACCGCAGCTGTTTTGCCGAACTCGGGTTCCGAGTCCCGGGTGCCCGACAGCTGCGTGCTTTGCCATGTGGATGCCCCATCGGGGAATCTGGACCGGACCGGCGTGCCTTTCAGCATCCCAGGACCGCGAATCCCGTTCCAGGACCGCACAGCACTATCGCGGATCGTCCAGCAGCCCGGTGGCCGGGCGTTCGTCGATAAGATCATGAACCGCGTGGCACGAGGAGAAAACGAAGGAGGGAGGATGCCGTTTCCTCCGGCACCCCCGCTCTCCGAGCGCGAACGCGAGAGCCTTCGCAACTTCCTCGAGTCGCTCGGGCCAGTCGGCTCCTGAGACTTTGCAGGATTTTAAAAAAGGTCTGGGGTGGGCGGTTGTCGATCCTTCCAAGAGCGAAGTGCTCGGATGGGCGGGTTCCTTGACGTCGATTCGGTCGCGGATACCCGTCAGCAATTCTTCTAGCTTGAGAAATCGGCTAAGAAATAAACTCTTACATCGTTGGACTCGCCGAACATACCGAATGCTTCGCCCTCGTATTGGATTGCCCTGAAAAAACCGACTCCCGCGTCCTCGCTGGTCTAGCCAAGTCTAGGCGGTGGACCGGAGTCAGTCAGTGTCGTGACAGAGGTAGAGCTCCACCGAGGGCTACGAGCGTGTGAAGGCGATGCTCAACCGGGAAGTGGGCAATTGTTCGGAGCCACGAGCAAATTCGAAGCGGATCTACCGGGTCATGAAGCAGGCGGGACTACCTCTCGAACGAAATCACGGAAAGTCGACACGAACACACCAGGGGTCGATCATCACTCTAACCCCCCCCATCTCAGAGGGTGTTGAGAAGGGAGCGGTGCCTAGTGAAATGCCCCTTGACCTCAGGGTGGAGGCCGTCGAAACGCGCTTTGGAGCCATTGAAAAGTTCCCGCGCCGGGGTATGGTGGCCGTCCGACGACGGGGCAATTACACGGCCGCGGAGACGCCTGAGTGGGGTGAAAGCCCAGGGGCCGAAGATGACTACGGGAATGCGGCCCGCCAGGGGCTCGATAGGCGATCACCTAGGCAGCGCCGCTCAAACTGCCCCCGAACCCCGTGGTATCCTCGGACTAAAGTTTCGGCGCGAACCTCTCTAATTCCCCGGAACATAAGCCAAAGCTGGCCAGGGACTTGAAGAGTAGCCTTCCATGAAACGCGTCTGCCCTCGTCCTGACTGTTCACTCGCTGGTATTACTCATTTGTCGGGTCCGAGTGAAAGTCGCATCGTCCGCCATGGCTTCTCAATTCGAAGTTCGGACAGTCGAAGGATCCCCCGGTTTCGGTGCCTGAATTGCAAACGAACCTTTTCTTCGGCCACTTCTTCTCCTGCCCTTTATCAAAAGAAACGCCGGATCAACGAGCCCCTGAGGCGCCTGCTTTGCTCCGGTGTCTCTCAGAGACGAGCTGCTCGCCTGCTTCAAGTCAACCCGAAGACAGTCGCCCGCAGACTGATATTTTTAGCTCAAATGGCTCGGCTTCGAAATGAAGCCTACTTGAAGGAGAGCTACTCGAGATCTTCTCTCGAGGCCGTACAGTGGGATGATCTTGAAACAAGCGAGCATACGAAGTGTAAGCCGCTGAGTGTCGCCTTGGCCATTGATCCCGTTTACCGGAAAATCCTGGGCTTTCAAGTCTCCCAGATGCCTCCCAAGGGACCCTTGGTGCATGTCGCAAGAAAAAAGAGCTACCCTCCGAGGGCAGACCAAAGGGCGAACGGCTGGAGTAAACTTATGCGGGAGCTCGGGCCCTATGTCAGCGACCAAGCCACCTTTCTCTCCGATCAGAACCCGCACTATCCTAAAGTGCTAAAAGCACACTTTCCAAACGCCGTGCATACCTACCTGAAGGGAAGGCGGGGCTGCATCGCAGGCCAAGGGGAGTTAAAAAAGATCGGCTTTGATCCCCTTTTTTCACTCAACCACACCTGCGCTATGTTCCGGGCCAATCTCAACCGGCTGTTTCGAAGGACCTGGTGCACGACTAAAAAACGCCAGGGGTTGATCAACCATCTGGCAATCTATGTCGACTACCATAACCGGACACTGACTCCGCCGGTGCAGCGCCCACAGGGTTCGGGGGCAGTTTGCAGTTAGCGAGATTGAGACAGGCCGGAGACGCATTCCGAAGTGGAAGCCGTGCCAACGGATCCGGACTGAAGCTCCAGCTGACCGTAGGTTTTGACGAGGTAGGCTTGACCGGTCGTCGTGGAGACCAGGACCTGGATCGCGATCGCTCGTTCAGCACGGGCAGGTGAAATGCCGGGCACAGCGAATGCGAGCGATCCCACATAAAGTGGGCCGCAGACGCGGTCGGAGCCTGAGACTTCGCGGCAGTCTTCGCCCAAAAACCGGAGTCGAATTTCGCCCGAAGACTGCAGCCCTCCTTTTCGGAGAGTGTTGCTTTGGGTGATCAAGTCCTTGGATCTCGGGTTCCTGAGCTCACTGAGGGCGAGTTTGAGGGCTGTGTTGCGGGAGTCGCAGTAGGGAAATCCCGTGGTCGATCGGCCTTCGCCGGCAATCGGGGTGCTTCCTGGGGTTTCAGTCAGGGTTTCCACTGGGACTTGGGTTCCCGAGGGATTCTGGGAGGTTCCTCCGCCTGCCAGAGGGGTCGTGGTTCCCAGGGGGCTTTGATTGCCTTCTTCCGTTTGGGAGCGAATGACCTCTTTCCCACAAGCGGACAGGGCGAGAGCGGCCAACAACAGTAAGGGGAAGAAAGATCGGGTCATGAAAACCGCCTCCTTGGCGAGCTGGGTACTTCTACTAAAGTTGACTAAAATAGTCAATTTAAAAGTGACAAGCTGGCCAGGGACTCTCGATTCAACCCTCCGCAGAACCTAGGGATTGATTGAAAACCCAAGGTCGGGGGTCTAGTCTCAGGGAAATGATCCAAGTCAACGAAGCGCTGACTCGCAAAGTTGCCGAGCTGGCTCGCCTTGAGCTCTCAGATACCGAGCTTCAAATTTTCACTCTCCATCTGGGTGACATCCTGAAATATGTCGATCTGCTTTCCGAGCTCGATACTTCCCGAGTCGAGCCATTGACCCATCCTCTTGAGCTCGAAGCACCTCTGCGTGCCGACGAGGTCCGGCCTTCTCCCTTAGACGACCAAGGTCAGCCCAGAATGCTCCGAGCGGCTCCCGAAACGCAGGACAACGGTTTCAAAGTGCCGCCGATCCTCTAAAAACAAGCCGATAAGCGAGGCCCGACCCCGATGGCACCCTATTCAACCATCCGCGAGATTCATGATGCCTTCGATCGCAAGGAGATATCCGCAGTCGAGCTGACCCTGGATTACCTCAAGCGTGCGCGCTCAAGCCCGCACAACGCCTACTTGACGATCTGCGAAGAGCGGGCCCTGGAGCAAGCGCGCGTTGCCCAAGTTTGCATGGACCAAGCAGGCAAAGTGCCTCGCGCCACGCACCCACTGTTGGGGATCCCTCTGGGCATCAAAGACCTCCTGGTCATGGACGGGGTGCGGACCACCTGTGGATCGAAGATGCTGGAGAACTACATCCCTCCCTATACCGCGACCTGTGTTGAGAGGCTTGAAGCTGCGGGCGCTGTCACCTTGGGAAAACTCAACCTCGACGAATTCGGCATGGGCGGATCGAATGAGAATTCGGCCTTTGGACCCACTCTGCATCCCACTCATCCCGATCGTGTTCCCGGAGGCTCTTCGGGAGCTTCGGCCACGGCAGTGCGTGCAGACCTCTGTTTTGCGTCGCTCGGCACGGATACAGGTGGGTCGGTCAGGTTGCCCGCTTCCTACTGCGGCGTCGTCGGGCTCAAGCCGACCTATGGGCGGATCTCGCGCTACGGCCTGGTGGCATTCGCTTCTTCGTTGGACCAAGTCGGCCCAATGGCGCGCACAGTGGAGGATGCTGCAGTCCTATTGGATGTTATGGCGGGGCATGATCCGCTCGACTCCACTTCCGCACCCATTCTGACGCCGTCCTTCGTCCGGGCAGCGCTTCAGGAGACTGATTGGAAAGGTCTCCGCATCGGGGTTCCTGGGGAGTATTTCGTCGGAGGGCTCTCCCCGGCAGTCGAGATCGCCATCCAGGCTTCTTTGAAATGGATGGAATCCAAGGGTGCGCAGCTCGTTCCGGTTTCATTGCCTCATTCGAGTCATGCGATCGCGGTCTATTATCTGATCGCTGTGTCCGAGGCTTCCTCGAATCTCGCCCGCTTCGACGGAGTCCGTTTCGGGGTTCGACCACCGGAAGCGATGGATGCCCGAACATTGACCGAGTTCTACCAAAAGGTCAGGTCTGGATTCGGCGCTGAAGTGAAACGCAGGATCATCTTGGGAACCTTCGCGCTCTCCTCCGGCTACTACGAAGCCTATTACCGAAAAGCCTGCCAAGTCAGGCGTCTCATCCAGAACGATTTCGCGCAGGCTTTCGAGAGCTGCGATCTGATCGCCTCACCGGTGAGTCCGACCACGGCGTTCAAACTGGGAGAGAAAACCTCCGATCCACTTCAGATGTACTTGAACGATCTCTTCACGGTCCCGGCGAACCTGGCCGGACTTCCCGCAATCAGCTTGCCTTGCGGTCTGGATTCGCTGGGCCTTCCTATTGGACTGCAGTTGATGGGTCCGCAGTTCGGAGAAGAAAAATTGCTTTCCGTCGCACATAGCTTTGAAAAGGATGCTGGGGTGAACCGATGAGTTCACCGATTTCCACATTTGGCGAATTCGAGTCCGTCATCGGACTGGAAGTCCATTGCCAGCTTTCGACGAACACCAAGATCTTCTGTGGTTGTCGAGCCAAGCCGGAGTTGAAGGACGGAAGCGTCTCGGTCGGTGACGCCGTTCCGAACGCTTACACCTGCCCCGTTTGCACTGGGCAACCCGGGGCGCTTCCGGTGCTCAACGCTAAGGCGGTCGAATACGCCGTGCGCGCGGGACTTGCCCTCGGATGCGAAATCCGTCTCAAGAACGTCTTCTCCCGCAAGAACTATTTCTACCCCGACCTTCCGAAGGGGTATCAGATTTCCCAATACGATTTCCCCATCTGCGAGAACGGCAGTCTCGAAATCAACCTTCCGACCGGTACGAAGTCCATCCGCGTCCAACGGATCCATATGGAAGAAGATGCCGGCAAGAACGTTCATGAAAACGGATATTCGCTGGTGAACCTCAATCGTGGCGGAGTGCCCCTCATCGAGATCGTGAGCCATCCCGATCTGCGGACTCCTGAGGAAGCGGGAGCCTACCTTCGCGCGCTCCACGCGGTTGTCACTTATCTGGGCGTCTGCGACGGAAACATGCAAGAAGGCAACTTTCGCTGCGATGCGAACGTCTCGGTCATGCCCAAGGGCGCCAAGGAGTTCGGCACCCGCGCCGAGATCAAGAACGTCAACTCGTTCCGCTTCGTCGAGAAGGCGATTGAATACGAAGTCCGCCGGCAGGTCGAAGTGGTGCAGGCGGGAGGCAGGATCACCCAAGAGACGCGGCTTTACGACTCAGACAAGAACCAGACTTTCTCGATGCGATCCAAGGAGGAGGCTCACGATTATCGCTACTTCCCTGAACCTGATCTCATTCCACTCAGCTTGAGCCAAGATTACGTCGACCGGATCAAGTCCTCGTTGCCTGAGCTGCCCGAGCAGAAGCGTGCGCGCTTTGTCGCCGAACTGGGCCTTTCGGCCTACGACTCCGGCGTATTGACGGGCTCAAAACCCCTTGCCGACTTTTTCGACGCCGCAGTGGCCCTTTTGGCATCGGAGGGGATGCCTCCTACTGTGAGCGCCAAGCCCTTGGCCAATCTCATCACGGGCGAAGTCGCGAGACGGCTGAATGAAGAAGGGATCGAGATCGGCGAGTCCCGGCTCAGGCCGGCGCACGTCGCCGAACTGGTCAAACTCACTGCCGCGAACATCGTTTCGTCGACGGGCTCGAAGCAGGCGCTCAACGTAGCCTGGAAATCGGGCGAGGCGATCGGACTAATCGTCGAGCGCGAAGGCCTCGAGCAGGTTTCGGATCTCACGGCGCTCGAGCCCGCCATCGATGGGATCATCGCTGCCAACCCAAGCCAAGTAGCCGAATTCAAGGCAGGCAAGGACAAGCTTATCGGCTTCTTCGTGGGGCAAGCCATGAAGGCCACCGGAGGCAAGGCCAATCCGGCGCTGCTCCAGGAAATCATCCGGAAAAAATTACAAGGAGTCGAGTGATGTTGAAGAAGATCTTGATCGTGTTCGGTGGCCTGTTTGCCCTGCTGGTTCTGGCGGCGATCATCGTTCCCCTCGTGGTGGACGTCGATCACTACCGTTCCCAGATCGTTCAGGCAGCCAACCGGAAGATCAACGGCAAGCTTGAGCTCGGCAAGCTTAAGCTTTCGCTTTGGGGGCAGATCCGGGTGCAGGCCGAAGGAATGAAGCTGAGCGACGCGCAGGGGAGGGAAGTGGTGGGTGTCCAGGATGCCTATTTTCACCTCCCTTTCTCCTCGATTCTGAGCGGATCGCCAGTGCTCACGTTCAATCTGCAGAACCCTCTGGTCAACGTCGTGAAAGACAAGGCCGGAAAGATGAACGTGCTCGCGCTAGTGAAGGAGGACCCGAGCGCCGCGGCCTCAGCCGTAGGTCAACCTGCGGGGTCCGCGCCTCAGGCGCCCACGGGAGCCTCAGGAGAGATGAAGCTGCCCGGAATCGCGGCCCGCGCGCTTCTGGGTATTAGGATCCACGATGCCCGGGTGACCTACAAGGATGAGTTGACCGGGCTCACGACCGAGGTCAATAATCTCAACCTCATCGTGAAGGACCTTTCCCTCACCCGACCTACCGAACTCGAGCTTTGGGCCGACCTTGATACTCGCATGGGAAAGACGCTCACCTTGAAAGGTCCCGCGCGCGTGACTGGACGCACCCAGCTCGAGCTGGTCAGCGGAAAAATCGATCAATTTTCCCTATCCTTGAAGGCGGTCGCGGATGACGTGGTCATCTCGATGCCTGGGACATTCGAAAAGCCCAAGGGGATCGCCGCCAATATCGACCTGGCGATCAAGACTTCGGCCAAGGAGCTCCGGATCGAGAAGTTGGAAATCAAGTTCCACAATGCGGTTTTGAACGCCTTGGGAACCTTGACCAATACGAGTGGAAAGCTCGGAAGCGCACCGGCTCCGACCGAGGGAGTTCTCAAGGTCGACTTGCATTCGAATCCGATCGAACTCAAGGCCTGGAACGAGTTGATCCCGCCCCTCAAGCAATATGAGTTGGGCGGAGTAGCGACCCTAAACGCTGCGGTTGAAGGCCCGTCGGACAAGATCGGCTACCGCGCAGACTTCGCGATCAAGGCCCTGACGATGAAAGCCCCAAACCTCAAGGCCCAACCCAGGTTTGATGCGGTCGTTAAGGTGGTCACTGATCAGATTGAGAACTTCAGTTTGACCATGGCAGCACCCGGCAATGAACTGCGGATCAATGGCAAGATGGTTTCGTTCACCGCGCCAAGACTCGAGGCCAATGTCCTCTCCAATGGAATGGATCTCGATCAGCTGATCGACTTCCCACCTCCGGGCAAGAAGACTGCTGCCGCGGCCCCTGCCAATACCGCCAAAAGCGGAGCTGCTGGATCTTCTGCAGGCACCGGGCAGCCAGCCACGCAGGATTTGGATGCCCTCCTCGAACCCATGCGCACCAATCCCATGGTCGCCAATTTCGTTGCAAACGTGAACGTGGATCTGAAGATGCTCAAGGCGTACGGCGTTAAGATGACCGATATCCATTCCAAGATGACGATGCGGGAGCTGACTGCAACGATCGAGAGCTTGGGAATGGGCATTTTTGGAGGCAAGGTCTCGGCCCAAGCGGCGATTGCGATGAAACCCAAGGTCCCCACCTACAAGTTCGGCACCAACGTCACGGGCATGGACATGCAGGAAGCCGTGTCTTCCCAAATGGCCCTGTTTAAGGACACTCTCATCGGCAAGGCGAATTTCCAGATGGAAGGCAGTGGGAGCAGTTTCAATACCGAGCCCGCCAAGAAGAACCTGATTGCGAAAGGCAGCTTGAAGGTCGTCGATGCGAAATTCGCCACGATTGACGTCGGCAAGATGGCGGTGGAAGCGATCAACAAGGCCATGGAAGGCATCCAGGGAAAAATCCCGGCCTTGAAGGGCAAGGGCCTCAAAGCCCTACCGAGCAGGGACTCCCGGTACGAGTTCGTTTCTTCGGACTTCACCCTCCAGAACGGAAAATTCTCCGCCCCGAACTTCATGACCAAAGCCGCCCCGAACTCCGGCATCGATCTCAAAGGTGCAACCACCGTGGGACTCGTCGATCTTTCACTCGACACCCAATGGGAGATCATCGACACTTTCAATCTGACCAAGGCCAAAGACATCTCGGTCGATGTCGGAGGAGTGAACGTGGAGCACCTGCTGGCTGAGGGGAACGGTCCGGTGCGCTTCCCGGTCAGTGCGGGCTGCACCGTCACTGCCCCTTGTTACTCCTACACGCAGGTGCCCGAGTTTCTGGCCAAGGTCGCGCTTGCCAATACCCAGACCGCAGCAACCGGCCGGTTGAAATCGGAAGCGAAGAAAAAAATCGAAGAACAGCTGAAGAACGCCACTAAGAGCGCGCCTCCGGCCATCCAGAACGCGATTCAGGGGTTGGGTAAGAAGCTCAACCTTTTCGGTCATTGAAAGTCGGAGAAAGAGCGGACATGAAAAAACTGTGGAGTTCGAGACTGGTGTGTTTCGGGGTGATCAGTGCTCTCGCCCTCGCCGGATGTGCCAGTGACAAGGCCAAAAACAAGGCCAAGGAGTCGGCCGCGCGCTATTGGCAAGACAAGGCCTACCCTGGCAAATCCTATGATGTCCAAGTCGTGGAGGCAGAGAAGACCGATGAGGGGCAGTATCGGGTGAAGGGGATAGTCGACGGGGAGACCCGCGTCGGCACTTTCAATCCGGATACTGAGAACTTCTCTGAAGGATATTATTCCCTCGCTCACGAGCGCAGCAAGAAAATCGCTGAACTAGAGCAGGAGGCCAAGTACTGGAAGGAGAAATCCGAAGGGCTGGAAAAAGAGAATTACAAGCTCAAGGTCCAGCTCAAGATGGGCAAGAGCGGCCTGGATTCGAAGTCAAAGGCCACGCCCAACACGGACGATTCGGAGTAAAATGTGATTCGCTCTTCCATCGATCTCGGTACGAATACTTGCCTGCTTTTGATCGCTGACTGGGACGATTCCCGGCAAGAGGTGGACCGCGTCGTCGAGGACCATTCCACGATCGTGAGGCTGGGGCAGGGTGTCGATCGATCTCGGCTGCTTGCCGAGGAGGCGGTTGAGCGAACGTTGGCCTGCCTCCACATCTACTCGGAGAGGATTCGTTCTTTGGGATTGGATCCGGCGACTGCAGTAGCGGTTGCCACTGCCACGGCTCGTGATGCTTCGAATGGTGCCGAGTTCTTCGCGAGGGTTGAAAAGGAGACCGGGTTTCGATTCCGCACTCTTTCGGGCGAAGAAGAAGCCCGTTCCACTTTCCTCGGAGGGTTGCTGCCGGGGATGGATCCCTCGCGCTCGGCAGTGATCGACATTGGCGGAGGGAGCACCGAACTGATGTCCCGAAGCGGGGGACTCAGCGTCGACTTAGGCTCGGTGCGTTTCACCGAACGCTTCCTGAAGTCCGACCCGGTTTTGGATGCTGAGTTCTGGGCCTGCCAAGAGGCGGTTGATCAGGCCTTGTCACGATTTCTCCCGATTCGGGAGCAGATGGCTCCTGATACCGACCTGGTCGCGGTCGCCGGCACTGCCACCACCTTGGGAGCCTATTTTCTGGGGCTCGCGAAATTCGACGCTCCCGCCATCAACGAAGTCATCCTTTCACGAGGCGATGTGCATCGGATGGTCGAGGAGCTGAAATGGCGTTCCCATGAAGAACGAAAAAGGCTCGCGGGGGTGGAGTCGGGGCGGGCTGACGTACTGCTGGCGGGGGCACTCATTCTCTGGCGTGCCATGGAGCTACTCCAGTTTCCGAAATGTCGAGTGAGTACCCGTGGACTTCGGTTCGGTGTTTTCGCGACACCGACCGAAATGACGCGCGGTCTCGACCCTGGCTCATCTTAAATTGTTGAAAGCAGTGCGTCCGAGGGTTGCCGAGCCGGGTTGACTCAGAGATAACTCTCTAAACCGTGCCCGTGTGGGTACCCAAGGAGGGTTTTCGATATGAAGAGCCGTACCCAGTGGCTGGCAGGAATTTCAGGGTTACTCCTGTACTCCTCGCTGGCACAGGCCCAAGTCCATCGTCATCATCCGTTGGTCGACGGGGAGTTCGACCCAGGCATGGAAGGTCGAGAATACCGCGATGTTCTGGATCGTTTGGAAGCTCGCGGGCAATTTCCGATTCTCAAGTCAGGAGCACTTCAGCCAATCTTGGCCATCGGAAAGCGCAACCTCGAGTGGTTGGACTTGATCAATCGGGCTCGCTCCGATGGTCAAAAGCTCGAGCTCTCCACCGCCGAGACGCAAGTCGGATATCCCATTGAGTCCCCCTCTGAGTCCAACGCGACATTGGTGCTCGCCAAATACAACGCCTTGCGAAGCGAAATGCCAGGCGCGCTCCTGGCCGTCCTCGACTCGTCCACGCCACTCTCCGCCACACTTCCCGTGGACGACGCGACCTATCTGAGTTTTGCTCGCCGCGCTGACCGAGTCTATCAGCAGGCGAGCCGCTGGTTGCTCGAGGAGCCATTCCTCTTCCAGTATGTTGCCCAGTCCAGACGGGACATTCGAGGTTACTATTCCCTCGCCAAAGAAGCGGAGCTGGATCGGAAACTCACGGATTGGAACAACCTTGATCCAGCGACACGAGATCGTTTGACCCCTTGGCTGATCGGGCAGTGCCGCAATCAAGGCAACTTGCCTCCCCAGTGCGCTTCCGAATTCAATCTTTCGGTGCAGCACGAAGGAAACGCCAAAGCTTTCTTTCAAAAGTATTTAGGAGTCGCAAAGCGCACTTTCGACTCCTTCTTCGCGATCCAAGGAGCACGGACGAACCTTCGTTGGACCGCATCCGATCCGAACGTGATGCATTATCCTTTCGAGTCTCCTGCTTCCGCCGAAATCCAGTCGTGGCTCAAGGACAATATCGAGGACGAGTGGAGGGTGGGTTCCTGGAATCTCAGGCTTGAGTTCCAACCGAGTCATTCATCGCCTGCGTCCACCACCCACGTGGTCTTCGTCGCGGGAGCGACGCCCCACGTGAACGGATTGGGTGGCAGCGAGATCACCATGGATGCCAACCGCAACATCCAGGAGTACACGTCGCGCTGGACCATTCGACACGAGTTCGGCCATACGATGGGATTCCCGGATTGCTACCTCGAATTCTACGACGAGGACCGGGAAGTGATGATTCAGTACCAACTCGACGTCGACAACCTGATGTGCAGCCGTCGCGGACATCTGCATCAGATCCACTTTGACGAGCTCAAAAAGGCCTATTTCCAGAATTGAACGGTTTTGAAATCCCTTGAAATGGCGAAGGCCGCATCGGATACATCCGGTGCGGCCTTCGATTTTTGACTTCAGGAACTGGGATTCAGCGGATGCCTTGGGCCCGCAGCTCACGGATCAGTGAAGCGGCGAGCTGCTTGTCGCGAGCTGCGAGCCGACGAAGCAGGGACTCCCGGAATTCCGAATCCGCGATCTTGAGCATGGCGAGCACTTGTTCGAATCCGTCCACACGGATGGAGTTCTCGCGCGAGTGATCGGCGGTTGCGAGGGGAGGCATTGGGTTCGGATTTTGGTTCATCTCGGTTCCCTTGCGGTTGTAAGTCGACATTGGCTTCAGACCTCCTTGTCTTTTTTGGCCGTTTTCCGAGTCTTCTCGTGGAGGTATTCCGCGGAAGCCTGGAACTGTTTCCGGAGGGAGTCGAGCTTCAGCTCGGACTCCTTCTTGTATTCATCGATCCGCTGCTGGTTGGCCCGTTTGGTTTTGGTCAGCTCTTGATCAGCGGAATGTTTCTCTTCTTCGAGACGCGACTGGCCCGAGAGGTGGACTTTCTGAAGCTGTTCGTCGAGTGCTTCAGCTTCCTGTGAGATCTGGACATCGTAGTCGTGGCCCAGTTGTTCGTGCGACTCCTTGTAAGTCCCCTGGATTCGGGAGACTTCCTCGGCATGTTGGGCCTGCATTTCACGGATTTCCGCTTCGTTGTTCGACGCGAGTTGGGCGCGGTAATTTCGCAGCCGATATTCGTCGCTTCCCGCGGGGGGTGCTTTGATTTCCGGAGGCATTCCGTTGCTCATCCTCTCATCAGTACAGCCGGCTCGTTTCCATCGACCTGCATTCAGGCTCCATGCCCGAGTCATCAGTATGCCCGAGATGGGTTCTCAGCGGCAAACCGGCAGAATTTGCCTCGTTTTTTCAGACGGGCTTCGTTACCTTTCCTAAATGATTTCAGAGACTTTGATGACGCGTCGAGTTGGGGTGATCCCCGGTGAAAATCCTTCGGAGGCCTCCGCAAGGGCTGTGGGACAGGTCCTGAAGCTCATCGACGGAATCGTCTCCAGGAACTCTGCCCCCCTAGGAGTTCAGGCTTTAAGCAGCCTTCCTGCCGCCTCGTCCGAGTATTCAGGGTTTATTCTCGGCCATTCCGTTCCCGGAAACTCAGTGCTTCGCGAAATTGAGCGACCTGCGGTTTTGGCTGCGCCTTTCCTGACGGGTTCCAGTTCGTCGATCCGTTCGTCCACCCTGGTTTGGCCGTTTGAGGACTCGAGTCAAGTTCGCTCCGCCGATGTTCGAAAACTGGAAACTTGGGTTGAGACCACCTGTCTGCCCAAGAATGGAATCGAAGCAGCGGTGCGAGCGGCGGAACTGCTTCAAAACGGTCAAACGACCGATCGCCTGCTGTGGGTGCTGGGAGGGTATGGAGAGATCGAGGATTTCGCCTTGGACCACGCTCGCTCGGTTTCCAAACGGTTTCCGATCGAGACGATTTCAATCGAACAGGTTCCGGCGGCGATGGCGCATTCCGAGGGAGCAAAACCTTCCGCGTTGCTTTGCATCGGTCGCGCCGCGATTCCCTTGGGGCGTTTTCTTCAAATCCAAGGCTGGGTCGGCTGGTCGGAAGCAGGTTTTGCCGTCATGCAATCCTGGGGAGACGCCGGACCGGCGCTCACTCTAGCCTTATTCCTGGACCGACTTGGACTTGCGGCCGAGGCCGAACTTCTGGAACAGTGGGTTTGGGATATTTTGCGGGATCCGTCCCGATCCACCCACGCCGGATCATCCCCGACCTTGACCGACCAACTCATTCGGAGGCTCCATGAAAGCTGAAAGCCTGGTTTTTCTGTCGGCAAAGCGCACCCCTTTCGGTGCCAACGGTGGAAGTTTCCGCGACCTTACCCCGACCCAGCTCGGTGTCATCGCATCCCAAGCCGCTCTTGAAGCGGCGGGTGTTCCCGCTTCAGCAATCGAGCACGTTATTTTTGGATCCGTGCTTCAGTCCGCTCCGGACAGCATCTATGCTCCGCGCCACATCGGACTCCGGGTCGGGGTTCCCGAGGCAATCCCAGCTTTGGGGGTGAATCGGCTCTGCGGCTCTGGATTCCAGGCGATCGTCGAGGCTCATCAGCAGATGCGTTCTGGCGAAACCGAGGTCGCGCTGGTCGGGGGCATCGAAAACATGAGCATGTCGCCCTATCTCCTTCGCACGGCGCGGGCCGGGATGAGGATGGGTCACCAGCCGGTCATCGACATGATGACCGAAGCGCTGACCGATGCCTACGCCCAAGCTCCCATGGCGATCACGGCGGAGAACCTTGCGGAGAAGTACGGCATCACACGGTTGCAGGCCGACGAATATGCGTTGAAGAGCCAAAGACTTTGCAGGGAAGCGGCGGATGCCGGTCGCTTCAAAGCGGAGCTGGCACCCGTATCGATCCAGGATCGAAAAGGGCAAACCCAAGTGGTGGACCGGGACGAGCATTCCAAGCCCGACACCACGATGGAAATCCTGGCGCGACTAAAACCGGTTTTCAAGAAAGATGGAATCGTCACGGCAGGCAATGCGTCCGGGATCGTGGACGGTGCGGCAGCCCTCGTGGTAGCGAGCGAGGCGCGAGCCGCGAAGGAGGGGTGGAAGCCCCTGGGACGACTCGTTTCCTACGGCATATCCGGATGTGATCCCAAGATCATGGGAATCGGTCCCGTTCCGGCTGCCCGTCAGGCACTTCTCCGGGCTGGCATGAAGCTCTCCCAAATGGATCTTGTGGAAGTGAACGAAGCGTTTGCGCCCCAGCTGCTCGCCGTCCAAAAAGAACTGGAACTGGATCCTTCCACTCTGAACGTCAACGGAGGCGCGATCGCGATCGGCCATCCGCTCGCCGCTAGTGGTGCCCGCATCACTGCCCACCTGCTTCATGAGCTCCGCCGGCGTGGAAAGCGCTATGGGCTCGGAGCGGCTTGCATTGGCGGAGGGCAGGGAATCGCGCTCATCCTCGAGGTTTTCCTGTGATCGAGATTCGCCTTCTGGGAGCCCGGGTTCCCCTTCGGGTCACCGAGGGCGAACCACATCGGATCCAAGAGGTGGTCGATCTCGTCACTCGCAGGATCGCAGATGCGGAAGCGCGAGTTCAGAAGGGAGGAGCGCAAGTTCAACCTCAGCACGTCGCTCTCCTCGCACTCCTGGAGCTGGCCGAGGACTACCTAGATGCCAAGCGCGCCGTCGGCGTTCACCTGCAAGAAGTCGAGTCGCGCACCCGAGAGCTTCTGAGCCTGCTTCCGGATAGTCCTTGAGCGACGAAAGTGGGTTGAGAGGCGAGCTCAGCCTGACGGGTCTCGAGCCTGCTCCCATTCTGCGAGCCAAAATTCTAGCTTGGCGTAAATGCCAAAGCCGTCCGCTGACGGCGAGCGTGAGTCAAGCCATCAGCTTGCGGTTCCTCGCGCACACCCGCATCCTGCCTCGCGTTCGAGGACTGAAAGTCTGCCTTTTCAAGGCTCTCCCCGGAGAAATTGACCTCTCCCTGGAAATCGCTGCCGCGCTTCATGTGGCCGGCGCCCTACTCCACTATCCGCGCGTCGTCGATCGGACGAAAAGCCAGCTGGAGATGGTGGGCGTCCGGGAGTTTCCTGTGACTCGATGGGAACGAGGCGCTTACGGGATCGACGAACCTCCCGGGGACTGGGCGATTGCCGATCCTGCCCTGCTCGATGTGATCTTCGTGCCGGGATTGGCTTACGGGTGTTCGGGAGCGCGCATTGGCATGGGCTCTGGATACTTCGATCGCTACCTGATAAAGGCTCCGCAAGCGCTGCGCGTGGCCCTCACCCGGGATGCCGAGCTGTTTCCGAGGCTCGAGCAAAAGCCATGGGATCAGGCGGTCGACTGGATCTTCACCGAGACCCGCGAAATCCCGGTTTTCAGGACGACAGCGCTCTCATCCAGATTCGGAGCACCAGAGTGAAGGTTCTATATTTCGGGGATGTCTTCGCGAAACCCGGTCGCGATGCAGTCAAGTTGGCCATCGCCCGCCTTGCGCCTGCTCATCAGGTGGACTTCATCGTCGTGAACGGCGAGAACATGTGTCACGGCAATGGGATACTTCCTGAAATGGCCGAAGAGTTCTTCGGTTTGGGTGTCGACGTCATCACCACTGGCAATCACGCTTGGGACCAGAAACAGATCATCCCCTTCATGGCGACGACGACCCGCCTTCTGCGGCCCGCCAACTACCCCGATGATCCGCGGTTCAAAGTGCCCGGTCGAGGGAGCACCGTGGTTGAGTCCCGGAGGCGGGCGGGTCTTCGTCTCGGAGTTGTTCAGGTCATGGGTCGTGTCTTCATGGACTCACTGGATTGTCCGTTCCGGGCGGCAGAAGCCGAGATCGACAAGTTCGATGACCTCGACATCGCCTGCACCTTGGTAGATTTCCATGGGGAGGCTAGTTCCGAGAAGCAGGCCTTTGCCCATTTCATGGATGGACGGGCCAGTGCAGTCGTAGGCAGTCATTCCCATGTGCAGACCGCCGACGAGCGAATTCTCCCCGGCGGCACCGCTGCCATCACTGACGTGGGAATGTCCGGCTGCTTCGATTCCGTGATCGGGGTCAAGAAGGAGATCTCGATCCAGAAGTTCCTCACCAAACGCCCGATCCGCTATGAGCCCGCCGAGGGTCCAGGGGGATACGGCTGCGTGATCATCGACATCGATGAGGTCTCCGGAAAGTCGCGTTCCATCCTTCGTCTGCGCGAAGCCGTCATTTCATCCTGATTTGCGCTTCGGGATACGCCGGGGTTACAATCTTGAATATGCATGAAGGCAACCGAGCCGAGCTCTATCGTTCCTTCAACGACTTGGTCCTGAACGAGACGCAGACGGAACGTGCGCTGGTCAACAAGCGGATGCTCAGCGTTTTCATCTGGTGCTTCCTGATGCCGGCGGGACTCTCTCTCGCGGGCTTGTTTCTCATTCAACTCAATATCGTGCCTTACAGGTTCCGGACTTACGTCGATGCCTTGATTTTGATTTTTCCCGTGGCTTACGCCGTTTATTACCTCAGTACCGAGGTCCTTCGTGAGATGCCGCGGGCCTTTCGCAGGGGAGGAGTCGCCAATGTCTTGAATCAGTTCGGGCGGGAGGTCGATTGGCGCCTCCGAGTTTGTGATTCCATGAAGCGCACTTTGGGGGCTTCTCGAGAGGACTGGGCTTGGATCGTTCGGAACTTCAAGATCGATCTGGACGCCCTGAAGTATCGTAACCGCTATTTGACCGCACTCGCGGGAGCGGTATTCTTCCTGATCATGCAGGGCATCGATTCTATCCAGGGCGTGGGCGATGCCGAACTCACCCTGCGTCACCACTTTCGGCATGTGGGGATCGACAACAGCTGGCCAGATCCTCTCCAGTACCTGGGGCTGGGCTTATTTCTAGTCCTGCTTTACCTCTCTGGCAGCCAGACCCACCAGTACCTTTCCCGGTTCCTGGGTTGCGTCGAGCTCGTGGCAAACGAATCTGAAAGAGTCGGGTCCTGATCAGCATTTCCCCGCAGGACAACCTTGTCCTTCACGGACCGCACAGCTTCCACCGGGCCCGCAACCGCCCGCGCTTCCGCAAGCTCCGCCTCCGCAGCCCGATGAACTCTCGAACTTCCAGGCTCTCTCAACGCCATTCAAAGCGGAAATAGCCTCCTCTAGCCGGAGATAGGCCTGGTAGCCGAGGGATTCACCCGTCGTATGGCGCAGGACAAACGCCATGAACTGACCCGGGCGATCGGGATCCTCCGAGACTCCGCCCATCAGTTCCTCGTCGACCAAGAAACCCTTTTTGAAATTTTCAGAAGTCAGCTCCATGCCTCAGATAGGACTAGCATATCCTGATAATTTTTCGTAAGAGTGAAGGCTCTTGGGCCCGTAGCTCAGTTGGTAGAGCGCTAGCTTTGCAAGCTAGATGTCCTCGGTTCGAATCCGTGCGGGTCCACCATTTTTCCCGATCGCGGGCGGAAGCAAGTAAGTCAAACGGTTTTCTGTAATCAAATCGCAAGCTTCCGCCCGCCAAAAAATGGTTCGATGAAACGATTTCGATGATTTTGCGCTTCATCTCAGGATTTGAATTTCTGTAAACATTCTCAGTGTTTCGGACTAGTTCGATGAGAAGTGAGCCTCTTTCCAAATAGTCGCCCCTCGCCTCATGAATGGCATCGAGCGAGTGGTTGAGGCTTCGCATCTCGATAGCCAAACGATCATGCGTTCTCTTCCAAAGCGCCTCATCAATTTAGCCGTCCACCTTGTCCCGATAGACGCCTGAGATTTTGCGATCCAGCAGTCGCACCTGGAACTGGAGCGAAGCAAGCTCGCTCTCGTGCGTGTGCGTCTTCTCACCGCAATCTTCCAATAGTGCGTCCTTCATCCACTCGGCCACCTCCGGGGTAAACGACAAAGGCTTCACGATCACCTCAAAAAGAGTTCCAACCTCAGTCTCACGGAGGCTCAGGCGCGTCCGTCCATTCACCCGGGCCACATACCTCTGATCCCGCTCGCGAGCCGCTTTCGCTTCTCCTCGGCCGTTACGGTCGACCTGCAGGCTTGATCGGTAGGTTGGCCTGACTTGTCTAACAAGACCCCGCCACAGCGGAGGAGGCCCAGGTAGGGGTGCGCTTTCGACTTCACCTGTTTTCGGCTCCGAGAGGGGTTTTCAAAAATTTGCTGAACCTGATCCCAGAGTGCTCGGCTGATGAGCCTCGGATGAAGCTCAGGGTTTCCGTGGTTTCTCTCGCCTCCGTATTCGAAGTCGCCATAATAAAAGGCTGTTCAGGCTTTCGTGTGGGTAAGGTTGTTTAGGTACGCAAGGCGCGGCACATCTGACGCGGCGCTTGCCTGATCTCGGGTTCCAGATCAATGTCGATGCCATGCGCGACGTTGAGCTGTATCAAATCCTTTTGGGCCTGACTCCTCCCTGGCAGGTGACCGCGGTGGAGGTTACCCAGCCCGTGCCTCCGTCCCATCTCGGAGAGATCACTGTTCGGGTCCAGTACCCTTCGGG
>JAYVNB010000232.1:0-4209 GCA_043759365.1 Bacteriovoracaceae bacterium | reverse complement strand
GCGGTCGCTCGAGTTGCCTCGCCTGAGTTAGGCTGCGTAGACCATGCTCCCGCCGCGAAAAATACTCGCCATCAAGCTCCGCTCCCTTGGGGATACAGTTTTGATGACGGCCCCCCTCGCCGAGCTGCACCGAGCGTTTCCCAATACCGAGATTCATGCATTGGTCTCCCGAGCGTGGGCGCCGCTTTTGGAGCACCATCCGGCCGTTCACCGGATCCTGACTTACGAAAGGCACCGGGATACAGCCTCGCGCACCCGTGCCCTAGTTCGGACGGCGCTCACACTCCGAAAAACCGGCTACGACTGGGTACTCGGGTTTCACGCAAGCCCATCCAGTGCGACTTTGGCTTACGCAACCGGAGCGCCCCTGCGCTCCATCCACTTTCACGGCCATCGGAACCGCAATCGGTTTTCCACCGTCGTCGTGCCAGGCAAAGGCATTCTGAAACCCGTGATTGAGCGCGATATGGACACGGTTCGCGCGACGGGACTCCCTGTTCCTCCCGGTCTCCTACCCCGAATCCATCTCCTCAGTTCGGAGCGCGAAGAAGCCCACCGTCGCATCGTGAAACTCGGCCTCGCCGGGCCGGTGCTGGGACTCGGCCTGGGGGCAAGCCGTCCCACTAAGGCTTGGGCGACGGACCGGTACGCGATGCTGGCGGTGGATTGGATCCTTCGTACCGGTGGCTCGGTGCTCGCCGTAGTGGGCCCCCAAGAGTCCCTGGTCGCGAACGGCTTTTTTCGTGCGGTCGATGACGCCCTGATTTCGAGAGTCCCTGAAGTTTCGAGTCGAGTGGGGGTCCGCGAAAAAATCGCCTGCGAAAACTCCCTGTCCTTGAGATCCTTGGCAGCGGCTTTGTCCGAAGTCGCGGTGTTCGTCGGAAACGATTCTGGACCACGACATCTCGCGCTTGCGGTCGGCGTACGGACCGTGACCCTCTTTGGCCCTGAAGATCCGTTCGAGTGGCACCCTTACCCGCAGGATTTACACCCCTTCCTTTTTGTGGAAGGATTGGCATGCCGCGATGACGCTGACCCGGGGATGCCCCCTTGGTGCGGCCTCGAAGTCTGCATCGAACAACGCCATCAGTGCATGGGCAGGATTGGCGTAGATGAAGTCCTGAAGCTGGCATTGAAAGCGATCCAACTTTGAGCACGTCCCCCTCACCCCTTGGAATCTCCGCAGTCATCATCGCCCGTAACGAAGAGGCACACATCGCGCGTTGCTTGAGCTCCCTGACTTGGGCCGACGAAATATTGGTGGTGGACGCCGAAAGCAACGATCGAACAGTCGAGATCTGCCAAAGCGCCGGGGCACCCTGGCAATCCACGATCCGAGTGATCCAGCGTTCCTGGACCGGGTTTCGGGATCAGAGAAATTTTTCGATCCGACAAGCCAGGCACGACTGGGTATTGGTCGTGGATGCGGACGAGGAATGCAGCCCCGAGCTGGCGGTGCGCTTGCGCGAAATCCTCGCCCAGGGAGAAGGCCCCGCCTGTCGCTACTGGAAAGTGCGCCGAGTGGAGTATTTCCTCGACCAACCGATCCACTACGGAATCTGGAACCCCTCTTACCAGGACCGATTCTTTCATCGCGCCGCCGTCGAGTACACGAACGACATCCATGAATACCCGGTATTTCCGTCCCCGCCCCAGTCCATCCATGAGCCCCTCCACCACTCCCCGGACTTCGCTCCCGAGAAGTTCCTGGAGAAAATGAACAAGTATACGACGATTGAAGCGCGCGACCGGGTGAGGAGCGGACAAAGGACGAACGTTTTCAGGATCGTCACCGCAGGCCCGGCGATGTTCTTCAAGAACTACCTCTACTACGGCGCCTATCGCGACGGAGTGCACGGATTGGTGATCTCGGTGCTCGAGGGAGTCTCCCGAGCCGTCCGTCACGTGAAGATCTGGCAATTCGGCCGGATCGTGGACGCTGCGAATTCGCCCCCAGGACCGTCCCGATGATCCCTGGAAACAAGACCCCCAAGATCTCGGGATTCACGATCATCCGCAATGGCTGCAGGTTCGACTACCCTTTTCTGGAGTCCCTGAAATCCATGATCCCGCTGGTCGACGAACTCGTGATCAACGTCGGCATCGGCGAGGACGAGACCCTGTCCAAAATCCAGGAGTTCGCCGCCGGCCCAGGCCAAAACAAAGTGAAGTGGTTCGAGAGTCGTTGGCCACTCGATGACCCGGAAAAACGTCGAGGCGGAAAAATCCTTTCCGAGCAGACCAATCTCGCGCTCGAACGCTGCGAAAACGATTGGTGCCTCTACCTCCAAGCTGACGAGGTCCTCCATCACGAACAACTCTCGGACCTCCGACGGACCCTCTCTTGGGCCGACCCTCACCCGGAAGTCGAAGGCATCCTTTTTGATTACGTTCATTTTTACGGATCCTACGACGTGATCCAGGTATCCCGTAGCGCCTACCGTCGCGAAGTCCGCGCGATCCGGAAATCCTCCGGAGCCCGAAGCGTCGGAGACGCCCAGAGTTTTCGGAAAGCCGATGGAACTAAACTCACCGTCGTGCATTCGGGCGCAAGCGTCTACCACTACGGCTGGGTCCGGACTCCCGACGCGATGAAGGCCAAAACGTTCTTCATGGACTCGCTCTATCATGGCTCAAAACCGACGGAAGCGAGTGGGACCACCACCGCAACCGGGGATAATTATCGTTATAAGAAGATTTGGGGTTTGAAGCGTTTCAGGGAAACCCATCCTTCGGTCATGATCGAGCGGATCCGCGCGAAAAACTGGAATTGGGATCTCGAGAACTCCCCGTTGGAATGGGGTTTCCGGGATGCCAAGAAGGTGATCCTCGACTGGATCGAGCGTCTCACCGGAAAAAGATTCTTCGAATACCGGAGCTACCGTGAGCTTGGGTGAAAAAGGCTCCATTTCGGCTTCGCTTTTCGTATCGACCTACGAAATGCCGCGCCACTTGGAGCTCGTGCTGGCCGGATTGGAACGCCAGTCCCGACGCGATTTCGAGATCCTGCTCTGCGATGACGGTTCGGGAGAGACCACCCGTCGGATCATCGATGCGTTCAAGGCACGCGTCAACCTCCCGCTCGTCCACTTCTGGCAAGAGAATCAAGGGTTCCGCAAATGCCGCATCCTGAATCGCGCTCTCCGGGAAGCCCGAGGCGGGACGATGGTGTTCCTGGACGGAGACTGCGTCCCTCATCGGGACTTCATCCGGGATCACCTGGAGAATCAGGAAAAAGGCCGATACCTCGGCGGCCGGCGGGTGGAACTTGGACCGAAAATCACCGACTGGCTGACTCCCGCCCGCATCCGCTCCGGGTTTTTCGACTCTCCCGGTCCGCGGATGCTTCGGAGCGTGATCGAGAAGGACAGCGAGCACTTTCAACGCACGATTCGCGTGAGCGCCCCCGGCCTGCGCAGACTCCTCGGAATGGAACGCATCGACGACTTGAAGGGGTGCAACTACTCGGTCTCGCGCAGCGACCTGGAAGCGATCAACGGCTTCGATGAAGAGTACGAAGGCTACGGACGCGAGGATACCGATGTCGAACTCAGGCTGCAAAACCTCGGACTGCGGATCAAGAGCCTGAAGGGATTGGCTTTGCAGTTTCACGTCTGGCACCCGCGCCGCGCTTTCACTCCCTCGAACGACTCAAGGCTCGAGGAGTTGAAGAAGAGTGGACGGGTGCGCTGCCGCTTGGGATTTCGGCCCGAAAACCCCTGAGTCACTTTTTCAGGTTCGAAACGCGCAGCCGGAAAAGTCCTTCTCCCTCGACCGCATCGATCGGCTCCGAGAGTTGCGCCAACGACTCCTCGGCGGGAGTCAAAAGCTCCCGGCGGCCAATCCAGACCAGGAGGTCCGCGGAGGGTGAGAGGGTATCGATCCAATCCCGGCGATTCTCGCCGCGATGGATTGCTCCCACCAGCAATCGCGCCTGAGAGAGCGACGATCGGCTCAAATGAGAGCCCAGGTTCGGAATGCCAGTCGCCAGAGAAAGAAGCAGGCTCTGGCGCAGGGTCGGATCATCGGCCGCAAGATCATCGCTGCCTCCCGAACCGACGTGAAAGTAAGGAAGCGGCAGAACCGCCTGGAACTCACGGACATCGATCCGTTCCAGTCCCGGAAGCGAAGTCTTCTCCAACCGGGTGATCCGGGTCCGGAGCTCCCGGAGGTTCCACTGAAACCAGAGAATGGACTCACCGGCCTGAA
>JAYVNB010000231.1:0-12853 GCA_043759365.1 Bacteriovoracaceae bacterium | reverse complement strand
CCGTCCGAACTCCCCCAACCACCGAACCATAACCTGCGAATGGGACTCGCCGTCTTCAGCCACGAGGGCGTGCTTCTGCAGACTTCGCTTGGGAAACGCACAATGCTCGAGCTCGACGACGGACCGGGAATTGCGGAAGTAGACCCGACCCGTGCCGTAGTGATCAATCAAGGCGAGACAGATTGCGCGCCTCGCCGCGGGTTTATCGAGGTAAGTCAAAAGCTCGGGAGAGGCTTTGCCTTCGAGCTTCTTCTTGAGCTGTTTGCGGTCTGCATCGGTCAGAGGTTCATCGGCAAGAAGTCGATCTGCCAAACGCACGACCTCCTGATACCGCTCGTGCTCCTTCACGAACTTGGCATAAGTGTCGAAACGCTGTGGATCAATCAAGTGCAAGCGGGAGAAGTGACCCTCAAGACCCAGCTGCTCGGGAGTCGCGGTGAGGAGCAGGAGGCCAGGTGCCTGTTTCGCCAGTGCTTCGAGGACTTCGTATTCAGCGCTGGAATCCTGCTGCGACCAAGGGATCCGGTGTGCTTCGTCGACAACCACTAAATCCCATTCCGACTCCTGGAATGCGCCTTCAGCCTTCAGGCCGACCAGGGAGCCCATGCTCAAGATCACCCGCTCTTGAGTGGCAAGATCCTCGGCCCGCACCCCCTCCTCGCTCTGCGAATCAGGGACCCAGAAAGAGAGGTTGAAACGACGGAACAGTTCGACGAACCACTGATTGACCAGTGCCTCCGGAGTGATGACCAGGACACGTCGGATGCGACCTGTCGCCAGCAGTCGATGCATGATCCAGCCCGCCTCGATCGTTTTTCCCAAACCGACCTCGTCGGCCAGCAACGCCCGCGGAAGTCCACGGCTCGCGACTTCTCGCGCGACATAAAGCTGATGGGGAAGGAGTTGGGCCCGTGGCCCGATCATCCCTCGGGCGGGGGAATGGACTTGGCGATGCCAAAGACCGAGGGTGCGGCGCCGGAGCTGAAAAGCGGAATAGGGATCCCAATGACCTGCCAGGAAGCGTTCGAGCGGTCGCTGAAGCGTGATCTGCGGGGAGAGGTCGGATTCGCACAATTCACGGTCGGCACCGATATACCAGACCAAGTCATGCCGGACTTCGATGCGCTCGATTGCCAGGGACACTCCGGACTTGGACTGGATTTTCTCGCCTACACGGAACTCCAGCCTGCGAAGCGGGGCGGATTTTTTGCGATAAAGTCTCGCCTGCGCAGCCGAAGGGAACTCGATCGCGACCGAAAGCCCATCCTGCGCTTTGACGAAGCCCACGCCGAGCTCAGGCTCACCTTCGCTCATCCAACACTGACCAATGCAAAAATTCATGGGTGACTTCATTTTCCTGCCTCGGTTTCGAGGTTGCGCAAATCCATTCGCCTGAGTTGGGGAGAGAGAATCGCCACGCCGGCCACGGTGGCGAGGCACAACAGACCTCCCAATAGCACAGAAGGAACCGTCCCGAGGAACCGGGCTGCGATACCGGACTCAAATTCTCCGAGCTCGTTCGAGGAGCCGATAAAAATGGAGTTTACCGCCGAGATCTTGCCCCGCATGTGGTCCGGAGAAGTCAACTGCACCGCGGAGGTGCGAATGACCATGCTCACGCTGTCAAACGCTCCGCTGAGGGCGAGGGAAATCAGCGAAATCCAAAAATTGCGGCTCACCCCGAAGATCAGGATGCAGACCCCGAATCCGGCCACGCTCCCGAAAAGGAGATCGCCCGCCCGTCCGTGGATCGCACGCCGCACGAGAAAGATGCTGGTGATAGCGGCGCCGATTGCAGGTGCAGCCCTCAGTGCTCCCAGTCCCTTGGGACCAGTCATCAGGATTTCAGCGGCGAAGATCGGAAGAAGTGCGGTCACGCCGCCGAAAAGGACGGAAATCATATCCAGGGACAAGGCCGGCAAAAGGATGGGATGCCGAAATACGAAGCACAACCCAGAAAAGAACTCTTCCCGAGGCGACTGATGAACGGAAACCGTTGTAGGCGCGGGCGGAGAAGCCTGGATGAGGTTTACGGAGAGCGCGCTCCCGACGAGAAAAATGCAGACGACGCCGGAAGTGATTGCCATTCCTGTCCATCCGAAAAGGAGGCCCCCGACAGCCGGGCCCGCGATCCGGGCGACCTGCATCGCACTTGTCATCCAAGCTGAGGTCCGAGGCAGGTACTCACGTGGAACAATCCGGGGGACGACCGCATAAAGGGCGGGCTGGGAAAACGCACGCGCGGTGCCCGTCAGAATCGACGCGGCGAACAGAGCGACCACTTGGGAGTGGACGTCCAGTTTCATTTGCGGGAGCTGGGAAACGAAAAGGACCAGGCCTGAAAAGAGGCTAACTGCGACAACCCACTTGTAGACCGCGAGGGGGCGACTTCGGTCGACCAAGTAACCGGCATAGAGCGCGAGACTCAGGGCCGGCATGGCTTCGCTCAATCCGATCAGGCCCAAGTAAAGTGGGTCATGGGTGAGATCGTACATCCTCCATCCCAAGACGACCGCCTGCATTTGCACCGCGAAGGTGAACAAAAAGCGGGCACTCATGAGCTGTTTGAAATCCCTCAGCATCCCAGACGCTCGCACCAATGCAGGTCGGTCCGGTAAGGAAGTCGGACCCTGGCCAAATTGCGCGTCATCGCATGGGTCGCCAGAAGCTCGCGAATTTGGTCGAGCACCACCGAGCGTTTCCCCACTGGCAAAGACGCGATGAAACTGATGGAAGCGACCCAATCAATCGTCTCTCCTGGACGTTCCATAGAAGTGCCAGGTATCCCCCGGGACGAAGGACTCGATGAACCTCCTTCAACGCTGCGGTCCCTTTAAACCAGTGAAAGGATTGGGCGCAAACCACGCCATCGACGCTCCTGTCCGGGAGTGGAATTTTTTCAGCAGTTCCCCCAGCCACCTTCACCGCCAGATTCAAATCAAGAAGTTTTCGACGCATGGCGGAAGACGGCTCCACCGCCACCAGCGCAGGTGTATAGGGGATTAAAAGTCGAGTCAGCTTTCCAGTCCCTGCACCCAAGTCCAGGATCGCTGACCCCTCCTTGAGAACTTTGTGGCGAAACAGGAACTCAATCGCCTCCAACGGATAGTCGGGACGACCCCTCTCGTAGGCATCGGCACTGGCTTGGAAGCCCTGGGCGGCAGCTTCATGAACTGCAGGATAGGTCATAGTGGTTAATACTTTTGATTACTCGAATTTCCAAGAAGATGGAACGGAATGGATGAGGGGTCGATTCGGAACTTTTCATAACGCAAAGGGCCGAGGCCGCAGAGCCTGTGTCGCAGGGGGCACGGGTGCCGCGGTGGTGATACACAGCTCCTATTTAATCAGGACGAAGTCTCGTGCAAGGGTCCGCCCCGGAACCTCGGGAGCGAAAGTCCTATAATGTCCGCCACGTCCACACGCATCACCGTGTGGGTTTCGTCGGGATCATTTCGGCTCCATGGACGAAAAACGTCTGAGGCCGATCGAATGATTTAGTGCACAGTTTCTACCTTTTCGGGGAAACTCAGTGAGCCCGCTTTGAAACAACTTGGCTTTTTGCCATGGCACATTGCTCGCAATACTTGGGAACCGGAAGCAGTGAGAGGGGAACCCAGACCCCCTCTCCTTGAAAGGAAGGAGGCTCGTTTATGCAAAGCATGAAATCTAAAAACGTCGCCTGGGCCGGAAGGCCCTCACTGGAGCAAGCCGGTTGTACCGGAATTGCCCGGATCTGCACTGCATCCACACCCCATTGCCTCTGGTCGTGGACGGAGACTCGCTAGCAATAGAAAACCCATAGTGAATCCGTTGTCACTGCCCTGAGAGGAACAAGGAAAGTTCCCCAATACCGAAACCACGAAGTCTCGAAGGATCGGGACGGCTTCGGCCTCAACCCACACAAACAAACCCAAAGGAGTATCGCCATGGATCGCGATATGATGGTCATGTTCAAGCAAATGTTCGAGAACGAGCGCGCCAAACTCGTCTACAGCCAAGGCAATCAGATCGAAAATTTCCAGTTGACCCGGGACGACATGCTCGACGAGCTCGATATGACGACGAGTGAACTTGAAACGGGAATGCGGATGCGACTTCGCAATCGCGAGACCTTGTTCATGAAGAAAATTGACGAGTCCCTGAAACGCATCACCGAAGGAACGTTCGGAGATTGCCGGACTTGCGCTGAACCGATCGAGATGAAGCGCTTGCAAGCCCGTCCGACCACTACCTTGTGTGTCAACTGCAAGGAAGACGAGGAGAGGCGCGAGCTTCTTCACATCGACGGCCACAAACCCAAGAGCTTGGGTCGACGGATGCGCCTTGCATAACCGGTAAACGGCTCCCTGCCATTCCGGACCCTCGGTCGAACTTGAGTGCGAGCGGAGCCTCGCGGGGAAGTTCGAATCCACTTCGAATCAAGATCGCATACCAGTCATCGCCCTGGGAAGGGCGGCAAGTCATGGATGACCTGCGGGATCAAGGATGATCCAGGACTGTGCTGCAACATCGCTTCGAATTGAAACCGAAGGTCCGGGCGAGCGGTCACGATGAATGGATTCATCAGGTGGAGAAGGAACTTCGCCGACTGCAGACGGGCTATGGATGGCCCCGGTATCGCCTTAGGAAAGGCTCATAGCCGAACTCGAGGACATTACAAGGACGTATCAATTGGATGCGGGGAGAGCGCGCGACGGGGATCGATACACGCAGCGCTCGACATAGGGGGAACGGGAAGGACCACGCCACTGGTTCTTCCCGTTCATTTTTGAATCCCCCTTGCACCAAGGCTCCGCTCGATCGATCATTCATGAATGGATAAATTCAAGGTCCTCGTGGTCACTCCGGATTCATCCAAATCGCGACGGATGGAGGAAGTGGTCCAAAGGCTCTGTACCCGTCCCACGATCTTTACCGCGGAGGACGGACAGGAAGCTTCGGCGAAGATCAAGAACGTCCCCCCGAACCTGGTCATCACCGACCTCGAACTCGCCAAGTTCAGCGGAACCCAGCTGGTGAACTCGCTGCTCACCGACAAGTCGCTTTCGTCGCTCGCGATCCTCGTCGCCGATCGTCCACCGACGGACGAAACCTACATTGACGAGTTGGTCACGGGAAGGGTCCAGTTCCTTACGGATCCTCAAGACCCCAAGGAGCTCACCCATTGCGTGGCCAAGGCCTTGAATTACGCCTCCCATGGCGACAGAGCGAGCTTTCGCCTGCGGATCATGGTCGCCGGTGAACAGCTCATCCGTGAGGGCGACCCAGCGGATACCGTTTTTCTGGTAAAAAAGGGCGAGCTCACCGCCTATCGCATGATCGAAGCCCAAAGGGTCGAGCTCGGTCAGATCGCACACGGCGAGTTCGTAGGAGAAATGGCGTACATCGATGGAAAACGACGCTCTGCGAACGTCGAGGCGAGAAGTGAATGCGAACTGATCGAGATTCCGGTGGGAACCCTCGACCGCCTGCTTTACAGCCGGCCCGCCTGGTCGAGGAAACTCCTTCTCACACTGTCGCGTCGACTCAACGAAGCAAATTCGAAGAAAGTCCTGAACCGCGATGAAAAGGCATGAAAGTCACTTCCTTGCGTCCAGTCGCAGTGACTTCATGGGGATGGCTTCCGTGATGACCACAGGCTCCAACGGAAGCACCCTGAGACTCTTCATCTCGAGATTGATTTCCGTCATCGAGGTCTCCGCCAGTTTGCGAGCCCGCCCGGGATCGTTTGCGATTTCGGGTCGCGCAACCGCTAGGTACCGCCCCCCCTTGGCGTAAAGGCGATATCCGATTCCTGAGACGAAATAAGGCTCCACCTTGTCAGTATCCTTGGCCTCCATGATCAGCATGTTCTGGGCAAGATCGTAGAAGGCATACTCCGGCAAAGCCGACTCGAAACTCTGCTGGAACGCAAACAGGTTCCGACCGTTGGGCGAGAGGTAGAGCTCGGCCGCCGGAAGGCTTGCCACCCTCGTCCCGCTGAGATCGATCAAGATGATTCTCGGATCGTAATCGCCCACTTTGGAGATCACGAAATGGTCTTCCAGCGGCTGGCTTTCAGGGATCGCTAAGCCCGCTATTCCCCCTACCGGCTGAAGCCCCTTGAGGACCAGACTCTTGAGAAGCTGATTCCCCTTTCGAATCTCTACTTTGGCCGCCACACCGGCATCCTCGTCGAACTTCTGCTCCAAGTGAATCCTCAGACCCTTCCAAGCCACATCCCGGGAAGCCCAGGATTGCGGGAAGACGTTTGACGAGGTAGGCGATGGAACTGGCGAAGGGGCGACTCGCGACTTTTCCTTAGCCAGCACCACTCCTGACACCGAAACTCCCACAGAAACAACCAACACGAATAGAAGCTTCATCTCAATTCCTAAAGTTCGCAGCTCGCTCGGTCGGGAGCCGACCGGCAACCGAGAGCGGTCCTGATTTCTGGGTTCCGAAGTACCCCCCGAATCCGAAATTCATTGGTGAGGTGATCCGGAAGATGCTCGTACGACTGTCCTTCAGAGTGCATGTTGTCGTAGAGGATTCCAAGATTGGAAATCAATGCGCTTCGACGGCGTCAAGACCAGGGTTTTCCGGTACCGTTAGGGGGGAGCCTCCGCAGAGCGTTCACGCATGCGGGCGAGTGAATTCGCATCACGGCCAGTGCCATCCACTTTTTCTGCCGCCACCGCCTCGTCATGAGTGCCGTATGCCCCAAGGCCGAGTGTCTGATTCGCCTGAAAATGAAGGGATCCCTAGGGAGATGGACTCGTCAGTTTTTTGACCAGAACTTCAAAAAAAAACAACGGGGACTCCCTTTCGGAAGTCCCCGTTGGCCAGATCCTTTGGCTCCCCGGCAACTTGCGCCGCCGAGGTGTTCAGTCCATTGAGCGCTAGGATGATCAGTTCGAGCGCATTGCTTTCACGACGTTCAAACGACCGCCGGTAACCGTCTTGCCGTTGAGCGACGCGACTGGATCCACGGTATTCAGGAGTGCGTTCTTGACCTGCTTGTAGGTCCACGTCGGGTGAGCAGACCAGACCAAGGCAGCGGCGCCCGCAACGTGCGGGGCAGCCATCGAGGTACCGGAAAGCTGGGCGTACTTGTTGCCAGGGACCGTGCTGTAGACATTCACGCCAGGAGCCCCGAGGTGAGTGGTGTTTTTCCCGTAGTTCGAGAAAAACGCCATCTTGTCGTTGCTATCCGTAGCGGCAACCGAAATCAGGTTGTCATTGTCAAAAGCTGCTGGATAGCTGGCGTGGGCAGTGTCGTCGTTGTTCGCACTGTCATTGCCGGCAGCGGCGATGAAGAGGACGTCCTTCAACTTGGCCCGGTCGATCGCATCCTTCAGGGCCTGATTTTGGTCATCACCCTGTCCACCCCAACTATTGCTCAGGACCTTTGCGCCGTGTGTGATCGCGTAATCGATCGCACGGATGGCTTCGGCAGTGGTTCCGCTACCTTCGCCACTGAGGAACTTGAGCGCCATGATGGAGACGCGTTGATTGACTCCGGAGACGCCAATGCCGTTTCCGCCGACTGCACCGATCGTCCCGGAACAGTGGGTACCATGCTCGTTGTCATCAAAAGGCAGACCGTCATTGTGGACGAAGTCAAATCCGACCACATCGTTCTGGGTTGGGTTCGGATTGCGCCACATATTGAAGGCCAAGTCTTCGTGGTTATAATCCACGCCAGTATCGATGACTGCGACAATCATATCTTTGGAACCCTTGTTCGTAGTCCAAGCTTCCGGAGATCCGATTTTGCTGATCCCGTACGCCTGGGAAAGGTTCGGGTCAGCAACTGCTGGACTGACTTCAGCCGGAGCGGGCTTCAGTTCAGGACGAGTTGCGGGAGGAGGAGGAGTTCCACCACCACCGCCACCGCCACCGCCGCCGCCGCTTCCATCACAGCCAGGAGGGAATGGAATCCCAGGGAACAAGCAAGCGCCGCCACCGCCACCACCGGGAAGACCGGGCAATCCACCACCACCGCCGCCTCCACCACTCGCGTCGCAGCCAGGAGGGAACGGGAGGCCGGGAATCAGGCAGGCGCCACCGCCGCCGCCACCGCCGCCGCCAGGAAGACCGGGCAATCCACCACCGCCGCCCCCACCACTCGCGTCGCAGCCAGGAGGGAATGGGAGGCCGGGAATCAGGCAAGCATCCGTTGCGCCCCGATTGAGGGCGGAAGGAATGGTCGTGCGCGTGGTTGGGAAAGTGTGAAGAATATAGTTGGGCTGAGCGTACTCGACCGCGTCATTGTGCTGAAGCTCAGCGATCGCGTCTTGGACCTTCACATCGGTGTCGATCGTCAGTTGCTCGAAACCCTTCATGATCCCGTTATAACGCTTGACGCCCTTGACGTGCAGCGACTGATAGAGATCATTCATCGTGGCGCGAGTCCGGACGACGCCTTCTTTGTACTTCACGATAACTTCGTTCGGTTGGTATTCGGATGCAGACGCGAGTGAGCTGATCGCGAAAGCCGCGGCCAACACCCATGTCTTCCCTGATGCTTTGAGCATGTGTACATTCCCCCTGAGCAAACAATGCAGCCTAGACTTCAGCTTTAACCGGGGAGTGTATCGGTGGTTTCAAGTTTTGCAAATTTGACGCGCAATTTTATTTTTAGCGCCACCGCTTGTTTTTCTTCAAATGGAGTTTAGACTCTCCTCGATTCTCAAAAAGGTAATCTAAGGCTTTCGAGGAAACCCCACCATGAACGCACTTTCCGAACGAGTCGCGATCGTCACAGGCGCTGGACGAGGGATCGGAGCAGCTACCGCCTTGAAGTTGGCACTGGAGGGCGCGCATGTCGTGATCAACGACATCCAAGTCGAAAACGCGCGAGCCATCGCCCTAGAAGTCGAGAAACTGGGACGGAAGTCTCTAGTCAGCTCTCATGACGTCTCCAGCCACGCCGCTGCCGCTGCGCTTGCGGAAGAAACGCGCTCGAAGTTCGGGAGGATCGACATTCTCGTCAACAATGCGGGAATCACCCGGGACGCCCTGCTTCACAAATTGACGGAGGAAAACTGGGATGAAGTCATCCGGGTCAATCTCAAAGGGCCCTTCAACATGGGCCAATCCTGCGCAAAAGTCATGATCGAGCAGAAGTTCGGTCGCATCATCAACATCTCCTCGGTTTCATGGCTCGGAAACGTGGGGCAAACCAACTACTCCGCCTCGAAAGCGGGACTGGTGGGGATGACCAGTACTTGGGCGCTGGAGCTCGCCCGGCACGGCATCACGGCCAATGCGATCGCGCCCGGTTTCATCGAGACCCACCTCGTGCAACAGATGCCGCCCGAGATCATCGCCAAACTGGTCAACCGAATCCCCTTGAAGCGCATGGGTAAACCGGAAGATATCGCCTGCGCTGTCGCTTTTCTGGCCAGCCCTGAAGCGAGCTACATCTCCGGGCAATGCTTGCATGTGGATGGGGCGCTTTCGGTCGGCATCGGTCCCTTGGGATGACTCGATGACCTGGCCCTTCCTTCGCACAACGCTTTTACTTCTAGCTTCGAACCTTTTCATGACCACCGCGTGGTACGGTCATCTCAAGTTCCGATCCGCGCCCATCCTCTTCGCCATCGCGGTCAGTTGGGTGATCGCGCTTCCGGAATATGCACTTCAAGTCCCGGCTAACCGCCTGGGCTACGGGAGCATGACGGCTTACCAACTCAAGGTCCTCCAGGAGTGCATCTCGATCCTGGTCTTTATGGGATTTGCATGGGTGGCGCTCGGTGAATCCCCCAGCTGGAGGCAGTTGGTCTCCTTCATGTTCATCCTCGGTGCCGTTGCTTTCGCTTTTAATAAATAATGCTAACTTCGTTTGGCATCAGTAAAGGATCCGCTTCATGAAATCCCTAGTACTCGCATTGTTCATGCTCCTGGCCACCGTATCCTCGGCCCATGCCGCGCATCCCTCTTCAAATCTCGGGCTGGGCCTGATCATCGGAGAGCCGACCGGTCTTGAAGCCCGCTGGTCGGTGGCTCCTGAACGCGAAATTCACGGGATCCTAGCCTTCTCGTTCAGTGACTTCGTGATGCTTGCAGGCGACTACGTATTCGAATTCCCAGGAGCATCCTGGCTTCCTGCCCAAGCCCGTTCGCAACTGACGCCCTACATCGGATTGGGCGGAGTGTTGTTGTTTTCGAATGGCCACCGATTCGGCAATGATCGAAAGTACTTCACTTCAAATGATTCGGTCGGATTGGGAATCCGCATTCCGGTCGGGATGGAGTGGCACATTCCGCGCTCTCCCATCGGCCTCTTCGCGGAACTCGTACCGGGCATTGGGATCGTTCCAGGCACCTATGGTTTTTTCCAGGGCGGCATTGGGGCAGTGTTCTACTTCTGAACTCTCCGCAAATGATTCCGGGTAAAGTTCCGGGCCCTCGAATCTGGCCCGGAACTCAACTGTCGGATTACTTCGACTTGGGTGATTTGGGAGCTTTTACGTTGGCCTGTCCCTTCGACTCCACTTCTTCGGCCACCCTATGGTAGTGAACCGTGACCTTCGTTCCCGGCTTCGACGATCGGCCCGGTCACTTGGTAGGTCTTGATGGCGGCGAAAGCACTGGAGGCGACGAAAACGGAAATGCATGCGGAAAGAATCCGTGATTTTCTCATTGGATCTCCTTTCGAGGATCCATAACACGAGATTTCAGACTAAGATCGGCGGATGAAGTCGACATCCTCCTTTCGCCCGATCATCTTGGAGGGAGTAAAGCCTTTTGCTGAGCTCTTCGGAGATGACGCAAAAGCCGCTTCGGAAATCCTCGCGGAAACCATTGTTCGTGTTTCCATTTCGAAGGAGGAAGGCTTGCCGCTTTCGCCGGTCGTTTACCTAGCTCATCGACTGGATGAGCTTCTGGATGTCGCCAAGGGCACTTATCCCCTGGAAATCGGAAAAGGACCCGCCGAAGCCCGAACCGTCCAAATGGGCTTGAAATGCTGCGCCCCCCTAGGCGAGGGACGTCAATGGGCGACTTTTTTCATCCTTCAAGGCTCCGAACTTCATTTCGGCGTTTTTTGCACGGAGCGGTCTCCGCTCAAAATGACCAGCTTCGCAGCACTGCGTCGACAGGTCCATCACCGACCGATCGTCGGGGTAACCCGGCTCGGGCAAAGCGTGATTGAGCTGAATGGCGGAAAACTCCAGCATTTTTTCGAAGTCTCGGGAGCCAGGGACCTGACCGGGAATCCAGCCCAAGTCCTCAAGAGCTTCGTTGCAGCGGTGACTCGGGATGTGCCCGAGCAGTACAGGGATACTTCCAAGGCGTTTTACTATCGAATCGGCGTGGACCTCATCAGCGGCAATCACGGCGCCCTGATCGCGGTTCTTCAGAGGGGTGAAAGCGTCCCGCCTTGGCTCGCTGACGGAATTTGGCTGGATGACCCGCTCAGCATCGTTAGCCGGATCAAGAGCTACGAAGAGACACCTTCGGAATCAGAAGCCTTTGCACTCGGCGCCCATGGCACTTTGATCCGCCGCATGGTTTCAATGGATGGAGTCACGATATTCGGTCCCGATGGGACTCTTCGGGCCTACAACTGCTTCATTCGCCACTCGGCTTTCGAAACTCCCGCCCAACACGTGATCGGCGGCGCCAGGAGGCGGGCCTTCGAGATCCTTTGCAATCATGTGGGGGACTCGATGACGGCGGTGTTCTACCGTTCGCAGGACGGGTCGGCGGAGTTCAAGAAGACCTAAGAAGTCCGACCGACTCTTGGATCGCCAGGATCGTCGACGCTACGCTCTTCTTTCCCGCGGGGGCGACGAATATTGTATCATCCCCGGCGATGGTGCCCAAGATTCCCGCCGGGCGCATACGATCCAGATGACGGGCGATCAGCGACGCCGAACCAGGTGATGTATGAATCACGATGATCGACTGGTTGGCCTGGATTTCATGGACCATCGACCCGATGCCACCGCTGACCACGATGGGTGCATCGTTCTCCTCGGGGAGGCGGTAAATCGTCCTCCCTTCGGGATCAATCGCCTTCACTGCACCCAGTTTTCGCAGGTCACGAGACACAGTGGACTGCGTGACGGCAAAATCAATCTTTTCAAGCTTGTCCCGCAAATCCTCCTGCGTGCTATGGTCCTCGTCTTTCAAAAGGACGCGCAGAGCTTCGAGTCGGGATCGGGAATCATGGGTGGTTTGCATCCGCTCCTCGCTTGTTTGCCGCGAACAAGGTCACGAGCAGAGCCTTCTGGGCATGCAGGCGATTTTCAGCCTGACGGAAAATCGCCGAGTTCTCATGCTCGACCATTTCTTCGGTGATCTCCTTGCCTCTGACCATGGGAAGGCAATGCATGATCAAGGCTCCGGGGGTAGCCACCGAGTAGAGGGACGAGTTGACTTGAAAGTCCTCGAATGCGGACTCGCGGCTGGCCTCCTCCGATTCGAAACCCATACTGGTCCACACATCGGTGTAGATCGCATTCGCGCCCTTGCAGGCGGAGGTAGGGTCGGTGGTGGCGAAGATGCGAGCCCCACTCTCGGATGCCAGCGCCCGAGCCTTCTTGAGAATGAAGGCATTGGGCTCGTACCCTTTGGGACAAGCGAAGCTCACACTCACCCCCAGCGGAGGCAGCATCAGGAGCAGGCTGTGTAGGATATTGTTACCGTCGCCAATGTAAGCGAGATTCAATCCCCGGAGCGTACCGAAGCGCTGCTTGAGCGTCAGGAGGTCGGCCAAGATCTGACACGGATGATGGGTGTCCGAAAGACCGTTGATCACGGGAATGCCGATCTTGGAAGCCATTCGCTCCAGGATCGAGTGTTCGTGGGTTCGGAGCATGATCGCATGGCAATAGCCGGCGAGCACGCGCCCGACATC
>JAYVNB010000230.1:0-12913 GCA_043759365.1 Bacteriovoracaceae bacterium | reverse complement strand
AATGGCTCCGGTCTCGAAAGTACCGCTGCCCTCCTCGAACTCGCCGGCTTGGGCGCTTGCACGGCCTATTTTTTCTTCGATCTTGCGGCAATCCTGCTCCAGAACCTGACCCAACCCCTCCTCCGATCCCTGCACGCTTCGAAGTCACGGATATCGGGAAAGCCCGGATCGGGATTCGGCGCAGGACTAGACAAGACCCGGATCCGTGAGAAATTAGCCAAGAACCCTCTGTTTCATGGCCTGCGCGAGACGACTCTCGATTTCATCCTCGAACTTAGCTGGTCGAAAGATTACCCGAAAGGGAGATCCCTGATCGTACAGGGTACGCAAAACGAAGCCGTCTTCGCCATTCTCGAGGGCACCGTAGCGGTCCTCCGCCGTGAATCAAGTGGTGCGGTCACGCGGGTCGCACGCCTTCATGCGGGATCGGCTGTGGGCGAATACTCCGTCATTCAGGATACGCCGGCCACCGCAGACATCGTCGCCGACACACCGGTTCGCGCGCTCGTGATCCATAAGTCCGTGATTCGGCAGATCGCCCGGATCGAGCAGGGCTCCACCGACCACGAAACCCTGCTCGCTCGGATCATGCTCGGTCATTTTCTTTCGGCCTCCCCTCTATTCCGCAACCTCCCGGCCGAGATCATCCACTTGTTCACCCAGAAAGGGACCCTGCGCGAGGTCCAAGCGGGGGAGATGATCACGGAGCAGGGAAGCAATGACCGCTCCTTCCATCTCGTCATCCACGGAAAAGTGGAAGTATGGGTGGATGGCGCCAAAGTGAAGGAGCTCGGTCAGGGTGAATTTTTCGGCGAAGCGGCCTTGATCGCCGACGTCCCGAGAACCGCCACAGTCGGGGCTGCCGAGGATTGTACGATCCTGAGGATCGACGCCACCGCATTTTGGGACATCCTCTCGCGAAACATCCAGCTCTCTCTTTTCATCGAGACCATCGCAGACGAGCGCTCCCGCGAAACCCAGAGCTTCAAAGGCGCAGCTCGCACGAGGGAGGTCGGATGACCAACCTCCTCCCGTTGATGATCATGTTGGCTGGCGTCGCGATGAACGCTGAAAAGATCAAAGGGCTGATCGGGTATTCCCGCAATGTCGCGCTCCAGGCCGAAGTGAACTCGATCACGCACTCAATCGTTTTGGACTCCATCAGTGGAGAAACGCCTCCAGCCCCGGAAGAATTCGGGAAATATCTGAAATCCAACCTCAGGGTTCCTGCCTCGAAGCAGGACAACGCCTTGGCTCGCGACGTTTCCAAGGACCCTTTCTGGCGGCCCTATCGGATCGAGTATCTCACCCCCGCGCAAGTGAAGGTCACCAGTGCCGGCCAAGACGGGATCTTCGGCACAGCGGACGACGTCTACTCGCTTCGCGACCTCAGCGATTAAAAATCCGTATCCACCGTGCGGCCTGTGCCTTTCGGCGCGTTATTTGCGTGCTTGAAGTCCCAATGGGGGACGCAAAAATGAAAATGAACTTTAAGTCGTTAGGTGTCGTCTTGGCGACCGTTTTGGGCACGATGGCATCTGGATCGGAAAGTCATGCACTGGATACGTCCCTCTGCACGTGTCCCGATGGAAGCGCGGGGTCCGCCAGAAATGCCACGGGGGGCAACAGCCGGTCGGGCTTAGTCAACAACGACAACTTCAGCCTCTTTTCATCGCCCTCTACGTCGGGTTCAAATCAACAGGCGGGCATCGCAGCCCCCGGGTCTGCGGGCATTGGCCTATCGGGCGGGTGTGCCTGTGACTCAGCGAATTCAAACCTGAACTCGAACCTCAATTCGAACCTCAGTGGAGGCGCACCCGGCTCAGTCGGGAACAATTCATTGGGAAACGATCCCCTGGGAATCAATCGGGGAAGTTCCTCTGGAAACGCTGCCGAATCCGTCGAACCCGATCCGTTCCGGAATGATAGCCTGGGGTCCGGTTCGAATGCGAATGGGCCCGGACCCGCTACGGGCTTCGATAGTGGTTCCGGTCCCGGTAACTCCAGAACGGCGGGTTCTTCGCGCTGAAAATTGAGTGCCTAGGAGCCTCTCCCTTCTGTAGGATGCGCCCATGGCTCAGTCACCCCTGAACTCGGCACAGCAAGCGGATGCCTGGAAATCCTTGGGCAGCTCTCTCCCGGTCGAAATTCTCGGCGACAGCGGCGGGCAAAGTGGAGGCGAAATCTATCTTCAGCGATGGGATCGTCGAGATCGGCTGGTTCGCGGCCTGCAATACTTTGGCGCTTGCTGGGGGTTGGCGATCTTTTGTATCGCGCTACCGATCCTGCACTTCATCCTGGTTCCTGGCCTCCTGATCGCTGGACCTGTTCTGGGATTCTACATCTTCGACCAAGCCAGCGTGGTCCTGGGGGGCTTTGGAAACTGCCCAAAGTGCTCTGAGGAACTCAAGATCGAGCGGGGTGCCGAGAAATTCCCGATGAAGGACGTCTGTTCGCACTGCTACGAGAACGTCCGTGTGCAACCTTCCGCTCCTGACCTAAACCATAATACCCCTGTAATCACAAATACTTCTGAGTCAATTAAACATCAAAAGTAGAAACTGCCCCGGGTTATCTCCGATAGGTTGACGCTACTTGATAAAAACGGTAGGTTGCGGCCTTAAACCGGGGATATTCCATGCAAAAGCAGGCTGCACAATCCATTCGCATCGACAATGCCACGGTTTTCCGTGAAGCCTGCAAACGGTTTCTCCCAACGACTCGCCAGGAGATGCAGTGGCTGGGATGGGACGAACTCGACGTTCTTCTCATCAACGGTGACGCGTATGTCGACCACCCGACCTTCGGTATTCCGTGCCTGGGCCGGTGGCTGGAAAAGCTCGGGCTCCGGGTGGGGATCATCTCCCAGCCGAAGTGGGACTCTCCCGCCGCTTTCCAAGAAATGGGCAGGCCCCGCCTTTTCGTCGGCGTCTCTTCCGGTACCGTCGACTCGATGATCAACAATTATACGGCCAATAAGAAGGTCCGTTCCGACGATATGTACTCCGCGGGTGGCAAGGGCGGAAACCGTCCCGACTACGCCAGCATCGTGTACTCGCAGCTGGCGCGCCAAGCATTTCCCGAGACCCCGGTCATCGTCGGAGGAGTCGAAGCCAGTCTACGCCGCCTCGCTCACTACGATTTCTGGCAGAACCGGATTCGCCCCTCCATCCTCACCGAACTTGATGCCGACATCACCGTCTTCGGCATGGGCGAACGTACGACCCGCGCATTGGTCGATGAGTTCAAGCTGGCGGAAGCCGAGACCGGCGGTCCCCTCTCCCTTCAACATCCCGCAACCCAGAAGGCCTTGGCGAGTCTCAGGACCCAGCGCGGGATCGCCTTCATGACCACCAAGGAGCATGCGCGCGGGCTCGAAGGACGCATGACTCTCCCTTCGTTCGAGGAGGTTCGCGACGACAAGAAGAAGTTCGCGAAGGCCGCCTATTTCATCGAGTACGAAGCCTCTCCCTACAACGGTCGCCGCCTGATCCAGTATCACGGCTCCAAGGCTGCGGTGATCAACCCACCCGCTTTGCCGCTTTCAACCGAGGAGATGGATGCGATCTACGAAATGCCGTTCACCAAGGAACAGCATCCTTCCTACAAAGAGCGCATCCCGGCTGCCGACATGATCCGCTTCTCCGTGAACTCCACGCGCGGCTGCTTCGGGGGCTGCTCGTTCTGCGCCATCACCTTGCACCAGGGACGGATCGTCCAGTCTCGCTCCGAGGAGTCGCTGCTGAAGGAAGTTGAGAATCTCAACAACGTTCCTGGATTCAAGGGAATCGTGAGCGACATCGGTGGACCGACCGCCAACATGTATCAGCTCCGATGCAAGAGCACCGAAATCCAGTCCAAGTGCCGCAAACTCTCCTGCGTCCACCCGAAAGTCTGCCCGCACCTGCACACCGACCACACCCCTTCGGTCGAGCTATTCAAGAAAGCGCGCCAGATCCCCGGGATCCGCAAGATCCACGTCGCATCCGGGTTGCGCTACGATCTCTCGATCGCCGATAAGAAGGCTGGCGCCGAATACATGAAGGACCTGATCACCCACCATGTAGGCGGACACCTCAAAGTCGCTCCCGAACACATGGACGACGAAGTGCTTCATTTAATGAAGAAACCGGGACTGAAAAACTTCGACGAGTTCGTCTCGTACTTCGAAAAGGTCTCCGCCGACGCCGGCAAGGAACAGTACGTCGTTCCCTACTTCATTTCCGGCTTCCCGGGCACGACCCACGCCCAGATGGAAAAGGTCTACGACTACCTGAAGGAAAAGGGCTGGAACCTGCAGCAGGTCCAGGCCTTCATCCCGACTCCAATGACGCTAGCGACAGCGATGTACTGGACTGGAATCGATCCGATGACCAAGGAAGCCCTCTACGTGGCCAAGGACTGGAAGGATCGCAAGATCCAGCAGGCTCTTCTCCAGCCCCACAAGGAAGGCAACCGGGAGATCCTACAGAAGTATCGTATCGAGAAGCATCGCGCGGAAATCGCAGGCGGCAAGAAACGGGACAACGGCACTTGCGACCCCCGCACCCCGCTCGCGCTCCAAGCCCAGAACCGCGGGAAGATCTCGGCTCGTCCCGGCCAAGATGCCGGCAGCACAATGGGACGGGGCGATGGCGGAAACCGGTTCCGGAATCCGAACGCTCCGAAGGGCTTCTATACCCAGCCCGGACAGATCGAGATCGAGCCGAGCCACATCCCTCAGGGGCTCCGGCGCGGCAAGGCCTCAAAACCGAATGGACGCTCTCTCGTCGAGCCCCCCAAGGACAAGATGGGGCGGAAGCTACTCCTGGATACCCGCTGAGGTCGCTTCGCTTCGAGTCGATTCAGGGATCGAGGACTTCAATCACCGGCTGACCGTTTTGCCACCGAAGCTCCAAAGGCAGGATGTAGCCGGCACGCAAGTAGAACTCGAACTGGTCGTGGCTTGGCCATCCCTTCAGACCATCGCCCAAAGCTTGCTCTTGTGGAAGAAGAGATCCGCGCGCCCCGACCATGTGATGCGGTTTCGGCGCGAAAATTCCTGCATGAAATTGATCGGCTGACCATCTGTGCGGTCCACGACGGGTGATCCGGATGGAGTTGCCCATGATGTTGTGACCCTCCACTAGGTAGCCCATCCCGTTTTGATCGGATGTCCTGTAAGGAGCGGGATCGGGGTTGCCTGGAGTCGCCTCGGGTGTGATGTGTTTCGATCGGACGTTGTTGGCAGCAACGTTTCCGTTCGGCAGGCGATCCCCTCTCCAATAGAGCTTGTAGGGGTTCTTCACGCGGCGAGCAAAATTCGCGGTTTTCCAGGGCTGGTTCCCGTGGGATCCGAGATCATAGACCCGCTTATGGTTGAACCAATAGGTGCCGTCCCAGGGCACCAGTACGCCATCCTCGTCCAGGAGGAGTCGACCTCCGTAACCGTGCTCATGCTCATCGGTCGCCCACTTGCCGTCGATGCCGGGCTTTGAAGGAGCCATGCTCCCGCGGCTCTCCCAGACCTCTTGGCCGTCGATCTGAAAAACATCCAAAGCGTGCCGGGTGCAGGGTCTGTATCAGATCATCCACCGGCAGGCGGCGTTCAAACGGATCTTAGCTTCGGCCTGAGTCAAGCATCGGGCGAGATCGAGGTGGGTACTGAGCGCCACCAGAACCTTGACGACGAGTCCGTTCCAGCCGAGAGAACCGGTATGATAGGGGCCTTTGGTCACCGTGCCGTCGGCATATCGCCGAATGATCCGGACCCCCTCGCGACCGCTTTGGTCTTGAGCTCATGCTTAAAGCAAAAAAACTCAACCGCGCACATCCGGCATGGGGCAAGTGAAATCGGCGCTCCTCATGTAACCTTGCAGACCCGATAATCCGGGGCGGCTGCCATCGCAGCGTCGTCGATCCTGCGCTCCAGCTGCGGGTCGACGCATTGGCCGAGCGACTCCGCGCCGAAGGCGACACCCATGGCCGAGAGCCCATGCAACCAGGATGCAGGTACGGAAACGATGGATTTTATTCATGGAATCCTCAGGGCCGTGGGGCCGCGGTCCGAAGTGCCCAGCTCATGAGCGAAGTTCGACGATGGGGAGGCATCATTTTCAGGGCTTTGGCGAACTCAGCCATGTCGGGCCCATGGCGCTCCAAGACCTCGCGCTTGAAGTCCTGCTCGGCTTTGGCTTGGGTCGACTTTCCTTGGTCGACCATGGCCTGGAGTTCACGCAGCATCTTTCCGTAGAGCTCGATCCGATTCAAAAGCAGGTAGCGTTTGAAATGTTTGGCGGCCGAAAAATCCTCGCGCATCGCCGCCAGCCGTCTCCGATTGAATGCCTCGGGGTCACGGAACTCGGCAAAGGCCCGATTGATTCCCTCGCCCAAGGCCCAGCCCTGGTCATCCGGGTGGGTAGGACCATAGAGAATGGTGTTCTCACCCTTGCTCAGGCCGCCCACGTCGTGGGCGACGGGCACAGTCGCGTGGAACAACGCTTCGCAGTCGGTCAGTCCGCAAGGCTCATAGCGACTCGGGATGATGAAGAAGTCGCTCGCAGCCAGGAGCAGCCCTTTCATACGTCCCTTGACCGGGCCCGCGATCACGACGAAGTTCTTCGCTTGCGGATGTCCTTCGCTGGTGAGCTTCTCCTTGAGTGCGATCGCCATCGCCTGCTCCTCAGCACCGACGCTGTCTCCGACAGGGCCCCCGATGATCACTTGGCCACCTTCGTTCAGAATATGCTCCACGTTGAGAAGCGCGAACTTCATGCCCTTCTGGTAAACCAATCGTGCGAACGATAAGAAAAGCGGCTTGTTTGCATCCACCGTCATCCCGAAGTTCTCCTGGATTCCTTTCTTGGCTTCGGCCATCGTCTGGAGATTGCTTGCATCCGACTGTCCCGGCTCACCGTAGGTGAAGCCTCGCGTGCGGAACCGTTCGACCAGTTCCGGATGAGTGATGCCGTCGGCATGGAGTTCCGCCTCCGTGCCGGGGCGAAGGAGCGGGCTGAGATAAGGACGACTCTCGTCTCCCAGAAAGTTAGTCAGCCCCGCGATGCGACCGAAGAGCTCGATCCGTGGAAAAGTTCCTGGATCCAGGCCAATCTCGTTGAGGGAAGTCGCAGTGCCCTCAGCCACGCTGATGCCTGAAAAAAGCTCGGTCTGTTCAGCGATTCGGAGCGCGGCCGCAAGCATGACGAACTGGTCACCATGGGAGAAATACTCCGTCATTTCAACTCGCGTGAGGTCCCATATTTTCTGCGTCCGAGCCCAACGTCCTTCGCCCACGAAATAGGCGTTCATGTAACGTTCGTTGTGAATCAGGGGCTTCGACGAAATCGGAGCCATGCCCATGCGTTTGTGAATATAGAATGTCGCCGGTGAAACGTGACTGTCGTGCGGCAGATACACTTCTGCTCGCTCCGATGCGTAGACATGCGCGATTCCCTGGTTGAAAGCCGACCATATTTTCTGCTGCTCGAACTTGTGCTCGGCGCTGTCGCTCTCGATGCCTCGCATCGAGTAGACGCTCTCTCGTGCGGCGGGAGCTACTGTGAACCGTTTGAATAGCTCATGTTCGAGGAAAATGTACTTCGCACCTTGTGGGCTCGTGTATTCCCAAGTTCCCAAACTGAGCTCCTGCCCATCGACCTTCACCTTGTAGCCCCGACCGCGAGTCATCCCCTCGGTACTGATCCCGTCCATCAAGACGCCTACGATAACCAGTTCGCTTCCGTTGAATTCCTTGAGGAGGCCCGGGTAGTGTCGGCCCAGATCTGTCATCACCGTGGAGACACCACCTGCGGAAATGTTCAAGGGTTTGCCAGTCGTGGTTTTGAGACCCTCGATCGCGCCCAGCTCGATCGCCGCCATGACCACTTTGAACCCAGGCGTCGTCGTTCCCGCAGCCCGGGGCTTGAATTTCGTGATCAGGCGCGAAAGTGCTTCGAATTTGATCGCCGATGCTTCTTCGCCCGAAATCCTCAAAGCCGCGTCCAACTCGGGAGCGGCGCATTCCTCGACCGTTACGCCGGCAGCCCGCGCTGAAGGGAACGGAGCAATCAAAAAGCCCAGACTCACCAGGAATGCGAGCGACGAACGAAGAGGTAGCATCGACTACTGGTCGGATTTCTACACAGAAGTCTTGAGTCCAGCGGCTAGGCTGGATATTAGACCGCGCTACGGCGGTCCTCGGGAACATCCCCGAACCTGTCCCAAAGAAAATAGGCCCCCAGTCCCGTCGCAACGACTGCCAGGGCTAAAGGCACCCAAGAGCTCCCTTCGCTCTGGAACTCTCCCCCGATAGCCGAAGCAACGGCTGAAATCCTACGACGAGCACTGCCCAAAGTAGAGGGATCCGGCATTTCTCCTCCCGAGGTGTGCTTAACCCAAGCCTCAGGATTGAATTGAACGTCGCCTGCTTGCGTAGCCATTTTGAATTCCTTTCGTCCCGAGGGGGGTTGGAGCTTCGGGGTGCAACCAGGGCATTGCAATCGAGGGGCCTGATCACCCCATCAGGCGGCTTTGCGCGCTCTCAGGGCATCCACTTCGACCCACACCCGCTCGAGCTCTTCGCAAAGGCGAGCCCGAATATCCTTTGCTTCGTTCAGCCCGCCGGAAATGGCGATGCTCTCGACTTCTCCCAAAAGCTGGGCAAGCTCTGTGGCACCGAGCTTCGCAGCACTCGATTTGAGCGAATGGGCTTCGCTAGCGACACGTGTCGCGTCCCCGGCACCCCAAGCTTCCTCGATTTTGATCCGTTGCTGAGGGGCCGTCGCGCAATACAATGTCGCGAGTTCACCCAGCAGATCCGTGTCCTCCCCGCCCATGTCCCGGAGCTCCTTCAAGACTAAGGGATTCAGCGAAGTAACGCGCTTGCGAAGGTGCTTTGCGATCGTCTTAGCTAGCTCGTGCGACTTGATAGGCTTGGTGACGTAGTCATCCATGCCGGCGGCTAGGCATTTTTCACGATCCCCGGTCACTGCGTTTGCAGTCAATGCCACGATCGGGATTCCCGGATTCGGAAGCGTTTTCGAGGAGCGAATCAGGCGAGTAGCCTCATAGCCATCCAACTCAGGCATCTGGCAATCCATGAGGATCAAATCATAGGGCATTTCTCGAAGCGCATTGATGGCTTCGTTTCCATCTGCCACCGCGTGTGCCCGATATCCTAATTTTTGGAGAAGCTTGATCGCAACTTTTTGATTAATCGCGTTGTCCTCTGCCACCAAGATCAAAGCGCTCCTCTCGGCCAAAACGATCGGCGGAGACGACGGCGCCTCGTTCGCGGGAACACAATCCGCACCCAGTTCCAGGGGAATCGTGAACCAGAAAACAGAACCCTGAACCGCGGCGCTTGAAATGCCGATCTGGCCCTGCATCAATTTCACGAGATGTTTGCAGATGGACAAGCCCAGGCCTGTGCCACCAAACTTCCGCGTAGTGGATGAATCAGCCTGGGTGAAGGGCTGAAACAGCTTGCGACGAGTCTCTTCTGGGATTCCGATTCCCGTATCCTTGATTTCAAACCGGGCGACCACCCCGCTGGCGGCCTGCGACTCGAGCCGAACCTTGAGAGTGACTTCGCCTGTGGAGGTGAATTTGATGGCGTTGCTGACGAGGTTGGCGACGACCTGCCGAAGCCTGCCCGAATCTCCCTTCACAAGACGCTTGAGCCCGGTGAAAGCTTCGACCGACCAGAAGACACCCTTTTGGGTCGCGGCGTGGACAAATAGCTTCCCAGTATCGCGAATCAATTCGTCGAGATCGAACTCCACGGTCTCGATCTCGAGTTTACCCGCCTCGATCTTCGAGAAGTCCAGGACGTCGTTGACCAGGGTCAGCAACGTATCCGCTGAACGGCGGATGGTCTGTGCATAATCGCGCTGATCAGGAGAGAGCGGGGTGTCCAGCAGGAACTCCGACATTCCCATGACACCATTGATCGGAGTGCGGATCTCATGGCTCATGTTCGCCAAGAACTCGGACTTCAATCGGGAGGCTTCTCTTGCGCTCTGCTCGCTGCGGGCAAGTCGTTCGGCTTCCTTACGGTCGTGGATGTCGGTGCTGGTTCCGAACCACTTGATGATCGTTCCCGCAGAATCGAGAACGGGTGCTGCGCGGTTCAAATGCCAGCGGTACTCGCCGTCGGAAGCGCGCTTGAAGCGATGTTCGCTCTCGTACTGCACTCCGAGGGAAATCGAGTCGCGATAGGACTCCGTCGTCGCCCGGATATCCTCAGGATGGATCAAATGGGCCCAACTCTCCGCCGCGTGCACACCTTGCTTCAAGCCCGTATATTCGCTCCAACGCTGATTGAAGTAATCCACTTCACCATCCGGTCGTGCAGTCCAGACGATCTGGGGAATCGCCTCAGCCAGCTCGCGGAACGTTTCTTCGCTCCGCTGAAGGACTTCAACCTGTCGGGTCATGTCCTCGTTGTGCTTGCGTTCCGAAATGTCGTGGACGACGCCCAGATAACCCGTCACGACCCCATCAGGGCCGCGATACGGTTCGAACTGGCAGTGAGTCCAGATCACGGTGCCATCTTTTCGCTGAAAACGATGCTCCAGGTCGTAAGTGCGTCTCTCCCGAACTGCGGCGGCATATTCACGGACGACGTGCTCGCGGTCATCCGGATGAAGCACACCGCTCCAGTCACCCTGCAATTCATAGGGCGTCAATCCTGTGAGTCGGCAGACGCGATCACTGGCATAGACGATCCGGCCTTCGATGTCGGCCTTAAAAATCCCGATGGGCACAAGGTTCACGAGGTCGCGGAAGCGGGCTTCGCTTTCCTGGAGAGCATCGTTCTTGCTCTGAATTTCGGTGATGTCTTGGGAGATCCCGATGAGCTGAAGCGGCGTGCCTTCCACCCCACGCTTGAAGACAGCCTCACGGTTCAGGAACCAACGCCAGTCTCCACTCGAATGGCGAACGCGCGATATGAATTCGACCACCTCCCCGTCCCTGCGGCGCTCAAGTTCCGCACGACGAGCCAACACGCGGGGCAGGTCCTCAGGGTGCACGATCGTGCTGAGAAACCGATCACCGACGGCCTTCACATCGTCAGGGAGATACCCGAGACTCGCAGCCACATCTCGATTTGAAAATACATTCGCCCCATTCCGAACATCGAAGATGTAAATATTGTTCGGGACGAGCTCTGCAATGCGCTGTGAAAAAACTTTGTCAGCTTCTTCGAGTAGCCGTGCCTGATGGAGTTCGCGCTCGATCCCTTTCTGGATCGTGAGGTCGCGGATCGCGCTGATTCGGACTGTACGCCCCCGGAAGTCGCAGTGACGTCCGCGGATCTCAGCCGGAAACTCGCTCCCGTCCTTGCGTCGCAAGATCGCCTCGTAAGCTTCTTCAGAACCCGAACGGATGCGCTCGGCGACTAGAGCAACACTGGAGAAACTGACATAGTCGGTGGCCTTCGTGCCGACGACGCCTCCTACCGTACTTCCTAACATCTGGGCTAAATTGCGATTGCACTCCAAGATCACGCCCCTCTCTTGGATGGAGATACCTTCGAAGGTTCCGTTCGCCAAGGCAAGGAACCGCGCCTCGCTCGACTGGCGAAGTCGACCTACGACGATCGCGATGACTGGCATGGCGACCCACCAGGAGACGAGTCGACCCAGGTTCTCATCGGAGTAGTGCCCGAGTGAGGTTTCAGGATTTCCCAGAAAATAGGCGAGGAAGCCGCAAACGATGACCACTGAAGCCAAGCCTGAGCGTACCCCGCCCCTGAATGCGCTGAAGACTACCGCAATGACCAAAACGGTGGGCGGGGCAGCGATGGTTACGCCCCCCTTGCGAAGCACGATCAAAAACCCGGCAAGGATCAAGGAGACGACTGGGCCGCCCCACATATCCCCATCGATCGACCTCAATCGTGTGCCCCAAGATTTTTTCATCCGAAGGACGGATCGGGTAGTTGCCCAAAGCGCTTAATCTAAATTGCTCAAATTCAGTCCGAAATACGGCAAATTCTTGACGGTTCACGTGAAGCAGTTGCTACTCCTCTGCAAGCCTACACGACGACCCTCGTCATCGAAGTCGAACACGACACTCGGGTGGCACTCCGGGAAATTCTCGAAAACGCGCAGTTCCAGGCTCTCTCCGCGGCCCAGCGTCGAGAGGGTTTGGAAATCCTGAAGTGAATCCCTGCGCCTCAGCTCATCCTCCTTGACTTGAATCTTCCGGGCCTCTGGCAGGTGCCGTTTGCGCAATTCGAAAACCTGTCGACAGTCCCCGCTTGATCCGCACCCTTCAAAAACACCTTGCCCGAACGAGTTGAGTGGCATTCCGCCCCAGTTTCGTAGGCACAGCGGTTGCAAAAACTGCCGCATGGATCTTCTTAAACGACTCTCCGATGACCACCGTGAAATCAAACAACTCCTGAAACGTCTCGATCTGACGACCGAGCGCGGCTCAAAGACCCGGGAAAAGCTGTTCAATCAGTTCAAAGCGCTTCTCGTGGCGCATTCCAAGTCCGAAGAGGCGGTCCTTTACGATCGTATGAAAAAAGGCGACGTTGACGCGCGTATTGCCGCTCTCGAAGGCTATGAGGAACACCACGTGGCCGACCTCCTGTTGAAGGAATTGACCAGCCTGTCCAAGGATCATGAGCGCTGGGGGGCAAAGCTCACCGTGCTCAAGGAGTCCCTGGAGAACCACATCGAGGAAGAAGAAGAGGCGTTCTTTTCCAAAGCACGAAAGATGTTTACCCGGGCAGCGCTCAACGAGTTCAACGAAGAGTTCGCTACTTTTTTCGAGGCTCAGATAGCGGGCATCGGCATGCCGATCCGCTTGGCCTCCAAAGTGGCTCGTAAAATCGCAAGCTGAGGTTGAATCCGGCCCTTCCTCCTTGTGTCAGGAAGAAGGGCCGTTGCCTGGGTGCCGACTGGCAACGCTTCGGTGATCG
>JAYVNB010000229.1:0-33764 GCA_043759365.1 Bacteriovoracaceae bacterium | reverse complement strand
CGGTTCATTTCGCGATGCTCCCATTCATGCCGACCAAACTCTCATAAGCTGCGAGTGCCTTTTCGAAATCAGCTCGGACGGAGAGGGCCTTGATCTGGAGCTCTACCGAGCTTTCCGAAGCATCTCGGTGTTCAGTCAAAGTCTCCATGTCGGTGGGTGCGGTGGCATGGGCGATCCGCATCCTGTGATCCGATTCATTGAGGATCGTATTCTTGAATCTCAGGTATTGAGACCGGAAACTCGAAAGTTCGGCAAACCGCTGCACCAGAAGCAGGCGGATCCCGTTTTGCTTCGCTCTGACCTGGGCTTCTGCCTCGAACTCTTTGGCCTGCGCGGCTCGAAGGTTCGCCCGAGGCTGCCAGAAATAGAGAAAGGGGAGACTTACACCGACGGAGAATTCGGTATTCGATGCGTCCGCTGCCAAAGGGGTGTTTTGGTTTCTGCGAAGGGACAAAGTGAGATCCGGGAAATACTCCGCTTTTGAAGCGCTCACGCGGGACTCGGCGGCTTGGAGAGCTGACTTCGCTTCCAAAACTTGAGGATGAGCGCTGCCCACTTGATCCGCCAGCACCGGGGTCGGGGAGGGAGGGAGCGGGGAGAGCGGAGGCTCTTCGGCCGAGAGGAGGGGCGAGAATGGATCCCGGCCCATGAGGGCATTGAGGGCTGCTCGGGAGCTGACCTCCTGCTGTCGTGCAGTCTCGAGTTCGTTTTGAATGAGTTCGAGGTCGCTTCCGGCCGCAACGAGATGGGCCTGCATGAGCTGGGTTGAGAGTGAGCCTGCCTTGAGGCGACGGGTGTGGGCCGTCAAAACTGAGGTTCGGTCATTCAAGAAAGCCTGCATCCGTTGCGCCTTCCAGTAGTCCAGGTAGGCGATGCGGACTTCGAGTTCCAAAGCCAGCACCTGGGACTGCGCCCTATTTTGAACGGCTGACGCCTCGAGCGCGGCGACTTCCTTCCTGCGTGCGACTTTGTTCGGAAACGGAATTTGCTGGCTCAATTGATAGGACGTTTGCATATGTCCATCCGGAGACAGGGGTCCGTGAAACCCCATGGTTCCGATTCCGAACTGGAGTGGAGGCAGATAGAATTCAGTCTCCGCTTGAAGTCGGCTCGCTTCAGCCTGGGCTTGCAGTGCCAAAAGCTCTGGATTGGCCTGATGGGCTTCCTGAAGCGTTTCCTTCAAGGTGAGGCCTGCTAGCGCAGACTGGGGCGGGAGTAAGCTCATCATGGTCCCTCCCATCGTAAAAATTCCCCAATGGAAGGTTGGATTCAGCAGGTAGGAACGTCGGCCCATTTCTTTGAATACCGTAAAACTTTGCCGTTTTGTGACAAGTCGCTCGGAATGACTAGGTCCATGTTCCGAGTCTCAACTTTGCATGTTGATGGGTTCAATGAATGCACTCCTCCTGATGATTCTGCTCTCCAGTTCAATAGTCCAGGCGGAAACTCGCCGGATTCCTTCCGCGGCCCCATTTGAGATTGTTTCTGCGCCCGGCGCTCGTTTGAAAATCGAGGGGGATTCGACGGTCCGGAAGTTCTCGGCCACCGGGAAGCCCGTGACCGTTCGAGGCAAAGCTTCCTTGAGCCCGGAAACTTCGAAGTCACCCGGTGTCAAAGCACCGTGGGTTCCGATCGAGGTTGAGTTCACGCTTCCGGTCATGAGCTTGAGTTCGGGAGAGCGTACTTTAGACAAGCACATGCACGAGGCCCTGAAAGCCGAGAAGTTTCCGGTCATCCACATGATGCTTTCCCACTTCGAGCTCCCTACAGGTGAAGTCGGCCAGGTCATGCAAGTCAAAGCCATCGGAGTGCTGACGGTCGCGGGAGTGACGCGACCTTTGGCGCTGGAGCCTTCGGTCACGATTGATCAGAGCAAAGTGACGATTCACGGCAAGAAGCGCGTTTTCATGACGGACTTCGGCATCACGCCGCCGGTTCTCATGATGGGGACGCTCAAAACTCGAAATGAAATCGATGTTTCCTACGACGTGGAACTAAGTCCCCTCAAAGCGAATGGAGCCTAATCATGAGACCCCACACGAATCTGATCAAAAACTTGGTCTTTGGAGCGTTCCTTTTGTCCTCCCTGAATCAGGCGCAGGCCGTCGAGGTTTTGAAGAACGACGAAGCATCCTTGGACTTGGGCGGTCGTTTCCAGCTCCTTGCACTCGGGCAAAAAGTGACGGATCCCGTGCGAAAGTCCGACCGATTGTTTCTTTTTCTCAAGCAAGCTCGCGTCATGGTGAGCGGCTCTCTCGGGGACTACCGCTTCTATACCGAGTGGGCCATGGGAGGCGAAGAAGAGGTCAAGAACCTGAACGCATCTGTGAGCCTCCTGGACTTTCGTGCTGATGTGCCGATCGGAGAGAACACTTTTGTCCGCGTGGGTCAGTTCAAAGTCCCATTTGGCAGGGAAGCCCTAGTCGAGGATGGCTCACTCCTGTTCTCAGATCGTTCCCTCAATTACTTCGGAAGTCGCTTGGGACGAGACGTGGGTTTGGCCGCGGTCATCCAGAAAAAGGGAATGATGGGCACCGTCGGGATTTTTACGGGCGGCGGAAGGGACAATCCCGAGCGCTACTTGCCCGAGGATCTGGGAGTTCCCCTCATCGCAATGAGGTATGGTTATGACAACACCGGACAGGATCCTTATCGGTACAAGAACAGTGGCAACTTTCTCGGCAGCGAAAACGAATTCTCGGCCTTTTTGAATTTGGCTTACATGAAAGACTCCTTGGTCGGGCATTCCACGGTATTGAACGTCAGGCCGAGTGATCGCTCGATCCTCCTGAATCCGAACTGGAATCCCTACCTGGCGCAGTCCCCATTCGTGAAGGGTCAACTTTACGAGGCCAGCGTGGACACCCATCTCCGGATGCCGATCGGTGATTTCACGGGAACCGGAGAGCTGGAACTGACTCATGCCACCTACAACAGCTCCTACGGAACCATCCACGTATCGGGCGGTAGAGCTCTCGGCTCAATGGCCCTGAACCCCTTCGAGCTTTCTCTTCGCTACGCCGTACTTTTCCCCTCCGACCAATTTCAGTTCAAGGGAGTGTCGTTGACGAGCAAAACACCCTTTCAGGAGCTCACGCCTTCGGTCACGTTCTATCATCGCCCTTGGTCGCGCGTGACGCTCGAAGCACCGCTCCTGATCAATACGCCGGTGGCCATTGAAAGCGGGGTCGGATCCTATGTGCTCACGGAGCAGCAGGACCAGGCGGCCGTCGTGGGTGGCGGCAAAGGATCCATCCAGCGCCAGTTCGTGCCTGAGATCCGGCTCTTGTATCAGCTCACGTACTGAATCGTGCGGACGCACTGGTTCATCGCGATCACCTTTGGGCTTCTGATCCCCGGTGAGCTTCTAGCCAGCGGGTTCAGGGGCGGCACGATCTATGAGTCCGGCTCCCAGCGTAAAAGTCTCCTGTTCTCCATTCATGCGGATCTGCTGGCGCCCAATCCCAGCTCGAGGACTTTTGTCAGCAGCTATTTGGACCCGCAAGGGCAGGAAGTCATGAACGAAAGAGCCACTTTCAAGGATTTGCAGCTCCAGCGTTACGTGATCTCCCAGAAGCAACTGGGCGAAACCTACGAGCTCAGCGTCGACCACGGCAAAATGCGGTTTTCTGTGACCCGTGCAGGCCAAACCGAAGTGAAGGAGCGCTCACTGCCGGAAAACCTCGTGGTCGGTCCTTCGCTAGTGCCATTCATTCAGCAGCATTGGAGCGACTTGCAGGGTTTGCGCAAAGTCCAAGCTCAGCTGGCGGTACTGGACAGGATGGACACCTACGGATTCGAGTTCATGAAGGTCCGGGAACTTCAGTTTGAAGGTCGGAATGCCGTCCTGATCCGGATGAGCGCTAGCAGCACCCTGATCGCAGCCGTCGTTCATCCCACTTATCTTACGGTGCTCCCCGATGGGTCTCGGATCCTCGAAGTGAAGGGGAGGATGCTCCCCAAGCGTCGAGTCGGGTCCCGGTGGGAGGACTTCGAGGGGGAGGCCTACTTCGTCTATTAGGAGGGAATCATGGAAGGGACTAAAAACCCCGGGAGGACATCCAAAACAAGAAAGCGGAAGCCCCGAGGCAATAGTAGCCGAAGGCTCCCCATTTCCCGTTCTCAAGCCACGCCGAGAGCCACTTGAGTGCAAGCCACGCTGAGAGAAAACTGAGAGCCATCCCCAGGAGCCCGGGAATGAGGAGAGTGGAAAGGGATTCTGTGACTCCAGGTCCTTCGGATTTCGCCTTCATGAGTCTCAAGAGCTCCCGCGCAATCACGGGAGGAGTCAGGACGACGGCGAGGAGAAAACTGAAGTCCTCGACCAGGGCTCGGTTGAGGCCACGCGAAAGGCCGGTTGAAATCGTCGCTCCCGAGCGCGAGAAACCTCGAAACGGGAGGCAAACCCCTTGGACTCCGCCAATCCAAAGTGCGTCTTTCGCATTCAGTTCAGCGCGTTTGACCGCTTTCTTTTCAAGGCGAACGGAAACCAGGATCAGGATCCCGCTGGCGAGAAGTGCCGTTCCGATCAGCGGCAGGTTTCCGAAAAGATTTTCAATCTCCGCTTTGCTGTCTCCGCGAAACACGGTTTTCTCGATGACCGTTTTGAGGGTCAAGCCGATCACTGCGGTCCCTGCCAGAGCGAGGACCAGGTTCTTGAAGAGCGCGCGCCTTTGCGTCGCCGCCCGTTCGTTCCACTGGTTCATCCACCGCCGCCTGAAGTAGACGATGACCGCGAACATGGTTCCGGTGTGGAGCATGACCAGCAGGAACGTCATCTCGGGCTTAGCGGGATCCAGGCCCATCAAGCGCTCGGCAGCGATGACGTGGGCGGAACTGGATACAGGAAGGAGCTCAGCTGCTCCTTGAACCAGAGCGAGGATCAGGACCTGGAAAAAGTTCATGACCCGATTGTTTCATTTTCTCGTTCGCTCGGCACCTGAAGAATCCAATTCCGGGCGACTTTCAGGGGGTCGCCCGGTTTGGGATTGGCTTAACCTCCCAGGTGGGAGATCCGCTCGGCAACCAAGGCGCGAAGTGCGGCCAAGTGCCCCGAATGGGAGTCGCTCCGGTAACTGGCGTCCAAGTCGTGATCGAAAGCGCGACTGATTTTCTTCCAGTAGCTGAGCGCTTCTTTCTTCGCTTCGCCTTCTTGGGCTTGATAGTGGACATCGAGTTGGTCGTTCGGATCCACCATTCCGATCAGCTTCAAGCTGATCTTTGAAGCGAAGGGCAGCTCCGCAAGGCGCTCAAGGTAGCCGGTTTGCTTGACGGCCTCGTCGATCGTTCCGATGTTCCGCAAGGGCAGGCGGAACAAAGACTCGTTCAGCATGATGTCACGGAGGAACAGCGCTCGGCACATCAAGACCGAGTAAGCGGTGTCTTCGTAACGACCTCCCGAGTTCACTTCATTCTCAATCAGCGTGTCGATCGTCGCTTGAGGGGCCAGACCGGCGATCACTTCCAGGGCACTGAGCTTGGCCATCTTCTGGTGATCCATTCGGGTGATCAGCGCGGCCGGGAAATGCCCGTCCGTCTGCCGTTGGGAGTCGTCCGGCTGGATCTCGTTGATCTCCTGAAGGTAGACATAGGCCAGCTTGACGATTTCTTCGGCCGACGCCTCCTCCGCGAACGTCTGTCCTCCGGGCAGCATCCCGGTAGGGACTGGTGCTAGGTACTGCGAGTTCTGATCGCTCAGCATGTCGTTGAGCGCTACGAGCAGCGTTTGCTTGTGGATCGAAGCATTGGTCGCATCCATCCGAGCGTTCGTGGCGTTCATCTTATCGCCCATCGAGTCCATTTTCGCGGGTAGGGATCGGGTAGCTTCGACTGCGGCTGAAACACCGCATGCCGACAGGAGGAGGCAAGGGAGGAGCAGGGCCAGGTTCAAGGATTTCATGTCAGTTCGAAGCTCCGAGAATCGCCTTTTTCAGGGAACCGAGGCCGCTGTCGGTGGTCTTGCCGAGCCAGATCGAGAAGATCTGCTTCACAAAACCGGTAGCGCCGTGGATCGAAGTGGCTTGACCCTGGTTGTTCTCGAAAGTGACGACTTCGGTTCCATCAGTCAGCTTTTCGCCGACGATGACCAGGGTTTTTCCGTTCGCGGCATCGCCGCCAGCGGATACGGCATCCAGGAACGCCTTGACTGACTCGGAGTCAGGATCCGCTTGATTGGCGACCAGCGAATCCCGGAAAGCGTTTTTAACGTCGCCGGAGCCGACCGAGCGAACGAAGTTCAACTGCATCGCCAAGGTGGACTCGTTGTCGACCGAGTCCAGAGCGCCTGCATCGGTACGGACGAACCGGGACGGATCATTCATCAGAAGTTGGGCCACGTAGACGTGGACGTTGATGAAGACCACTTTCTTGGCGCGAAGGCCTGCGCCTGCGAGGGTGAGGGTCGAAGTCCGACCTTCAACGGTCGCCGAAGCGTCCGTCGCGATCGCCACGTTCTCGATTCGCTGGCTTTCGCCATTGAGGGTCAACACACCTGCGAAGACGGATTGGGAGACCAGAAATGCCGACAGACCTGCCAAGAAATGCTTTTTCATAAAGTAGATCCACCTTCTCGTCGCCCGCTGAGGACGATGTTTGCGTCCCAGGTTGCTCGGGACGCCATTAACTACGCAGTGATGAGTGCGACTCTGTCTATAGTGCAGGGCGTTATTTCGTCAATGGGTAATTTCAGGTTGGAATACCGTTTTAAAAGCAGGACTTTAAGAGTGGGCTAGTTGTTCTGCGCTCCTTCCCGAATCCAATTGGCGAGGAGCGACAATTCGTCCGGCTGAAGAGCAGTCCCCACCTGCGGCATCGCGCCGCTGGCAACAGAAGCATACAGTGCGCTTTGCTCTGGATTTCCTGGGATGACGTAGCGAGTGTCGCGGGCGAAGCCGTCATAAGACGCGAGATTCGGACTTTGCCGGGCCGAATGGCAACCCGTGCACTTCGACTGCAGGATCCTAGAGCGGACTGCTTGGTAGGTATTGACGGTCGGTGCGCCGGTCGTGGCATCCGTGCCTGGCTTGGAGGGAGCGGTGGCGAGCGGTAAGGGGCCGCCGGATGAGTCCTTGTTTTGGACGAAGTTTCCGCACGCGCTCAGTACGGTAGCTGTGAGGATGCCTGAGAACAGCCGCTGAATTGCCTTCAAGTTCATTTTCCACCCACTTTCTTGTTCAGGACCTACGAAGGAAGGACGTGGAAAGTGTCGGGGCCAAAACATTTAGCTTCCGATGGAGACCCCCATGATGTGGCCGATCGCCGCTGAAATCCCCAAGGCGATCAAACCTCCTACTGTGACTCGCAAAGCTGCTCGGGTTCGCGAGGCTCCCCCGAGATGAGCGCCGAAAGCTCCCAGTGCCACGAGACTCAAAACTGAGGAAGCCGTGATCACTGGGATGCGAAGGGAATCCGATGCGAGGAGCATTCCAGCGATCGGGATCAACGCGAAAACTGCAAAGCTCGAGGCCGAAATCCAGGCAGCCTGATAGGGGCGGGCCATGGCGTCTAGATCGATGCCTAGCTCATCCCGCAAATGGGTTCCTAGCCGATCTTTGGCGCTCAGTGCTTCGGCGACTTTCAGGGCGAGTACGGTATCCAAACCTCGTTTTACGTAGATTCCAGCGAGTTCTTGAAGTTCCGACTGCGGTTCGCTTTCGAGCTCAAGGCTTTCCCTCGCCAAATCCGCGAGTTCAGCATCCTTTTGGGAGCTCACCGAGACATACTCGCCGACCGCCATCGACATGGATCCCGCCACCAAGCCGGAAACGCCGGCGATTAGGATGGAGGTTCGGCTCGCAGACGAAGCGGCCACTCCCAGCATGAGGCTGGAAGTCGAGACAATGGCGTCATTTGAACCGAGAACCGCTGCCCTCAGCCATCCCGTGCGGTGGCTGGGATGCCGTTCGCGATGAAGTCCTATCAACGCCCGACCTGGCTTGCCAGTTCCGCTTTTGCCGAAGCGGGAAGTTGATTCCCATTTTTGAGAAGCTGGCTCACTTGCCACATCTCGGTCGTACTGAGGCCCTCCGCGAATCCCGGCATCCCGGTCAATCGGATCCCGTTCTTCACTTTCCAGAAAGTCTCGCCGACCGGGTCGTCGGTGACGCCGACTTTTTCAAAGAGCTGGGGAGGGGGAGGGAACATGCCTTGGGCGATCGCAGTCGCGTCCGAGCCGGGTTCACCGTGGCAGACCGCGCACTGCTGGCGATAGACTTTGGCTCCAGCGACGAGGTTCCGTTCATCGGCTGGAACGGGTGAGGGGAGGTCCTCGGCGTGTCCGATCGCCCGATGGAGCACGAATCCTGCGATCTGACGCTCCAGCGGCAGCGGTCCTCCGCGTGTCGCCACCGGCATCGATCCAGAAGCCAGGAACAGGAAAGAGGCGAGAATCGGTAGGCAAACCCCGGCAAGAAGTCCGATCCAGAAATTTTTCATCGACAATCAACCTTATTGTTTGAGCCTTAGTTCGGGCTTTCGTTCAGGGGAAATTCCCGGAGTGCAGAGGAGGTCTTCCAGGAAAAAGGCGGAAAGCTCCGCCCTTCCGGCCAGGCCAGACTTTTCGTAGACCCCGAGGGACTGTTGGCGAGTCGTGCGTTCGCTGGTTTCGCGAACTACGGCGATCTCTTTGAGGCTCAAACCCTTCAGAAGCAATCGCGCGACTTCCTGTTCAGCGGACGTGAGCTTCCAAGTGTTGAACTGGGCATCGATGGCGTCGGACAGACCGCGGATGTGCATCGAGGAGCGCTCCCGCCAGGCCTCGAAATCGCGGCTGTTTTTTTCGACCGAGTCCGAGAGTGCCTGGTTTTCCTTTTTCAGTAGCCAAGTCCGACGAAGCAGAAGGGCCAGTCCCATCGTCGCCATGAGCGCGATCAATCCTTCGAGCGCGAGGTGAAGCGAAGACTCCCCTTTACCTAGGTCGCCGACCATGTCGATGCAGGTCCCCCCGAGAACCATCAGCAGGACGACGCTCAAAAATCGAAGTTCCATGCGGGCCTCCCGACTCCGAACTCTCTCATGCTTCGGATCGTTCAGCGAGGGGCACCTGCCCGGATCCAGGTTGAGAGAAGGCGTTGGTCGGAATCCGAAAGGGGCCCGTTCGGGGGCATCGACTTCTGGACCAGGGCTTCGTCTTGGACGCGGGTGAGGACTTGGAGGACCGAGTCGTACGATTCCAGGTTCACTCCTCCGGACTGCCCGTGACACATCGCACAGTTACGGGCGAACACCTGCACATTCACTTGCGCATAGGTGACCGTGCCGATGACCGGGAGCTCGCTTGGGCTCGGGCTCGGCGAAGGCGAGGGGGCCTTCAAGGTCATCTCGGGCTGTGCCGTTTCTAGGGCCTTTCTTTCGCTCGGCGAGCCCCCACAGCCCACCGTTATCGCCAGGAAACCCGTCATCAGGATCAAAGTGATTCTCATGGCTCCCGATAACCAGGAATCGGTGATTCCGGCTATCCGTCAAATGACGGATCCAGGGTATTCTGGTTGAGGCGGGGGTCCAGTTCGCATAGTACTGGAGCGACATGATCCTAGAGCGCATCAAAAGAGTCTTGGTCGGCGACCCCATGACTTTGGAAATGGCCGATCACCAGCGCATCCCGAAGTGGAAAGCACTGGCTGTGCTTTCGTCTGATGCCCTCTCCTCAGTGGCCTATGCCACTGAAGAAATCCTGATTCCCTTGGCCGCCTTCGCTTCCGCCGCCGCCATCTGGTCGCTTCCCATCGCGATCGGGATCGCCTTCCTGCTCCTGGTTGTGACGATCTCTTACCGCCAAACCATCGATGCCTACCCGAGTGGGGGGGGCGCCTACATCGTTTCCAAGGAGAACCTAGGGACCAACGCGGGTTTGGTGGCCGGGGCCTCGCTTTTGATCGACTACATTCTCACCGTATCAGTTTCCGTGGCCTCGGGAATCGAGAACATCGCTTCTGCGTTCCCGTTCATCGGGGCGCACAAAGAAATGATCGGCTGCAGCATCATTTTGGTCATCATGCTTTTGAACCTCCGTGGGATTCGCGAGTCGGCCAGTATCTTTGCACTTCCCACCTATGCCTTCATCCTCTCGTTCCTGATCATGATCGGGGCGGGCTTTTGGCAGGTAGTTACGGGCCATGTCGTGGCAGTGCATCCTATCGTCCACGAGCTTTATCCCTCGCTGCCGATTTTTCTGATCCTCCGCGCCTTCTCCTCTGGATGCTCCGCCCTCACGGGCATCGAGGCGATCTCCAACGGCATCCCTGTGTTCGAGGCTCCCTCGCAGCGCAACGCGAAAGTGACCATGGCGTGGATGTCATTCATCCTTGGCGCTTTTTTCCTGGGGATCACAGCGCTTTCTCATCTGTATGGCATCATGCCGCAAGAGGGCGAGACGACGGTCTCTTTGCTAGCTCATGCGATCTTCGGGAACAGCCCGATCTATTACATCGTACCTGCCACGACGGCGCTCATTTTGTTCCTCGCCGCCAACACGAGTTACGCCGACTTTCCGAGGCTGGCATCCCTTCTCGCCAAGGACCGGTTTCTGCCGCGTCAGCTCGCGAGCTTGGGGGACCGACTGGTGTTTTCCAATGGCATCGTGGGCCTCAGTCTGGCTGCCATGGCGCTGATTATTCTCTTTAAGGGGGAGACTCACCACCTGATTCCCCTTTATGCAGTCGGTGTTTTCCTTTCATTCACGCTCTCGCAAGCCGGTATGGTCGTCCATCATCTCAAACTCCGCGAACCTCATTGGAGGAAATCCCTGGGTTTCAATCTGGTCGGCGCGCTCACGACGCTCCTCGTTTTGATCGTGATCGGAGCGACCAAGTTCATCCATGGGGCGTGGATGGTGATTGTCCTCATCCCGATTCTGGTCCTGATGTTCCGAGAGATCCACAAGCACTACACTTCGGTCGCTACGCAGTTGGCTTACGGAGTGGCCTCCCGCCCCAATTCCAGCCTGGACCCCATTCGTCATACCGCGATCGTCCCGGTGTCCGGAATTCATCCGGGAGTGGTGGACGCCCTGAAGTACGCGATATCGATCTCGCGCGACGTCCGCGCTTGTTACGTCGAGCTCGACCCGATCGCCACCGAACGGATGAAGCAGGAGTGGCAGAGGTGGGTTCCTGAGATCCCGTTTGTGGTCCTCAAGTCACCCTATCGCTCCGTGATTGCGCCGATCTGTCGCTACGTCGAGGATGTCGCTCGCACGACCCATGACGAGTTGATCACGGTCATCATCCCCGAGTTCGTCACTTCCAAGTGGTATCACCAGTTCCTGCACAACCAGACCGCGATTTTCTTGCGCGCCGCTCTTCGGTTCAAGCGCGGGACCGTAGTCACCAGCATCCGGCACCATTTGAGATAGCCGAGGTTTGATTTCAATTGGGACAGGGGTCGTCATCGGGTCGCGCATTGACTCAAATCGGAAGCGATGAAACGCTTCCGGTCCATGAACACTTCATTTGCTTTCGTCGGATGGATGGGACTCTTTCTTCAAGCTTCCGCCGCTTTTGCCGGCGTAGCGCCTTGCGGTCCGGAGGCGACTACAGGAACCGTCTGCAGCATCTCCATCTTGGGGGCGCACCCGACCCAGTTTTCGGTCGGGATGGTGGAAGTTCGGGAAAAGCAGGCCGCCGTCGAAGCGTTGGCCCCGGACGCCCTCAAGAAGTTTCTCAAAAAGCATACGATCCCGACCGTGGTCGGACCTCGTCATGTTTTTTACATGATCGACCATCATCATTTGGCCCGGGCCCTTCTCGTGGCGGGTGTGGATCACATGAATCTCGATATCCAAGGGGATGACTCCGGTTTGACCGAAGCTGATTTCTGGGCCAAGATGGAAAGTGCGCAGCACGTTTATCTTTTTGATGAAAATGGTCGCGGCCCACTTTCGACCAGTCAATTGCCTTCCACCGTCGCGCTCCTCGCGGATGACGTGTACCGAAGCCTGGCTTGGGCTGTCCTCAAGCAGACGTCCGCGTACGCGGATACCAACGCTCCCTATGCGAGTTTTCTCTGGGCGAATTTCTTTCGAACCCGCATCTCCCGGGCATCGTTGGATTCGGACTTCGGCGCCGCTGTTCAGGCGGGGGCGGCTCTCGCCCGTTCTCCGGACGCCGCCTCGCTCCCGGGCTATCAGGGGCATTGAAAGCCACGTCCTAGTGGACGGAGTACTTGCCCAGATCAGACACCCAGCTCACACGGGGTCAAGCTCCCTGTCACCTTTCCCGATAGGGAAACATGCGTCTGCGTGGACCCCTCCTTTTGGCGGTGACTTGTCTCTTGTCCTTGAACTCGGCTAGCGCTGGCGAAACGAATTGTCCTCAAGACAAGTCGCCGGCAGCCCTCGAGGCCTGGAAGAACGCACAAGCCGCGGTGGATGCCGACGCCCAGGAGCAGCTGGAGTTGATTCGGCACTGCTTTGGGGCCACTCCCCCCGCTTGCCTGGCTCCCCTCATCGAAGCGAAGCGGTACAGGAGAGCGTCCTATGAACAATACGCTTCGCAAAATCCCGGACCCAAGGCCGCGGATTTTCCGCCCGAGCTTCGCGTAGTGAAGTCGGATGGAACCGTTGAATCGGGTGAGATCCAGATTCCTGCCGACATCCTCGAGATCGCAAAAAAGAATAAGTGGGCTGTGACGACCGGTCAGACACGGGCGCAAGGCGGCGCGAACCCCGACCAGTCAGGAGCCCTGGCCCTGATTCATGTTCCAGGGACGGGAAAAAAAGACTTCTTCATCCAGCTGAATCTCCCTCGAAGCAAAGCCGGTCCGAACGAGCCCGCGATTCCTGCGGAGTCGATGGACGCTTTCAAGAAAGGAACCCTGTTGGCCCTTTCCTTCGCATCGGTCGACAAGTCGACCGATCCCAAAACGGGTGCGCTCTGGAAAACGGATCCACTCGGGGGGAACCGTTACCGCCTTCAGAAGGAACCGGCCGATCCTTCGTCTTGCCAGAAGTGTCACGTCAATCCGCTGAAAACCTATAGTTTGGTGGGCTACGGAACGACTCATGGTGCCGAGAATGCGATGTCACCGCAGCCTACAGCTGCCTAAACAGCGAGAACGGAAAATTCGACGCCGCTTGGCTAGGGCGAGTCTCCTGCTTTCCCAAAGGTCAGGCGCCCTTGGCCTTGACCACGGGGCTGCCGGCGAAGTCCAAGAAAGTGCTTGGTCACAGTGTCAGTGGCAGAGCCTCCTCGAAACCCGACTCGGGTCAGTCGCCCAAGAAGCCTGGAAATGGTGTTTCGAAAGCAGGCCAAGGATCCGAGTAGTTTTTTTATACCAATAAAATGGTCAGGTATACGACAGGGTCCGGATCGTCGACGGTCCAAAAGTCGAACTTCAACCCATCGGAGAATTTAAGGCCATGAAATTGAACCACAAAGTAGGATCGGGAGTTGTTCTCGCGCTCTTCAGTCTCGGAGTGGCAAGCGAAGCGGCTCACGCGGCCCCTTTGGGTCCAGTGGCTCGCGAACTCCGGGCCTTGGACCATGAGGCCAAATTCAATCTGCGAGTCCTTCCCGGCTTGATTGCCGGACAACAATCCCGGATCGAAGCCCAAGCGCCGAACTCCCGGGATGCAGGTCGCGTTGAATTCGTTTCGGGCGCCCTGGTGATCGCCAGCGTCACCATTCCCTTTTTGCCCGTCGCTGGATTCGCTGCGATCGGACAGGTCGGGAACATCGCAGTCGCCGGGTCGGTAGCCACGATCACAGGCCTTCAGATGAGCGCGGTGTTCAGTGCCTTTTCCTGTTCACACGCTTTTCAAGCTTTCACTCAAGCGCAAAGGGACCTTGATCAGTTGAGTGCGAAGTACGAGGAGCGTTCCGCACGGGGACTTCGCGCTTCGCTGATCAACGGAATCACCTTGGGTCACAGTGACGCCAACTCCGTCGGAGGTCTCGTTGAGCTCGCCCGGATCCAAAAGGATCTGTTCAGCACCGAGCTCGGAGTCTACGGCCTCTGACATCGGTCGATCACCGAAACGCTCGCGCAATCAAGCCGTTGAGGGCGATGCGCCGCTCAAGAACTTGAGGATGGCGTCGTTTTGGGAGTGGGCATCCTGGCGTCCCAGCTCGAGAAGGACGCCGACGTATCCTTTTTCAAAGGCGAGGTAGCTCAGCAAATCCCATCCCTTTTGTTCGGAAACGCCGAGTCCCTTGAGCAGATGCCGGAGGGGGAATGGGAGGCGTGAAAACTGGGCTGCATCGATGGTTCCCAGGTCTTGTGAAGGATGGATGACGTAGGATGGAATGATCCGCACGGTTTTTGACCGGTAATCCCTTCGGTGGGCGTTCAATTCGGTCAAGGTCTGGTTGGTCTCCTCGAGGCGTCCCAGGTCTGAATCGAGCGAGTTCGTAAAAAGCGCGTTCATAACGGTTCCAGCGATATCCCCGAAATTAACCGCCGCGTGTCGACCCACGCGCACGGGTTTTTTGGCGGGTGAGTATTGCAAACCCACCACGAAGATCTTGTCCGCGCCCAAGTGGATGGCATCGCTCAGGGGAGAGCGGATTCCGATTCCGCCGTCCCCGTATTCTGTGTCTTCGATCCGCACGGGCGCGAAGAAGATCGGGATCGCTGTGGAAGCCATGATGTGCCGGACGCTCAAGTCCGTGCGCACTCCGCAGTTAGCGGCTTCATCCCAACTGCGGATCCCGGGGTCACCGTCGAAGAAAGTCACGAGCCTCCCGGTTTGGTAGTCGGTAGCCGAGAGCGAGAGCGCCCGAAGTCGGCCCGCCCGGAGGTTCGCGCCTACTTGGGATAGGTCGATATTTTTTTTCAGGAACGAACGCAGGGGTGAGGAGTCGAGGAGGTGGGTGACATTGCCGCCTCCGAACCATTGGCCGAAACTGAAGTCCTTGGCAAAAGTGGCGAATGTTTTGAGCAGCGCCGGTGGATCGGTTCGAAAAACATCTTGAACCCTGATTTTTTCCCAGGTCTGCCAGAGTTTGCGGGTGGCCAAGTCAAAGTTTTCGATGTGCGCTGCCAGGGCCATTCCGTTGATGGCTCCGGCTGAGACTCCCGTGATGATCTGAAAAGGAGAGGCCTTAAATAAGCCCAGTTCAGCGATTCCCCGAAGGACTCCCGCCTCATATGCCCCACGAGCACCTCCACCGGACAGCGCCAGTGCGACATTTTTCTTCATAGGGACTCCTCTGAGAGATGCTATCCGGGGTAATTATACGAACGCGGTCCGCCCTTTGCAACTCCAGCGCCGTCGCCTCACTCAAGCAGGGAAAAAATGGATAAGAAAACCGTCCTCATCACGATGTTTCTCGTGAGCTCCGCTCAAGCAGCCTCGCCCCGGCCTTCGCCTAGCCCTACCGGCGACTTTTCTTCGTTTGACTACGCTTTTGGACGTCCTGTCCAAAAAGGGGAGATGATTTACGATGACTACCGGCGGATCCATGGAGAGCAGGCCCAAAAACTTTATGGGCTACCGGCGGAAGCCGTCGAGGACGGAATGGATACCTGGCATTGGTGGGTCGGGGTAGACAATCCGGGATTTTGGCGAGACTTGGCCAAAACGACCGGCAATCGCCACAATTACACGAACGTGAAAATCGACGTGCTCCGAATCCTGACGACGATCCCTCGCGCCGAGCGATTCAAGCGGCTCGGGATCATCAACGATCCTGATGCGGTCACCGCCGATGGTCCAGACCAATTCGGATTCAAGATCGACCGGATGAAGGATGGAGCGCTGACCTGGGATCCCGAGGTTTTCGGGTATTCGAGCGGAATTATCGGGCTTCAGCTTTTCAAGAACGAGAAGTTCGATTCCCGCAAGTGGTCGATCCAGAAGTACTTGAAGGACCCAGGGTCAGTCGAGCCGCCCTACAAGGTCGGGATGAGCTGCGTGTTCTGCCACATCGGTTTCAATCCGACGAAGCCTCCCCTGGATCCGAACGAACCCAAGTGGGAGAACCTCACTTCCGCCATCGGAAACCAGTTCCTTCACGAAGGATTGGTATTCGCCCAGGATACGGATTCCCACTCCTTCATCCACCAATACCTCGAGACCCAAGAGCCGGGTACGAGCGAGACCTCGCGGTTTCCAAGTGATTTCATCAATAACCCGACCAACATCAATTCGATTTTTCGACTGCGCGACCGGCTTCAGGAAAAGCACATCGAGGCGATCCTTCCAGCGCAAGCCACGATGATCAAGTCGATCTACAAGAACGCCGGAGTCCAGCTCGACGACATCACAGGCTCCCTCGGTGGGACGGTAGAGCACCCCACGTTTGCGGTACCGCATGTCCTGACGGATGGCGCCGATTCGATGAGTGTGATCATGGCTTCGGTCCGGGTCTACGTGAACGAAGGGATGATGCATGACCAATGGTACTCCACTTGGCCGATCAACCCTTTCAACCTGGCCGACAGCTTCAAGCGAGGTTTCAAACCGCGCGAGTTCGATATCCTAGGTGAAGTGCGAAAGGATCCGAACAGTCCTTGGATGCAGACCGAGCGCCGCATGCCGAACATGGCGACCTTCCTGATGTCCTACGATTCGTTCCCCCTCCCTTCAGCTGAGAAAGACGCTTCAAAGCTGAAACAAGGGAAGCTTGTGTTCGCCGACAATTGCGCGAGATGCCACAGCAGCAAGAAACCGGATCGCCGCGAGCGGAGTCCGGAGGAACTGAGAAACGCCTGGCGTGACCTCGTTCTCAAGCCCGACTTCCTGAAGGATAACTACCTTTCAGATGATGAGCGCCACCTGGTCAGTGAAGTCGGGACCAATGCCCAGCGGGCCGAAGGCACCAACGCCCAGGCGGGCTCGACTTGGGGCCAGATGTCGAGTCAGACCTACAAGGACCTTCGAGCCCCGGTGGTCGAGCTGACGGATCACGATGCTGCAGGAAACGAGATCCCCCTCTACAACCCTCTGACCGGGATTCACGATCTCCATTGGAGAGGAATGACTGCGTTTTACCGGACACCGACCTTGGTCAACATCTGGGCGACGGCGCCTTTTCTCCACAACAACTCCGTAGGGCTCTACAATGGTGACCCTTCGATCGAGGGACGCCTTGTCGCTTTTGAAGACGCGATGGACAAGCTTCTGACTCCCGAGCATCGCCTGGGGCCGAAGTCCATCAAGGTCACAAGCGAGGAAACTTCGCTTCCCGAGATTTTTCCGGGACTGAAACAGTATTTGAAGGGCTTTGACGACCTGGATTTGAAACTGCTCCGGATACCCAAAGGGACTCCCATCAACCTGTTGATGAACCTCCACCCCAAAAGCATAGGGGAGCTGTTCAAGGCCTATATCCACGGGGTCCTGAAAGGGCACCCGCGCCAGCAGTTCAAGAGTTTCGTCAATCGACGCCGCGAAGCGGGAATGGAAGCCATGATGTCCAAGATGCTCGAGGTCAACACCTGCCCTGATTTCATCGAAGACCGGGGTCACACATTTGGTTCGAAGCTTTCGCTCGAAGACAAGAAATCTTTGACCCGATATTTAAAGACCTTTTGATTGAAGGGGGACAAAACGACATGAATAATTTAAAATCCCACGCAGCGACCCTAGTTCTGAGCCTTTTCTGTGCGGCGGCGACGCACGCTGCTTCGGCAGTGCAAGCGCTGCCCACGATGCCCACGATGCCCGCTGTGACAGTCGAGATGAAGAGTCTCGGCTACGCGCCCAAGAAGGTCGAGATTCAGGCCGGTCAGTCCGTGATCTGGAAGAATACCGCCTTGACTCGGCATGCGGCTATTGCAAGCGGCGCAGACAATTTCTTGAATACAGGCTTGATCGCTCCCGGAGGCTCCTCCAAACCGATCCTCTTTGCCAAGCCCGGCCACTACTTTTACCACTGTTCGATTCACGGAAAGACCATGGGCGGAGAAGTCGTGGTGAAGCCATGACACGAGCTGAGCAGGTTGAGTCTCTTCGCGGGACGTTTCGCTCGGGCCGTACCAAGCCCTATGAGTGGCGGGTGGCTCAGCTCCGTTCCCTCCGAAAGCTTTTGGTGGAGAAGGAGTCCGAGATCGACCAAGCGCTTTGGAAGGATCTCCGTAAGAGCCATTTTGAAGCCGTGGTCAGCGAGCAGGGGCTCGTGATCGGAGAGATTGATTTTGCTCTGAAGCATTTGTCGGAATGGATGCGTCCGGAGCGCGTTTCCACCCCCTGGATTGATCAGCCGGGAACCTGCCGGATCGTAGCTGATCCCTTGGGCGTGGTGTTGATTATCGGCGCTTGGAACTATCCGGTGAACCTTCTGCTGGCGCCCTTGGTCGGAGCGCTGGCTGCGGGCAACGTTGCCGTCTTGAAACCGTCCGAGCTGTCTCCCGCGACTTCGGCGGTGATGGCCAGGCTCGTGCCCGAGTACCTCGACCGCGAAGCGGTTATCGTCCTGGAAGGGGGAGTGGAGGAGACCCAGGAGATCCTCGGCCTCCAGTTCGACTCGATTTTCTTCACCGGGAGCGGTAAAGTCGGGAAAATCGTCATGGCCAAGGCTGCCGAGCACTTGACGCCCGTGACTTTGGAGTTAGGGGGGAAGTCCCCCGCGGTCGTTCTTGCCGATAGCGACCTTGAAGTCGCGGCACGCCGGGTGGCCTGGGGCAAGTTCATGAATGCGGGTCAGACCTGCATCGCTCCCGACTACGTTCTAGTGGAGACCTCGGTCGAAGCGCGGTTCACGGAGCTGCTTCGCTTGGCCCTCCTCTCGCTTTATGGAAAAGAACCCAAGCAGAGTCCCGACTACTGCCGTATCGTGAACTCGCGCAACTACGAGCGTCTCATCGCTTTCCTCGGAGATGGGGAGAAGGTCTGCGGGGGGGCTTTCGATCCGATCGAGCGTTACATCGCTCCGACCGTACTTCGTTCCGTGAGTCCGGAATCGCCGATCATGCAGGAAGAGATTTTCGGACCTATTTTACCTGTGCTTCCGATTTCCGGGGTCGACGCTGCGATCGAGTTCATCAACAGGCGTCCCAAGCCCTTGGCGTTGTATTTGTTCACGAAATCGACCAGGGCTCAGGAGTGTGTGTTGGAAGAGACCTCGTCGGGGGGGGTGTGTATGAACGAAGTGATCATGCATATGCCGATCCCGACCTTGCCGTTCGGGGGAGTCGGCGCCAGCGGCACCGGCAGTTATCACGGGAAGAAAAGCTTCGACAATTTCACCCACTTCAAGGGGGTGTTGAGCAAGGCGACCTGGTTGGACATCCCGATCCGCTATGCCCCGTACACTGCCACCAAGCTCAAATGGATTCGACGCTTTCTCTAAGGGGGAGGGGCCGAAGCCTCGGCTAGTTTTAAATTGATCCCTCTACCTCTCGAAGGTACGCATGCACCATGCCCAATCAAGCCTCTGAGCGACTTGTCCGACTCAATGACCGGATCATGGCGGCTTGGGAAGCCCGCGCCAAAGAGGAAGTCGATGCAGCTACTCACCAGAGCTCGCTGGCCCTCCGGGATTCGCTTCCGGAGTTTCTGGGTCAAATCGCGACCGCACTTTCCGGGAACAGCGATCGGACCGCGGTTTGGGTTAGGCGGGATCGCCAGGAAATCACCCGAGTCGGAAAAAAGCATGGTCGGGAGCGGGCAGCGACCTTCGATTATACGATGGACCAACTCATTTTCGAATACCACATCCTCCGCCAGGTGATTTTCGACTTCATGGAGGAGGAGGCTCCCTTGTCCCCAGTCGAACGGGAGATCATCATTTGCGCCGTCGAACAAGCCGTGAACGATGCCGCCACTCAGTTCAACGATACCCTTCAAGACATTCAGGAGAAGCTCACTCATACGCTGGCCCACGACATTCGGGGACCGATCGCCTCCGCCAAGCTGAGCGCCCAGCTTTTGCTCCGCAACCCGAGTGATGAAGATCGCAGAATGGCCGCCGCGACTCGCATCGCGAACGCCATGGACCGGATGGATCGCATGATCCATGAACTTCTGGATGCGAGCCGTCTGCGTGCCGGTGAGGACCTGGCACTGGAGCTCAAGGATTGCGATTTGAACCTAATCCTGACCCAAGTGGCGGACGAGATGAATTTCACGCAGGGAAATCGGGTCAGTTTGATTTCTGCCGGATCGGCGGTGGGTCAGTGGGATGAGCGAGCCCTGAGAAGGGTGCTCGATAATCTGGTCACAAATGCTTTGAAATTTTCTCCGCCTGAAAGCCAAGTCACTCTCGAGTTGAAGACGACTACCGACTCGGTCGAAGTTTCGGTCCACAATCTAGGAAAAGCGATTCCTGCGGAGGACCAAGGCCATTTGTTTCAGAAGTTCAAGCGTGCTCGCAATGCGAAGACCTCCGAGGGCTGGGGCCTGGGTCTGACCGTGGTGAAAGGGATCACGGAAGCTCATCGAGGTCAGGTCGCGATGGTCAGCAAGTCTGAGTCTGGTACTGTCTTCACAGTGAAGCTGCCGTGGAGTTCCTCGGTCAATACCGGAGTCGATTCCTAAGTCGTTGGGGCGGTGTCCTTGGATTTTCTGCCATTCCTGCCATTCAGCGCATCCCGTAACGGGGAGTCACCGAACATGCGCGAATACTCCCGACTGAGCTGCGACGCGCTTCCGGCGCAATCATACTGCTGGACCTTCGGTCCGGCATCAAGGCGTCAAATGGGTCTCACAGAGTGGCTGAGGAGTCCGTAACCTTCAAAAGTATCGCGGAAGCCGTCGGAAAGGGTTTCAGCCATCGCTGTTGGCGGAGCTTTCGCAAAGCATCGGTTTCAAGAGTTGATTCAAAATAAGAAGGAGGAGATCACGCATGAATTTGACTGGAAATACGATGCTCATCACTGGGGGCGCTTCGGGCATCGGTCGCGCGCTGGCGGAGCGCTTTCATTCTTTGGGCAATCAAGTCCTCATCGCGGGGAGGCGGCGATCTAGGCTGGAGAAAGTGACTGCTGCCACTCCCGGTATCATCCCGCTCGAATTGGACATCGAGAGTCCAGAAAAAATTTCCGCGCTTGAACTTGCTCATCAACAATGCGGGCATTATGCGAAATGAGAGTTTGCTCTCGCCGACCTATTCACTCGAAGATGGCGAAGCGACCATTGCCACCCACTTGCTCGGACCCATTCCGCCTTACGTCCGGACGGAACTGATGGGGGCGCGCCAGGTCAATGATCCTATGGCGATGCCGCTCGAGGACTTCATCCCTCCTGGGCACTGAAATCTGCGCCGAACGCGTGAAGCAGTTGCGATTCGCGGAGTCGACCGGAAACTACGGAGCGTTCTACTCGCATTTCAACGAAGCGATGAGCGCAGCTCGACAGAAGGAGTCGGGGTAGGATCAGCCGAGCGCCTATCTTTGCCCCTCTTTTTTTGGCATGGGGAGAGGCTCGGACTTGGGTGCGGTGTTTCCGGAGTGGATGCCGATCGATATTTTCGGCGCCCAGAGGTCCCATTCCTTCTTCGGATCGTCTTCAATCGCGAAGGTGGTCCCTGGTTTTGCGGGTGCTTGGAGGTCCTTCTCGGGGCTGGCGAAAGTGACGCCCCCTGAGGTGAGCGTTTTGAAGGAGTCCAGTTTCATTTGAATCCCACTGAAAATTCCACCATCTACGGAAAAGCCGCTCGAGACCCAGAACTTGGAGTTTTGTCGAACGAGGGGCGCATATCGGGTCCAGATGAGCGTTTCAATGTTGAGGTGGTCCGCTTCGTGGGAGAGCGCTACCTTTTGGACCGATCCCACTTGAATTCCTTTATAAAAGACAGGGGAGCCGTCCTGGGCGTGGCCCATGCGTTTCGCGGTCAGTGTGAAAGTCACGCCACTTTCAAAAGCCCGCGGTGGCCTCGGGAGTCCTTCCACCCGGTCAATGGTCTCCTCGCCTTCGCCGGGTACAGCGGCGATGTAGGGACCACTGAAAAGGGTTCCCAGTCCGCTGAATCCAGTTTCAGAGACTTCGGGCCTGACGATCCAGAAGGTCGCACCTTTCGTTGCAAAGATGCTCTCTTGTTTGTCTACTTGGACGTGCACCAAAGCGCGCCTCTTCGAAGCACTGAGCTCAATCGAAGTGACACGACCGATTTCCGCTCCCCGATAGAGGACTTTTGCTTCACCCACACGCAAACCGCTCGCATCCGCGAAATCGAGAACGATTTCAGGTCCGTGATTCGCAAGGTAGTCCCGAAAGTACAAGCCTGCGCAGGCAGCGCTGAGGATCGGGATCATCCAAATGAAGGGATAGGGCCATTTTCGGTTCTTGATGACAGCCTTGGGATGCTCACTCATGGTTCTTCTTCGCTCCAAATCAAATGGGAGTCAAAACTAGCCGACGCAAGGATCGTGAAAGTGATGACGAAAACGAAGGCGAGCGCTCCTCGGCCGGCGATGACAGACGACATTCGTCCTAGTTTGATCAAGGAGACCAAGACTGCGAGCGCGAATACATCAAGCATCGCCCAGCGGCCCAGCACTTCGACCGCCAAGTAGATTTTTGTTCGAAGCGATTGCGCGGTTCTCGAACGAAAATAGGTCGTCAAGACCAGCGCGATGAGCGCGATGATTTTCAGCAACGGGATCAAGATGCTCGCCAGGAAAACGACCACTGCGACGAAATAATCTCCGTCCTGATAGAACCGGATGACTCCCGTGAAAATGGTGTTTTCGGTGACCTGCCCAAACATGCTCATTCGCAGGATCGGAAACAGATTGGCCGGAAGGTAAAAGAGCAGGGCGCTCAGGGAGAAGGCCGTGGTCAGAAGAAGGCTTTGGGGAGTTTTGCGACTCAGTCCGTGGCTGCACCTCGAGCATTCGGCGACCTGCCCGTACTCGAGGTGCGGCAACTCGTGCAGCAATCCACAAACACGGCAAGCGACGGTTTCGGTGGGGGCGATGGTTGTCGTCAAGTCGCTCTTATACGGGGAGTTCCGCGAAAGAGCTATTTTTTGATGTTGTTCTGCCTGAGCCAGGAGTCTTAAGTAATTCTTTCTGAATTTTCGAGAGCTTCCGGTGTGGAACAAGGCTTTCCTGCACTTGGCTTACCTCAAGCGCGACTCAAACATCGAGGTCACCAGGTACGTTACCGTATCGGGCGCGGTTTCATCCTCGATCGTTCGATCCACGAATTTCAAAATGAGTTCTCGCAACTCTTCCTTCAGAGCCGGAAGCCGAGCGCGCGAAACGGAAAGGGCGGTGCAGGAGAAGAGAGCTTCCTGGCGGTGATAGTGATTCGCCGCTGCCGCGAGGTTTCGTTTCAGGATCGTTAAGAAAAGGGACTGGGCACCTCCGTGATGGGGCAGCCAGGAAAAGTTCATATGGCCCGCTGCCGGAAGAAATCGACATTCATGGGCGACGACCAATGAGGCCGATTGAAGTTCCTCCATGAGTCGGGCGAGAGCAGGGGGGGGCTGACCGGTCTGAGCAGCGAGCTCATCTAGGGTCACCCCCTGGTCGGGTCTGCCGAGCGCGGCCAAGACCTCAAAGATACCTTCAGCGCCTTCGCCTGGCGTGATTTCCTTGAAAGGGGCCAGGGATGCGAAGTTGTGGCGTGTCGTGGGACGTGCAGCACGGGTCTTCGAGCGATCGACGATTGCTTGTAGAAGGCCTAACGACGCACGGTCCGGATGTTCTTCGGGATGTGCCAGGTAGAACAGAGCGCGGTAAAAAAGCGTGAGCTTGCGATCTAAGCGGAGTCCTTGAAGGAGGCTGGGCAATGACTTGGAGGTGAGTCGTCGACGTCCTTGGGCGACGTCGCGAGGGTAGCTCCGCGATGCAAATCCCGCCCGCCGCCCGATTTCTGCGTACGATAGTCCGGTGACCTTCGTATAAGTCTTCAAGAACTCCCCATAGCTTGCCGAGGCAAGGAGAGTGCGTCTGGCGTCAGGCGAGATGCGTTGAGTAACTGGCTTCCCGGTCAAGGAGCCCTTCTGCAGAGGCATCAATTGCCAACCGTTACGCCACCGCCGATCGGACCATGAATTTCGTTGGTGCGGAAATAGCAATTGTAGGTCACCGGCGCATCGGGAGCGATCGGGGATGTAGCGACGCAAAGATCATTGCGTTGGCTTTTTTCCGCCCAGCTGACTCCCAGAAATGCGAAGCCTGAGTTTGGATCTCGGAACAGCACGTTGGTTTCTGGAGTCTCGATTCGGGAGTAAAATTCGGCAGCGGTGCCCTCGTCCATGTTTTGCGAGAAACAAGCGTAGGTCGCTTGTGCGTTGGGCGACAGGACTGTGTATTTCCGGCAAAACTGGGCCGATTGGTTGATCAAGTACCTTTGACTGATGGAGATACCACTGGGCATGCCCTGTCCTGCGACATCGAGTTCCAGGATCATCTCGTTTCCCGTTGCCGAAACATAGGCTTCCGCTGCTGTTTGCGAGAAAGGGCTCGGGAATTGTGCGAATGCGATGGAGCTGACAGTCAGGGCGGCTAGCGAAAACACGAAGATACGGGGGTTCATAGGGAGTCTCCTGGAGTAAAAAGTGGGGTCCGGTGATTTAGTCACGGCGCGTTATATCTTGCGGCTCGCTCGTTTCCCACTAAAATAAAGACCTCTATGACTCAATTGTGTAGTCAATTGACGCCATAACCACACCCACGACCTATTCGCTTTTCAATCTCCTCGCCCGCTTGGGGGGGTAAAAAGGGGTAAAAAGTGTTTTGACTCAATGCGTTACTTACGTTAAGACCCTCTTCATATGTTCTTCATCAGGCCTTCGGTGCGAACGGTAGTCGCAGTGCTTTCAGCGGTCAGTTCAGTGGTCCTGATCCAGGGCGCCTCGGCTAGCGGCAATTCCGGTGGATCGCCACAGGGCCGGCTCGCCGATGTCCAGCAAGTGTCGAGGGAGTTCGGGAGGGCGATCAGTCCCTCGGGTTGGAAGATCTTCAGCGTTGTTCGAGGGACTTCCGAGGAGATGGCCGAAAGTGCGAGCCAGGTGTGCACGGGCACCCTGTCGGGTGAGGTTTCACTCGTGGACTCACTCGACGCCGCCGCCCGAGTGCGGGAGTTCGCTCGGGCCAACCCCCTGGTGTCTATCGGTGACGGAGAGATCAACGAGCGCCTCGGTCAACTTGAACGGTTGGGCGCCCAGTTCGCGTTTCTGCCCACTCTTGCGCCCGGAGACACTGGGACAAGCTTCCCGACTCTAGCGGTGATGATGCCTCGAGAGGGTTGGGTGGTTTGCCTTCCTTTGTCGAACCTTTTTTCTCCGAGCGAAACAGGGACACCGGTGCTGGGAACTCATCGGACTTCCGAGACCAACGTGGAGGTCTTCGCGGAGCGTTCGGTCGTTGGTCCCGAAGCCAATGTGATCATGGCCTATGAGCATGTGATCCACGACACTTCGAGCGATCGTCCCAACACAGTCATCGACCTTTACGAGACCCGTATCGAGCTCCAGCGGAGCACCTCCAACTCGGAGGACAATCGCGGATTCTTGCCCATGGTTCAGGTGGAGTTCGTCTACCGAGGCAGGGTAACTGAAAGGGACGTGGGAAGGCTGACGATCGCCACTCGCCAGCGCTCCTGGCGCGGGGATTTTCGCCGTCGGGTGCCCGACGGGATCGAAGGCATTGCCTCCCTTTACCCGATCGGGTGGGGAAAAGACCTGACCCTGAATCTCGACAGCCGGGGTACTAAAGCACTTTTGAACTTCGGCGTGGACGCCTTTGGGTTGAGGATCTTGAACCGCGAAGGGCATCGGGACAGCAGCGTACGGTTCGCTCCCCTCCGTGCGGAAGTGGAGCTGGGCGCTGAGCTTCCCCTGAACCGCAATTACACTCTCGCGTTCACTTTCCTCGGTGCCAGCTCACGGTTGCTCGATAGTTATCCCCAGTACGAAGTCTTTCACGAAATCTCCCTGCGGTTTCAGGAGCGCTTTCGAATCTGGGCCCGTTTCGCCAACGAATTTCATTATGGCGAAGGCAGCTCCTCGCTGATTAGCCTCGGAATCGGCTATCGGTTCTGAGAAAGCGCGGCCGCTACCAGAAGTAGATAGCGGCCGATGGTGTTGCAGCGCTGGCATTCATCCCGGCCGCCGTTCGCATCGCAAGAGCTCGGGCTGCCGGTGCAGTCGAAGCGATCTTCCGCGTTCTGGGGGCAGTTGCACGTTGGGGCGACGATGAGGGGAGAGACCTCTGCAGCAACCGCACTATGCGAAAAAGTTGCGGCAGTGAGAGCGAGAAGAATCAAGGCGGAGCCGATTTTTGAAAGCGTCATCGAATTCCTCATTGAGAGTGCAGGTGGTTTAAAGCGAATGAATATTAACTTGTGGATCAACTCGGTTTTGTACGGACGATGTATTGCGAGAATTTCTGGGTTTCTGGAATTCCGAAGAATGATCAGGAGGTGATTCATTCAAGCCCTAGGGGGCAGAGTCCGCCTGTTCTGCTCCACGACCCCGTGCATCGAAGCTTTAGCGAGAGATGCTCTCTTCAATCTAGGGATTTGAATTGCCGCGCTGAATCGTGTCCTAGCAGAACCTTAAAGTCCGAATTGTCATAATAGTATTCCATGTTTGAATAGATGAGAGGGGTGTTGGATGATTTCAGCCTGATTACAAAGGCGAAACCTTTGCTCTCAGACTTCGTGCCCGAATTACCTTTGCGCCAACAAGGAGACTTCATGATGAAAACTCTATCGCAACTGCTCGGATCGCTCGCACCCGTCGTGTTCTTGGTTTCTCCGGCCCTGGCCTCGACTCCTCCCGTACCGGCTTGTCTGGGTCATGGCCAACTCATCGAAGTTGATGACGCTCAAGTCGTTCAATGGAAAGCAACGACCCCGAACCAAACCTTAAAACGTGCGCACGTGGACGGCACTCTGACTCGACTTTACCCGAATCACAGCGGTCACGCTCATTTCGAGATCCAAGTGGGCCCGGCGTCCACCGATACCCTCGAGGTCGTCTACAATGTCTCATTCGGGGCGCTACCCGCGCTTCATGTGGGGATGAGGGTCGAGGCTTGCGGCGACTACATTACTTCGAACGCGGCCACATCGCGGTACCCAGCCTCTCCGGATGGCGCGATCATTCACTGGATCCACCGGAACCCTTCAGGCCAAGGACATGACTCTGGCTTCTTGATTCTAGACGGCGCTCTTTTCGGAACTTCCGCCAGCGGAAGTGGGGGTTGATCATGGGCTGGCTCCCCTCGATCGTGAGTCTGAGTCTGAGCTTGCTCGGGACGTCGGCTTGGGCCACGCAGCCGGATCCGGCCAAGACGCCCGGAGTTCTTTGCACTCCAAACGACCCGGACTTCTCCGGCTATCGGTACGCAGGCCACGTGGCCTACTGTACCCGCAATGTAAGCTATGACGAGAAGGTCAAGGTCGCGCAGATGTACGGTATCGCGGATTCAGATTGGCCGAAGTACGAGTTCGATCACTTGATTCCGCTCAACTCGGGAGGTTCCAACGACCTCCACAATCTTTGGCCTCAGCCGTTGGCCGAAGCACACCTCAAGGATGCGATCGAGCAGCAGACCTTCAATGGATTGAACTCGGGCACATTGAATCAGGATCAGGCGGTCCAGATGATTTGGGACTGGATCCATGCCCACTGAGCGGAGCCCGTAACCCTAGCACTGGAACACCTGTCCTGGAGTTCTTGGCTCCAGGACGTTTTCTGTCACTCCCTGTCTTCGGAGCACCCCTGGCAGCAACCAGGGGTTTTCGTAAGTTCGCGGTGGATCCGTCCGGCGACTTTTCGATCAACTGGGTGAAGACTACGCTCCTCTCTAAGATGATTTGGGCGAACTGAAACGCGTTTCAGTCCTTGTCGAAGCAAGTTCGTCAATTGAGTGCGAAAGGAGAGTCAATTCATAGACCGACTCCTGGATAGAGGGCGAGTCCTCGGCGTCAAGTGCCAGGGTCTCCCGTGCCAGGCACGTCACAGAAAAGTTCTGGCGATAGAGTGCCCTGAGCTCTTGCTCCGAGACTGGAAAGGGAGGACTCGCGTAGTTTGCCGGAAGGCCGTCGATGGCGATCTGGAGAATGCCGCCCGTCAAGGCGCTAGAGGATCCTCGCAGAAGCCGCGTGATCTGCTGCGCGTAACGGAGTCGGAGCGGCGGCGGTAGGGCGATCAACGCTCCTCGATCGTAGACTGCTCCGAGGCTTGGGGTCTCCGAGGGCTCCAAGTCAAAGAAGTCGCCTTGGAGCAGGCTGAGTCTAGGACTGCTATAGAAGTGGAACGGGCCGCGTTTCGAGATGGCGGGTTCGAGGCGGAGTTCATCGAAGAACTGAGTGCAGGCCAACGGACTGAGCTCAACGCCAATGACATCGTGTCCTTGGTCCCGGAGCCACACCAAATCGAGGGATTTTCCGCAGAGCGGGACCAAAACTTGAGTGGGTGGTTTTTTTGAAAAGTGCCGAATCAACGCGGGCTCGACGGCTTTTTGGTGCCACCCTATCCGGCCGTTGGCCCAGCGATCATGCCAATAGTCCGGATTCAATGGATCCACCCGGCAAGGATCGCGCCGAGGGTTCCTACCGCCATGATTAGCCAGAGCGAAGCGCCTTGGATGAATGGCCTGATTCCGACGCTTCTCAAAGTTTTTTGAGTGAGATTGCTTCCGATCAGAAAGAGCGTCAAAACGAGTGTTCTTTTAGCAGTAGTCTCGACCCAGTGGCCGGGACCTTGAAGCTCCGGTACGAAGGTGACCAAGGCGGCGGCGATCAGGAACCCGAGGATGAACCAGGGGCGCTTGGGTTTGGAGGCGGGGCCAGTGACATCTTTCGCTCCCCTCGCGTGAAGGGCGCCCATCGCAAATGTCACTGGCACGATCCAAAGTGCTCGTGCGAGTTTCACAGTCGTCCCCACTTGGAGCGCCTGGGTGCCATAGGCGAGCGTCGCGCCGACGACTGAGCTCGTGTCGTGGATCGCCAAGGCTGACCAGAGCCCGAACTGGGTTTGGTTCAGGTCGAAGTGGTGGCCAATCGCCGGAAAAATGAAAAGTGCGACCGCATTGAGAAGAAAAACGGTTCCCAATGCTACCGACACTTCGTGGGGCTTGGCGCGAATCGTAGGCGCAAGGGCCGCGATCGCGCTGCCGCCGCAGATCGCGGTTCCGACGGTGATTAAAAGTGAAGTTTCTCGTCCTGTTTTAAGCACTCGGCCCAGCCAGAGGCCGAGCACAAGCGCGGTAGTGATGCTCGCGACGGTATATCCGATGCCTTGGAGTCCGACTCGTCCGACGACTCGGAGATCCATCCCGGCTCCGAGTCCCATGACTGATAGGCCGAGGAGCCGAGATGTCCAGGAGCGTGTCGTCTCCAAGTAGGGATTGCCCAAGGCCATGCTGAGCAGGACGCCAAAGACCAGGGCCATCCCGGATGAAACGAAAGGGGCCAAGCACAGGAGTGCCCCGACCGGGAGGAGGATCTTTGCGAACGAGGGGGAAGGGCGGAGGGGGGGGGCCTTGGGTACAGTCATCGCCAAGAGGGTACATGAATTGACAAAAATAGATAATCATATTATACATCAATAATATGATTATGTCTACAAGGGCGCTCGCCAAGCAGTGTGAATCAACTTCCCGGGTATTGAAAGCCCTGGCGCATCCGAGGCGACTCCAGGTGCTTTGCCACCTTTCCCAGAAGCCGCGCACCGTGACCGAACTCGAGCCGCTATGCGCAGTGTCGCAATCGCAGCTCTCCCAGTTCCTCCAAAGGATGAAGAGTGAGCGCTTGGTCGCTTCCCGCCGTGAGGGCAAATTCGTCTTTTACGAGATTCAGAATCCTCAGGTGCTGAGACTCATTCAGTCGCTCCATGAGATTTTCTGCCCATGAGCCACGTGAAACCCGTTGTGGTTGATGTCCGGGAAGCCGACGAGTTCCTTTCGGAACGAGTAAGGGACTCGATTCATGTGGCACTTTCGGATTTTCCGAGGGTAGCACCGGCTCTGCTGAAGCATTTCAAGGAAAGGGAAGTCGTCCTCCTTTGTCAAAGTGGGACTCGCTCCGGGATGGCGCTGAAACTTGCGCAGACCTGGAAATCCGGGGCCCGGCTGAGTTCTCACCCGGGAGGTTTACAGGCCTGGAAAGAGGAAGGGCTGCCCGGGCTGGAACTCGGCGAAAGAGAGGTTTCCCTCCCTCTCATGAGGCAGGTCCAGCTCGGTGCCGGTGGGCTCGTGCTCCTTTCTTTGGGGCTAGCCTCCCTGATCAGCTGGAAGTTTCTGGCCCTAGCCGCTTTCGTAGGGACTGGTTTGATGGTGGCGGGTTCAACCGGGTTCTGTGGGATGGCGATACTTTTGGATCGGATGCCTTGGAACAGAGGTTCGTCATGATGGAGTCGATCGTCAAGTCGTTGGAGCAGATCCTGGTTTCTGAGGAAATCATGCCAAGCACTGACTGGCAGCTCAGGTCGGTTCAAAGCGGGACGTGTCTTTCCTACGTGGTTTGGAACTTGTCGTCCCGAGAAGCGCTCGTCATCGATCCCAAGGACGAGGATTTGAAAACTTACCTTTCGATTCGTGAACAGTTGAAGGACTACCTGTGGTTGGGAGTGATCGATTCGCACACTCATGCGGATCACGTGTCGGCCGCGGCGAGACTTTCGAGTGAACTGGGTGCACCTCTCTACATGCAGCTGTCGGCTCCCAGTGCGCGAGTCGAGCTGCGGGTCGCCAAAGACACCGCCCTGGTTTCGCGGGCTTCTCCGGTTCGCCTGATCCACACCCCTGGGCACACTCCGGACTCGATGACGATCGTCTGGGGTCCCTTCGTGTTTGCTGGAGATACCGTCCTCGATGGGGATACGGGGCGAGATGATCTGCCGGGAGGAGACGCCCGCGCTCATTACCGGAGTCTTCAGTTGCTCAAAGGCGTTTTGGCGGCTGACCAAATCCTTCTTCCTGGTCATGACTCTCTGGGGGGGCGTGCTTCTACTTGGGGGAGCCAGCTCCGGTCGAACCCATCCCTTCTGCAGAGTCTGGATAATTTCGTACAGGAGTCCGAAGCTTTCGATGCGCCAGCGCCAGCGCTGCTCAAGCGTGCCCTTTTCGAGAATTTCAAGTAATCACAGTCCTCATCAGGAGTTCGCTAGCCGAGGTTTTTGACACATGCTATCGCTTGGCCCTCGTGGATCACTGGGAACGACTCTTTCGCCGCGCAGGTGCTTTTTTTTCGTTGATTGCCATATCTGGCATGTTCGGCGGACACTGGTTTGCGCCGCAGGCGATCGCTTGGGCGCGAATGATCGTCGCGTCCTCTCAAGCAGTCCCGCTCGTGGATGCCGCGGTTGAGACTTTTTCGGGAAAGAAGCCTTGCCGACTTTGTCACGAGATCCGTGAAAGGAAGTCGACTTCCGAACAGGCCTCACCTCGGTTATTGAGCGTTTTGAAGTTCGAGTGCACTCTGATGCCCCAGAACTATTCTCTTGAATCGAAGCAGTCAGTTCTCCCGCCCTCCATGAGCCCATCTGAGCTGAGAGCCTGGACCAAGGTGAGCTTCCAGCCTCCGACTCCGCCCCCCAAGTTCGTCTGAAAAGTCAGTCAACCCAACTTTTCCCGCTCAAGAACTGGAACCTCGATTTTCGGAGATCCTCATGTTTGCATTCTTGCGACCTTGTGCACCCTTGCGTGCGCTGCCAATCGCATTGGCCTGTTTTCTTGTCTTAAGTTTCTATTCTTCTCGCGCAGAATGCGACGGGGAATCGGCAAATCTCACCCAATTGATTCAATCCCCCGAGGTGCTGGATGGGAGAGTCGTTACTTTTGATCCAACCCTCTCGGCATCCGCTTCAGTCTTCATCTTCCTGTCTGCCAAGTGTCCCTGTTCGGACAGCCATTTGGCGAAACTTCGCGAGACTTACGACGCCTTTCAGGCCAAAGGGTTTCGTTTTCTGGGAATTCATTCGAATGTCGATGAGTCCCCTGAAGTTACGGGAAAGTATTTTCGGGAGCGCCCTCTACCGTTTCCGGTCCTGCAGGACGAAAGAGCGCAGTTGGCCGATCGCTTCGCTGCATTGAAGACTCCTCATGTCTTTGTCGTTTCACCGCGAGGAAAGCTATTATTTGAAGGGGGTCTGGATGGCAGCAAGCAGGCTGAGTCCACGAACGTCAACTATCTTCGCGACGCATTGCAGGCGATTTCAGTCGGGAAATTACCGGAGCGGAGCCGGGTGAGGGCGCTTGGCTGCATCATCCAGCGAGGGAGCTCATGAAAGGCGCGAGAAACTCATTTTTGCTTTGGGCTGTCTTTCTTTTGCTCCCCGCTTGTGGACAGTCTCCCTTGCTCCACCATCTGGGGCCCCGTACGCCCACACTGACCCATTCCGAAGGTTTGTCAGGAGAAGGCCCGTGCGCGATTCCATTCGTGCGTCACGGACTGTGCGGGACCTTGAGCTGGGGAGCAGGCACCGCAGAAGGGTCTCAGCCCTTTGAATTGAAGCTTCGTGCTCGTGGGGCTGCCGGAGGCTCCGTGGGCCAACCGATCGACCCTCGAGCGGAACTCTCTGTCTTGCTCTGGATGCCGGAGCACGGGCATGGCTCTTCACCGGTGCAGATCAGACGGCTTGACCTAGGGGTTTACTCAATTTCAGAGGTCTACTTCATCATGCCTGGCCATTGGATCGTTCGAGTCATTCTGAAGGATCCCGATGGGGGCGACGAAAGAGGGGAGGTTCCTTATGCGGCCCCGTGAATGGACCCTAGGCTGGATTCTGATCTCTGTCGTCTTCGCGGGAGGGAATTCACCGCTGCAGGCTATTGCAGCCCCCTGTTGCTCGGCCGGATCCGTACTTCCTTCGCTGATCACGGGGGATGATCAAGGTCAGTTCACAGCCTCTTTCTCGAGAAGCGAAGTCGCCATGGACGCACCGGCTCAGGGGCTTTCCATCTTGCGAGCCCCTGAGAGTCAGGATTGGTCCGTGAGTAGCCGTCTGACTGTCGCATGGCGTTTGGCGGATCGGCTGCAGATCGGAGTCGGCACGACCTATGTTCGAAGAAAGCTTCAAGTGCAGGCGAGGCAGTTTGAATCCTCCGGCCTGAGCGATTCGGATCTCAGTCTGGCCTTTGAAGCGCTGCCCGAATGGACCTATTCTGTCTGGCGACCTAAGGGTTTCGCTTTCATTGAGATGGTCCTTCCTACGGGCAAGGCTGTCCAGCAGGGCGACCTCAGGAACCCATCAGAAACGCGGGGTCAGGGAGTATTTCAGATCGTCATGGGAAGTGCAGTCTTGAAGCAGTTCGGTCATTGGGACGCCTATGTCATTCCCGAAGTCCGATGGCTTGCGCCGAGGGCTTTTGCCAACGGCACGAGGCTCGGAGGCGGGAGTGGCGGAAGCGTCACCTTGGGGGCGGGTTGGAGCCCGGGCGGTAAAGGCCTTCGTCTTGGGACGCGCCTTCAGCCCGTTATTCAGTCCGATCGAGAGGTTGCGACGGGGGCTTACTCCGGTCGCGCGGCCGGAAGACGGGTCTGGAACGCGTCGTTGGAGGCAGCCTATCTCATCGAAGAAGAATGGATGTCTGCCTTCACTTATACGGACCAGACATTCGTCGGGCCTGCTGAGAATACAGTTCTGGAGCGAACGTTCACCCTCGCTTTGCAGCGGCGTTGGCAGCCTTGATGGTTTCGAATCATTCAACTCAGAGGAGCTTTTGTGTTTAAACCATTTTGTCTCGTTTCTATTTTCGCAGTGCTGACGATGGCCAGCGCTCACGCCTCTTGTCCCGTTGAGTTTCCAAGTTCCGGGATTTGCGCGTCTATCGACTGGCGTGTCGGGCCTGTGCAAGGGGACGAGAGTCGCATGATCGTTCGGTTTTGGAATGCCGCGAATTCAGCTGAGGCAGGGCCTTACGTCGATCCTGCTCCGCAGATCGACCTGAAGCCCTGGATGGGCATGGGAGATCATGGTCACGGG